>CAYUEM010000252.1:0-3158 GCA_964442925.1 uncultured Hyphomonadaceae bacterium
GGGCGACTTTCAGCCTTGTCGATCTTGTTGACCGCCACAATCGGGCGCAGGCCGATCTTGAGCGCTTTTGAGACCACAAATTTCGTCTGCGGCATCGGCCCTTCCGCGGCATCGACGAGAACAATTGCACCATCCACCATGTGCAGGATGCGCTCGACCTCGCCGCCAAAATCAGCGTGGCCGGGCGTGTCCACGATGTTGATCCGCGTGTCGCCCCAGACAACCGAAGTGGTCTTGGCAAGGATGGTGATCCCGCGTTCACGCTCGATATCATTGGAGTCCATTGCCCGTTCGGTAATCTGCGCGTTTTCGCGATATGTGCCGGACTGTTTGAGCAGTTCGTCGACCAGAGTGGTCTTGCCGTGGTCGACATGGGCGATGATCGCGATGTTGCGAAGGGACGTGGTCTCTGACATTTCGGGAGGGCTTTTCGTTTGCGGCAGTCGGTTTGTGCTGCGGCGCACATACACCTCACCGCGCAGCTTGGCTATGGGCGCTTTGCGTTTGCGACACAGCGCCGGCATGATCGGCGCATCTGATCTGCCGACGCGACGTGAACTGCCCGGCAATCAGGCCGGGCAGGACTGGCGTTGGGCGTTGCGAAACTCAGCCAGCGATGCGCGGGATATAATCGCGGTCCTCGTTGCGCTTTCGCTCGCGTTTGCGCGCCGGCTGGAACGCGATCTTTGCGTGTTCGGCGCAGTAGGGGCCGCCTTTTGCGTGCCGGCCACAAAAGGCAAATTCCGGATCGGCCGGGTCACCAATCGGCCATTTGCACATTGAGGCCTGAAGATTGAGGACGTTCGCCTTCTCTCCGTTCTCAAGCCGGACAGGTTGCAACTGACCGGATTGCGAGCGGGCCTGCACGTCGGGCAGATCAGCTTTTGCCGTTGTCGCATCGGTGGCCGCCACGGCTGTTTCATTGGCCACGATTGGTTTGGGACGGGCCAGCCGCGGCGGACGCTTGACCGGCCGTGAAGGTGTGGCACGACCGCTGAGGCCAAGCCGGTGGACTTTGCCGATCACCGCATTTCGGGTCACCTCGCCAAGCGTCCTGGCAATGTGCGAGGCCGAATGGCCCTCGGTCCACAATTTCCTGAGAATATCCACGCGTTCGTCTGTCCACGCCATGTCAGCTCTCCTTGCTGCCATCCCGGCAGCTACCATATCTTGTGGCGGCTCGTTTTCTGCCACCCCCTCAAAGTCCATATATCGTATCTGAAGCGAAACGAAACACAACATGCGGCGGCAGAAGTTCCACAGCTTTCCAGATATGGTGTCAGCGCAGGGCCGCGAGATTGGGGCTCGTCAGGGCGGGCATGGCGGCCTATGTGTGGAGGCCATGAGCGACACATTGATCAATGAAGCCGGCGTGGGCGAAAGTCCGACCGGGGCGGAAGACTTTGCGGCTGGCATGGCACGGCCGCGCGAATATGGACTGTTCAACGGGCTTGGCCTGTGGACGCTCTACAAGCGCGAGGTTGGACGGTTCATAAAGGTCTGGATGCAGACCCTGTTTGCGCCGGTGATCACGACCTTGCTGTTCATGACCGTGTTCAAGCTGGCCTTCGGCGACCGGGGCCAGCTGACCGGGGATTTCGAGGGCCTGATCTACAACAATTTCCTCGCGCCGGGTCTCGTCGTGATGGCGATTTTGCAGAATGCTTTTCAAAACACGTCTTCTTCACTGACCATATCCAAGGTGCAGGGCAGTCAGGTTGATTTCCTGATGCCACCGCTTTCGCCTCTGGAGTTGACCGTCGGCTTCATCGCCGGTGCGGCCACACGGGGCATTCTTGTTGCACTGATTGCAGGGATTGCGATCCATTTTTCCGGGGAGCTGATCTGGCTGTTGACACTCGGACAGGTGCAGGTCGACAGTCTGGCCAGCCTGAATATCGTCCACCTTTGGGCGGTGGTGTATTTTGGTGCATGCGCGGCGGTTATGCTCGGCGCGATCGGCGCGATGGGCGGGATCTGGGCTGACAAGTTCGACCATCTCGCCGCGATCACGAATTTTGTCATCGTGCCGCTGACATTTCTATCGGGCACATTTTACGACATCAAGGTGATGATCGAACCGTTTTATACGTTGGCGCTTTTCGACCCGTTTTTCTACCTGATCGACGGCTTCCGCTATGGCTTTCTCGGCGTTTCCAATTCCAACCTTGCCGTCGGCGTGCCGGTTGCTGGCCTGCTGACCCTGCTGGCCAGTTTTGGCGTGTGGGCGATGTTCCGTTCCGGCTACAAGCTCAAGGCCTGAACGGGTTCAGGCGACCTGCTCGATCCGGGACTTTTCGCACAGCGGATAGGTTGCGCGAAAATCAACGAGCAATCGCTCCATTTCCGCATATGAAGTGCCGTAGAAATACAAGGCCGTTTCGCGATCTCCCTGCCAGTAGCCGCGATAAGCTCCCGTCTTGCCGAGGCGGCGGTTGCATTCGGTGATGACATGGTTGATGGCGCAGCCGGCATAGACCGTGTCATCGAGATCTGTCCCGTTGAGAAAAAGGCCAAGTCCTTCATGCCGGCCAAACGGGATTTCGCTCCCCGACTTCTCGATAATCAGTTTTGAGCCTTTCGGCGCAAACTGGCGCTCAAGGGTCAGGACAACATGTGCGAGAGCCTCGGCCTGCAAGCTGTCGAGTGCGATTTCGATATCGCAGAACTCAATGCCAGCCGGCTCATCGGCAAGTTGCGTGCCCCGCCCAGGACTTTACCGAAACCGCGCGACTCCAGCATCCTGATCAGCGGATCTTCATAGAACGCGCCGCGATCGATTGGCTGGGTGCGCGAATTGAGCCGTGCAATCACATATTCGGGTTTTGCGACAGGTTCGGCTTGTCCCGCTTTGCCGCTTTTTCTCCAGAAGTCGAATTTCAGTCCCAGCATCATCGGTTCCCGCATTGGCCTTTCCGACAGCATAGGAACACAGGGTGAAATTTGACTTGATGGGATTGTTGCAATGTTCGGCTATCAGCCACTTTTGCGCGAAAAAGCCCTGCGGAGGTTTACTCCGCAGGGCCTTCGTGCCGGATCCGGAAATCTGGCGTTGCGCTAATCGCGCGACATCAGCGACAGGATGATCGTGAACATGTTGTAAAACAGGATGAAGAAGTTCAGCGCACCCCAGTTCGTCATCACCGCCATCGAGCGGG
>CAYUEM010000253.1:0-3107 GCA_964442925.1 uncultured Hyphomonadaceae bacterium
ATACCAGCGGCTTTCCGCCGTGCGGTTGATGCCAAGTCGCAGGCTTATCGGGTTGATTTTCTGTCCCATCAGGCAGCCTCCGCTTCCGTATCCGCGCCGATTGATGTGTCGCGCAGAACGATGGTGATCTGCGAGAACGGCTTGACGACCCGCGCGGCACGCCCGCGGGCGCGGGCGCGGATGCGCTTCATCACGAGGTTCTTGCCGACATGCGCTTCGGCAACGACGAGACTGTCGATGTCGAGATCATGATTGTTCTCGGCATTCGCGATCGCGCTCTGCAGGCATTTGCGCACCTGCTCGGCCGAACGCTTGCGCGAAAACGCCAGCTCATTCAGCGCCCGCTCAGCCGTCAGCCCGCGGATCTGCTGCGCCAGCAGGTTGAGCTTCTGAGGGCTCGAACGGTGCATCCGCAAAACAGCGCGCGCTTCGTTCGGTGCCTGCCGGGGAGGATTTTTCGCCTGGCCCATGGCTATCTCCTCTTCGCTTTCTTGTCGGCACCATGGCCGTAATAGGTCCGCGTCGGCGCAAATTCCCCGAGTTTGTGACCGACCATTTCCTCATTGATCGTCACCGGGATGAACTTGTTGCCATTGTGAACCTGGAAATTCAGACCCACAAATTGCGGCATGATCGTTGAGCGGCGCGACCAGGTCTTGATCACGGTGCGCTTTTCGGACTCATGCGCGGCAGCCGCCTTTTTCAGAAGGTAGCTGTCGACAAAAGGACCTTTCCAGACAGAACGGGACATGCCGCCGGCTCCTTAACGTTTCGCATTGCGCCGGCGAATGATCAGCCGGTCAGTTGACTTGTTGTTGCGGGTCTTGGGTCCGCGCGTCTTCTTGCCCCACGGCGTCACCGGGTGACGACCGCCTGAGGATTTGCCCTCGCCGCCACCATGCGGGTGATCGACCGGGTTCATGACCACACCGCGCACAGACGGGCGCTTGCCCATATGGCGCTTGCGTCCGGCCTTGGAGAGAACCTGGTTCATATTGTCCGGATTGGAGACCGCACCGACTGTTGCAAGGCAGCGATCGGGCACACGGCGCAATTCGCCCGACGCCAGTTTCACCTGCGCATAGCCGGCCTCACGCCCGACAAGCTGCGCATAGGTGCCCGCCGAGCGGACCATCTGCGCGCCTTTCTGAGGCTTCATCTCGATATTGTGGATGATCGTGCCGACCGGAATATTCTTCAGCGGCAACGTGTTGCCCGGCTTGATATCCGCTGTTTCCGAGGTGATCACCGTATCGCCGACATCCAGCCGTTGTGGTGCGATGATGTAGCTCAACACACCATCCTCATAGCGGATCAGCGCAATGAAAGCCGACCGGTTGGGGTCATATTCGAGACGCTCGACCGTCGCAGAAATGTCCCAGCGCGCGCGCTTGAAATCCACCATGCGATACAACCGCTTGGCACCGCCACCGATGCGACGCGCCGTAATCCGACCGGTATTGTTGCGCCCGCCCTTGCGGGTCAGACCCTCGGTCAGGCTCTTTTCCGGACGGCCCTTGTGCAGACCGGAACGGTCGACCAGGACCAGCTGCCGGCGGCCGGGCGATGTCGGATTGAATGTCTTGAGTGCCATGTCTCGCCTCTTTCGCCCTTACAGCCCGGTCGTCATATCGACAGACTGACCATCCTTCAGCGTCACAATCGCTTTCTTCCAGTCAGAGCGTCGGCCGATCACACCGCGAAACCGCTTGGTCTTGCCCTTGACCCGCATCGTATTGACGCCGGTGACATCAACCTTGAACAGGCTCTCGACCGCAACCTTGATCTGATCTTTTGTTGCGGTCAGCGGAACCTTGAAAATCACCTTGTTTTGCTCGGCCACCAGCGTCGATTTCTCGGTGATCACCGGCGCAAGAATGGTGTCGAAGTCCTGAATGTTCACTTCAGCCATGACCTATCTTCCTTCCTTGCGGCGCTTGGCGAGCTGACGCGCGGCATAGTCGCGATCAACCCGGGCGCGCGGTGGCTTGCCTTCGATCATTTCGCGGGCCTGTTCCAGCCACTGTTCACGCGCGGCGCGCTCGACCATGCCAAGCGTTTCCAGCGCAGCCGCACGGTCGGCGTCTGAAGCTGCTGCAAATTGCGTCAGCGTTCCCATCCCTGCGCCCCGCAATTCGCGCGCAGCCTTGGGTCCGATACCGTCAACCAGTTGGATATCGTCAACAAAAGCGTCCCCGGAAAACGGCGAAACCGCCTCAAGCCGGCCTTCAAGACGCGCACTGATGCCTTCCAGCGCGCCCTTTGTGACAACAAACTTGTCGCGCCGCAAAATATCATAGACGTTCAGGCCCGCGACCGGGAGCACGTCCACATTCGGGATGTTGCGGGCCGCGCGGACGAAATTCTCATCCAGCGAAATGCCGCCAATGATCAGCGCATTGTCGATCCCGAGCCCGGCCAGCTTGACCGAAAGCGCCTTGGTGCGCGGCGCATCAAGCTCAGCCGCATCAAGAACGATGACCGCATCCGCCTTCAGCTTCGATGACAGGGCATGCGCGAGCGCCAGCCGGCGGACCCGCTTGGGCAAGCCATGGGCGTGGCTGCGCACACGCGGACCATGCGCGACACTGCCACCGACAAAGATCGGCGCGTTGCGCGCACCATGACGCGCGCCGCCGGAACCTTTCTGGCGGATATATTTCTTGGTCGTGCGCGACACTTCCGAACGGGTCTGCGTCTTGTGTGTGCCGGCCTGACGCTTGGCGAGTTGCCAGCGGACCGTGCGCTGAAGAATGTCGCTGCGGATCTCGTCGATCCCGAACACGGCCGCATCAAGGCTCGCCTTGCCAGCCGACTTCCCGTCAAGTGTGGTGACAGAAATTTCCATCATTCAGCTCCCTCGCCGCCGGCACGGAACGAACCGCCCGCCGGAGCGTCTTTCGGCAAGGCCCTCTTGACCGCATCGCGAACCTCAACCCAGCTGCCGTCATGGCCAGGGATTGCTCCGCGCACGAGGATCAGGCCGCGCTCGATATCGGTGCGAACCACTTCAAGGTTCTGAACGGTGCGCCGCGCCTGACCATACTGGCCCGCCATCTTCTTGCCCTTGAACACCTTGCCGGGGTCCTGGCACTGGCCGGTCGAGC
>CAYUEM010000254.1:0-3105 GCA_964442925.1 uncultured Hyphomonadaceae bacterium
GGGCGCAAAGTGCGTGGTTGGTGTTGCGGGCTCACAGGAGAAGTGCGCCTGGCTCATGCATGAGGCCGGCTTTGACGCGGTGATCAATTACAAGACCGCGCCGGACCTCGACGCGGCCATCGCCGGCGCCATGCCGGACGGCGTTGATCTCCTGTTCGACAATGTCGGCAACGCCATGGTCAATCGCGTCCTGCCGCTGATGAAGCTGAATGGCCGGATCGTGATTTCCGGGCAGGTTGCAGACTATAATCTGACACCGGAAACGACCCCCGGCATCGTCAACACCAAGCCCTTCATCACCCACCGGGTAAACATGCAGGGGCTGGTCGTGTTCGATTTCGCGCGCGAGTTTCCGGTCGCGCTGGACGGTATGGCCCGCATGATTGCGGGCGGACAGCTGAGTTATGCCGAGGAGCGTTTCGACGGCATCGACGCCATGCCTGAAGCCTTTTGTGGCCTGTTCAGGGGCGAGAATTTCGGCCGGCGGGTGGTGCGGGTGGGAGAGGATTAAGCGCTGAAAAACATGGAAATTCTATATCAGACATCGAGTCAAAACGGTGCGATTTACAGTCTTACGAAAGCCGCCTTCGATCCCATGCCGTTCAGTCAGGGAGACGAAGCGGACTGCATCGACAAACTTCGATCCGACGGAGACCTGACCCTCTCGCTGGTCGCCATGGTTGACGGAGAATTGGTTGGGCACATTGCCTTTTCGCCAGTGTTCCTGAACGACGAGTTTGCTCGCTGGTACGGATTGGGCCCTGTATCGGTCGCGCCGGCGAGGCAGCGTCACGGTATCGGAACAGCGCTTGTCAATGAGGGGCTCTCGAAATTGAAAGGGCGGAACGCGCTGGGTTGCGTCCTCATCGGAGATCCAAACTATTATAGCCGCTTTGGTTTTGTCGGGGATGGCCAGCTCACCTATCGGGACTTGGCACCGCAATTGATACAGTGGCTGGCCTTTCATGATCAGAAACCTGCAGGGACACTTCGATTCAGTCCCGGCCTCGAATGAGCTTTCCTGGCGGGCTCAACAGCCGCCGCCTTACCTCGACAAGGATCATCCATGACCACACCCTTTGACATCACCACCGCCCCCTACACCCGCTTCAAATTCACCCGCGACGGGGCCGTGCTCACGGCCATCATCTCCGGCGCAAACCCGGTCAATGGCGTCGATGCGGCCATGCATGACGAGCTGGCCAACGTGTTCACGGACCTGCAGCGCGACAGTGAGAGCGACATCATCATCCTGACCGCGCAGGGCCGGGCCTTTTGCGCGGGTGGCGATTTCGACTGGTTCAGGCAGCAGATCGAGGATCCGGCCAACTTCCGCGCCATCGCCTGGGATGCCAAGCGCATCGTCATGTCCATTCTTGAGATGGAAAAGCCGATCCTTTGCCGCCTGAATGGCGCCGCCGCAGGGCTGGGCGCGACCATTGCCCTGCTCTGCGACATCATCATTGCCGACGAGACTGCAAAGATCGGTGACCCGCATGTCAAGGTCGGGCTCGTGGCCGGCGATGGCGGCGCGCTGATCTGGCCGCAGCTGATCGGCTATGCCAAGGCCAAGGAATTGCTGATGACCGGCGACCTGCTGACAGCCGCCGAAGCGCAAGCGCTCGGCTTGATCAATTATGCCGTGCCGGCCGATCAGCTGGATGCCAAGGTCGCTGAACTGGTCGGCAAGCTGCAGGCCAATCCGAAATGGGCCGTTCGCTGGACCAAATCGGTCACCAATATCCCGCTGCGCGCGCTCGCCGCCCAACTGATGGATGCGAGCGTCGGCTGGGAAAGCGTGTCGAATTATCTCGAAGACCGGCGCGAGGCCGTGGCCGCCGTGATGGAAAAGCGCAAGCCGGACCTGACCGGGAATTGACGGGCTGAAGGGACGGTATTACATTTTGGGCATGAGTAATACCGAAGATCGCAGCTACCGCCTGACGCAAAAGGGACAGGTCACCGTGCCCAAGGAAATCCGCAAGCATCTTGGCGTGTCGGAGGGTGAAGCTGTGCGCTTCGAAATCGAGCCAGATGGCGACGTGGTGATCCGGCGGGCGAGCGCGCCGGAAGAGGACGAAAGCTATGAGGAGCGGGTCAGGAAGGCGGTCGAATGGGCAAAGGACAATGTCGACTGGGGCGGGATGACCGCCGATGAGTACATGGAACTGATGTGCGACCGGGCTGAGGTCTAGGTGTACGTTGACACCAATATTCTTGTCTACCTCCTGCGCCCCGACACGCCCCATGGTCAGTCTGCATCTGCCACATTTCAGCGGCTTGGCGAGACACAACATTTTCGGATCAATGACGTTGTGTTCGCAGAACTGGCGCCGGGCTTTCGTTCGGCTGATGATATTTCGACCTGGCTGGAAACCCTCAAGGTAGAACATGTTCCATCGCCCAGGGAGGCCCTGTTTCGGGCTGCGCTGGCATTCAGGAAGTATAGAAGCTCCGGGGGCGCAAAGACGAGCCCTCTTCCGGACTTCTTCATCGGTGCCGATGCAGAATTCGCCAGTGTCCCGCTGCTGACAAATGACCGGGGTCGCTACAAGTCCTACTTCCCAGACCTGGAGATCATCTCCCCATGACCCACACCTCTTTCGCCGCCGAACCCGATCACGTCACCGAAATCCGCCGGCAACTCTCACGCTGGGTGGGCGAGAAGATGCCGCGCGAGATGCGTATCGCATGGGATCGCGAGGCGACATGGGACCGCTCTCTTTTCAAGGAGATCGCGGAGATGGGCCTGATCGGCCTGACCATCCCGGAGGAATATGGCGGGGCAGGCCAGGACATCTATGCCGCCGCTGCGGTGATCGAGGAGCTTTGCCAGGGCGGGCCGACCATGGCCGGGCCCTACATTCACGCCGCCTTCTATGGCGGGATGAATATCGCCGAAAACGGGACGCCAGCGCAGAAGGAGGCCTATCTGCCAAGGCTGGCGCGCGGCGAGATTTTCTTCTGCTACGGCCTGTCTGAGCCCAATGTCGGCGGCGATCTTTCAGCCGTCGAAACCCGCGCGCAGCGAGAGGGCGACGAGATCATCATCAATGGCGCAAAACGCTGGTGCACAGGCGCAGACTGGTCAGATTATATCTATTG
>CAYUEM010000255.1:0-3094 GCA_964442925.1 uncultured Hyphomonadaceae bacterium
CGCTGACGCCAAGATCGGCCAGCGTGCCCACAAGGCTCTGCGCGCCCGTTTCGGTCATTGTTTCGCTCATGCGGCATCTCCTCAGCCCCGCCCGGCCATCACCGGGCTTCATATCGGCCAGATTGCGACGTCACACGCAATGACGCAAGTGCGGGAGATTGCGAGGCGTGGAGCGCTTCGGCCCGAAATGCGCCCCGTTTTCGACGCCGGGAACCGGTGGTGCCTATCGCTTCGCGCGATGCACCCTATGCGCTACCTTCGCCGCCCGCCGAGGATGCCGCGCAGGACATATTTCGTGATCTCGCGCGCAAAGGTGCGGCTGGCCTGTTTTGTCGCCGCTTCAACCGGCGTCTGACGACGCGAGCGTGTCGATGTGCGTGACTTTTTCTGCGCCATCTCGCGCGCGGCCTTTTCTTCTTCGCGCGCCAGTTTCTCCGCCTCATCTGCAGCGGCTTGCTCGCGTTTCACGAGGATTTCAAATGCCGATTCGCGATCAATCGTCTCATCATAGAGACCAGCGACCGGACTGGCCGCGAGCACCGCGCTGCGTTCCGCCCCGCTCGCCGGGCCGAGGCGTGAGGATGGTGGGCGGACCAGCGTGCGCGCAACCTCGCTCGGCACACCCTTGGCATCGAGCACTGACACCAGCGCCTCGCCAACACCAAGATCGGTGATCACCTGCTGGGTGTCAAAGGCCGGATTGGGCCGGAAACTGTCGGCCGCTGCCTTGACGCTCTTGCGCTCGCTGGGTGTGTAGGCGCGCAGGGCATGCTGGATGCGGTTGCCAAGCTGGGCCAGCACGCTGTCAGGCAGGTCGCGCGGGTTCTGCGTGACGAAAAACACCCCGACCCCTTTCGAGCGGATCAGCCGGACAACCTGTTCGACCTTGTCAACAAGTGCGCCGGGCGCGCCGTCAAACAGCAGGTGCGCCTCATCAAAGAAGAAGACGAGTTTCGGCTTTTCCGGGTCGCCGACCTCGGGAAGTTCCTCAAACAGTTCCGACAGGAGCCAGAGCAGGAATGTCGAATACAGCCGCGGGGAATTGATCAGCCGGGTCGCGTCGAGAATGCTGATATAGCCGCGCCCGTCACGGGTGGTGCGCATCATGTCCGCAAGCTTGAGCGCCGGCTCGCCGAAAAACAGGTCAGCGCCTTCACGCTCCAGCACCAGCAGCCGGCGCTGGATCGCCCCCAGAGAAGCGGTCGCGACATTGCCGTACTCACGCGACAGCCTTCCGCGGATCTCATCGAGGCCAATATGCGCGATCAGCTTGCGCAGATCCTTCAGGTCAAGCAGCAGCATGCCTTCATCATCGGCATATTCGAACGCGACGGTCAGCACGCCTTCCTGAGTCTCGTTGAGATCGAGCAGGCGGGCCAGCAAGAGCGGCCCCATCTCGGCCACGGTGGCCCGCACCGGATGGCCCTTCTCGCCGAACACGTCCCAGAACACGGTCGGCATGGCACCATAACCATAATCGTCGAAACTGATCTTATCGGCACGCGCGACCAGCTTTTCATGCAGCTTGTGTTCGGGGCTGCCGGGTTGGCAAATTCCTGAGAGATCGCCTTTCACATCCGAACAGAACACCGGCACGCCCTGGGCAGAGAAGCCTTCGGCAAGGATCTGAAGGGTCACAGTCTTTCCTGTCCCGGTCGCGCCGGCGACCAGGCCGTGACGGTTGGCGCGGTTGAGCAACAGGGCCTGCGCCTCATTCTGCTGCGGTCCGCCGCCACCGATGTAAATCGTGTTTGTCATCGCCCTGCCCTGCTCCCGGTTGCCCTCGATCGAAAAATTTCTGACACGCTAATGCAAGTCGCGCGCGCCGCAAGGCTGGCTCGCAGACACAGCTGTCAGCGCGCTTTTCGCCAGACCGAAAGCGGATCGAATGCGCCGGTCTCGGCGGCCTGTTTCAGCCGTTCGATCTGCCGGTTGACCGGACTGCCAAGGCTGTCTTCCCGCTCGCCATAGAGTTTCGCATCGATGCGACAAATCCGGTCATAAAGCGCCTCGGAACGCTCAACCAGATCGAGAAAGGTTTCGGGCAGGCCGCAGCCTCTCTGCGCGCTGGCATCCAGCGCCACACCTTCGCGGGCCATGCGATATTTCGGGGCAAGCGCATCTTCCAGCAGCATGTCACCCTCTCGAACGGCCTTCTGCATCACCAGCCAGCTGGCGGTCTGCATCAGCCGTGTTGTCAGTTCCATGCTCCATGCCGCATAGGTCAGCCCCGGCTCGCGCGGCAGGGTTCTGGCCTCTTCACGGCCCGGACCGTCAAGATAGCTGGCGGTCTGTTCGACAAGGTTCATGCCTTCGGCGAACACCCGGTCGAACAGTTTTCCGTCGGTGAATGCGCCCGCCCCGCCGGATTGTGTCTCATCTGCCATTGCTTGCCTCTTGATCCTTGATCCGTCACAGCGCGCCCGCACCCCTCGTGATGCACTTGCGAGCGTTTACGGGGCTTTAACCCTCGCCGCCGAACAGTTTATCGGCTTTTGAGCGCTGCGCCATCTTTCTGTCGATTTCCGCCCGGCAAAGCTCGATTTCCGCCTGTAGCGTCCTGATCCTTGCTTCCAGTTCGTCCACCGAGAGCCGGTCAAGCGGCGTTTCGGCTGCTGCACGCGGTTCGAATTCGTCCATGTTCTGATCCTCCCATTTCAATTTGCCGCGCAGGTGCGCCATGTTACGGGACAGGTCAAACGCACAATGGCACAATCATGCAAGGAGCAGCCCAGAAAAGATGACACAGACCATGCAGGCCATCGCCGCCCACAAGGACAGGCCGCTGGCCTTTGAGACCCTGCCGCGTCCGGTGTGCGGGCCTGATGACATCGTGATCGATATCCGCGCTGCCGGCCTCAACCGCGCTGATCTGATACAGCGCAAGGGCTTTTACCCGCCGCCGCCGGGCGCACCGGAAACCATGGGCCTGGAATGCGCCGGCATTGTTGATGCGGTCGGCACCAATGTCAGCCGCTGGAAGCGCGGCGACCGGGTCTGCGCCCTGCTTGCCGGTGGTGGATATGCCGAGGCGGTCGCGGTTGACGAAGGCTCGGTCCTGCCGGTGCCGGAGGGCATGGACTTCCGCCATGCC
>CAYUEM010000256.1:0-3079 GCA_964442925.1 uncultured Hyphomonadaceae bacterium
CGCATCGCCGGACTTCACGCTCCTAGCCCTGACGAAAAATCCAAGCGGCCAAGTGGTTCAATTTGGTCGGAAAACGCCCTAGCAGGCTGCTGAAAAACGCGTCTTCAGGTTTTCCTCGTCCTTTAAAGGCTCGCTTCGCTCGCACCTCGCCGATGAGGAAAACCAACGGAACTCCTCATCCTGAGGAGCGGCCGGCACGGCCGCGTCTCGAAGGATAGGCCGCGTGACCTTGTTTTTCAGCAGCCTGCTAGGGGGAGAAGGAAGAATGCGCGGCGCGTGGATCGATGGTTTCAGAAATTGAGTTTGTCCCGTGTCGGCCAGTCGCAGAGCTGAAAAAATGGGACGATGTCATGCTGACTTTCATATCTTTCCCCGTTGAGCGGGGCCCTTCGGCCTTGCCCTCGGTGAGGAGTGGCGGATGAACCGCAGCCGCCTCTCTCACCTGTGCTGGCGTCGACCGCGGCGGGGATTTGCGCGCTGCGTCTCCAACCTTTCAGCGAGGGCCTGGCGCTGCTGAGGGGTCAGGGTTTCCAGCTGCGTGGCCAGCGCCTGCTGGAACGCGGTCTTGAAGCGCAGCTCCTCACTCCGCAGCTGCTCGAAGGCAGCAACGACCGCGCCGGCGTCATAGGGCTCGGCGCGCAGCGCGCTTGACAGTGCCGCGCGGGCCTCGCGCATTTGCCGGACGGACCCGCGATTGGCACCCATCGCCTCGCGGAGGGCCTTTCGCATCGCCGGGCGGTCCGCCGCGTCCAGCGTCATGACCAGGCTGCGGGCAATCTGCGCCTCGCCGGGTGGCGGCGGGCCTTTGCGCGCGTCTGCGCGACCGCCCTGCCCGCTGAGAAGATGCCCGGCAACAAGGCCGACCAGCAACATGTTCACCATCAGCGACGCGAACAGCCAAAGCGAGCCCCGCCGCGGTGTCGGCGTGCCTGTCATTCAAACTCCCCTTGCGCCAGCGCGGTATAATCCTGCAGCCCGAGGGCAGAATAGACCGCCTCATCCTCGGCTGACGTGGCTGTCGGTGACGGCGATATCTGCAGCCCGATCAGCAGGCCAATGGCGAGGCTGGCCAGTGCCGCGCCCGCCGGCCAGGCCACGCCTTGCGGTGCCAGCCATCCGCGCACCGTCTGCCGCCAGTCCGGCTTGTGCCCTTGCGGCTGTTTGCCCGGCGCACTGGCAAGCACGCGTTCGGCCAGTCCCAGCGGTGGCGCGGTCATGACCAACGTGTCCAGCGCTGATTGCAGCCGGTCAGCCGCATGCAGACACGCTGCCAGCTGCGGGGACGGTGCGGCCAGCGCGGCGCGTGCCTGTTGGGTCTGCTCGGCCTGTGGCCAGCGGCGGATGTCCGGCCCCCAGGCCTCGACAAGGACCATCAGGCGGGTTTCGCTGATCGGTGTGTCGCTCATCGGTCGCTGTCCTCATTCACGGTTTGCCGCAGGCTGCGCCGGGCGCGTGCCAACAGGCTTTCCAGCGCATCGACGCTGATTTCAAGGATTTCCGCCGCATCCTGCTGGCTCCGGCCCTCGATTGCACACAGTTGCAGCGCGGCGCGTTGGCGCTGCGGCAGGGCCGAAATCGCCGCGCCCAGCGCACCCACCGCCTGTATCTGTTCCAGCGCCTGATCGGGCCGCAGCCCGGTGTCGCTTAGCTCGGGCAACTCCGGCATCAGGGTTTCGCGGTGCTTGCGCAGTCTGTCACGGCTGAGATTGAGCGCGACGCGATAGAGCCAGGTGGAAAATTTCGCGCGCGGTTGCCAGTCAGGCAGCACTTTCCAGGCCCGCAAGAATGTCTCCTGCGTCACGTCCTCGGCCTCCTCACGGCTGAGCAGGATCCGCAATGCGAACGCATAAAGCCCCGGCATGTGCCGGTGCACCAGCGCAGCCTGCGCGCGGCGGTCACCGCACGCAGCTTTGCGGATCTGTTCGGTTTCATCAGCATCGGACACGAGACGTGCAGAATGGGCGCATTTGGCCGGGCGCGGAAGTGGCAGAAAGGACTGCCCGCACCCGGCCAGCGCGCAGAAGTCTCAGTCTTCGCTGGGCTTGCGCTTATCATGGCGCTTGCCGCGGCGCTCTCGCATGGTGTCGCGCATCTCATCGCGTTCCGCCTGCGTGATCACACCATCGCCATCTTCGTCGACGCGCTCGAACATCGCATCGATGCGCGCATTGCCGAACTCCTCAGGCTTCAGGACGCCGTCGCCATCCGCGTCCATGGCCGCAAAGTGCTTGCGCGCCTTTTCTTCGCGCCGGCGTTCGCGTTCGGCTTCCTGATAGGCTTTGGCTTCCTCGAAGCTGACGCCGCCATCCCGATTGGCATCAGCGGCTGCAAATCTCTCTGCGCGCACCGCATCGACCTCGGCGCGTGACACTGCACCGTCGCCGTCGGTGTCCATCGCTTCAAAGCGCTGCTCGCCATGGCGCTTGCCCTTGTGTTGATCAGCATATGCCGCCAGCCCGCCAGCCATTGCCAGCGTCGAGATGGCAGCAACCGCAATCCTGAAACTTGTCTTCATCACATTCAGTTCCTTTTTCTGGCCCCCGCACAGATACCAACGCGCCAGCATCAGGAATCCGTCGCGGGTTTCGGCAGCATTTGCAGGTGGATATCTGCGGCGGCCTGTTTCAGCCCGGCAAGGCGCGTTTCAAGCTGCGCAAAGTCGTCGGCCGCGACCGCGCGGCACAAACGGTCCTTCAGCCCGCTAGAGAACTGGGCAGGCTCGACCGCATCGCCCACCGCCAATCGCAGCACCTGCTGCAAGGCCTGCAGAAAGGCCAGGCAATCGCGCAGCGTTGTTCCCGACTCGCGCGCCAGCCAGCCGGCTTCGATCAGCCCGGCAAGCGCGTCATCCGTGGTCGCGCGGATATTTTCCGGCCGGCCAAGCGAGAGCTGGCCGAACTGGGCGACAAACTCGATATCGACCAGACCGCCGGGTGCAAGTTTGACATCCCACAAGCCACCGCCCGCCCGCTCTCGCCGCAGCCTTTCGCGCATGTCGGCTATGTCAGTGGCGATTTCGCTCCGGCCTGCCCGCGATGCAATCGCGGCCTGCGCGGCGGCCTGAATTTCCCGGCCAAGC
>CAYUEM010000257.1:0-3052 GCA_964442925.1 uncultured Hyphomonadaceae bacterium
CCAGCGTCCAGCGATGGACATTGGCGAGATTGGCATAGCCGCCCTGGCTGAAAGCCCGCAACAGGTTGAGCGTGGCAGCCGATTGTGAATAGGCTTGGACCAGGCGTTCGGGGTTGGGGATACGCTCTTCAGGCGTGAATCCCATCGCATTGATATTGTCGCCGCGATAGGACGGCAGTTCCACGCCATCCTTGACCTCGACCGGCGAGGAACGCGGCTTGCCGAACTGGCCGGCGATGCGCCCGACCTTGACCACCGGCTTGGTCGCAGCAAATGTCAGCACCACCGCCATTTGCAGGATCACCCGGAACGTGTCGCGGATATTGTCGGGGTGGAACTCCTTGAAGCTCTCCGCACAGTCGCCACCCTGAAGCAGAAACGCCTCGCCGCGCGCGACCTGTCCCAGCTCCTGCTTCAGCCGACGTGCCTCGCCGGCAAAAACCAGTGGCGGATACCCCTTCAGCTGCGCCTCGACGCCGGCCAGTGCGGCGGCATCGGGATAGTCTTCAGGAATATGTCTGGCCGGAAAGGTGCGCCAGTCCTGCGGGGTCCAGGTCATGATTTTGCTCCAAACTGCAGGGTAACAAGCATAGGCACGCCGACATCTCAAGCGGGCCTGTGATTGTGATGTGTGATAATTGGCTGACAAGGCTTCCCGTCGGGGCGATCTCGACTTACTGACCACTTGGCCCGCGCCGAAGGATTCTAGGAAGCCCTGAAACACCATGTCGCACGCTTATATCGCTCACGCGCCGGAAGATCTCGACAGCCTGCTGGAAGTGCATGAAGCGCTGCGTCAGGCCGGGATTGCCGACTGGTATCCGCCCGCCGACCGCGAAAGCGACGGCGGTGAGGCCATTGCGCACAGGATTGATGAGGCGTTTGTTGTCATCATCCTGGTCTCGGTCCAGTCGATGCGATCGCGCGACGTGCGCGCCGATATCGAACGGGCGCTGGCCGCAGGCGTGCCGCTGCTGGCCCATCGGATCGACAAGTCGCGCCTGACCGGCTTTTTCAAGACGAAGATTGCGTCCCTGCTGGTCGATCCGGAAGGGAAGGGCGACGCATTGGCCGGTGTGGTCGAAGCGGCGCAGCGCCATTACCGTCGGCGCTGCCCGGTCATGGCGGTGATGAATCTCAAGGGCGGTGTCGGCAAGACCACGATCGCCAGCCAGGTTTTCGGTGCCTGGCAGGCCGAGACCGGGCGGCGCGTTCTGCTGGTCGATCTCGACCCTCAATACAATCTTACGCAGGTATTTTTCGACATGGACGTCGCCGACGCCCATGCGGCCAAGGACCGTTCCGTGATCTCGCTGTTCGAGAAATCCCGCCTGCATGCCAGTGGGCTGCCGTCTCCGGCCGCTGACTGGTCTCGCATTTCGGTCGAACCCTTTACGCCCGCGCCGCGCCGCGAACTCGTGCATGAGATGATTGGCGAGGATGGCCCTGCTGGCCGGCTCGACCTGGTGTCGGGGCAATTCGAAATCTCGAAATACGCTTTTGCGACCGATGCCGGTGCCTTGTCGGCCGTCAAGGCAAATTTTCTGTCAACCATCGGGCATTTGCGCAGCCAGTATGACCTGATCGTGTTTGACACCAATCCCAACGCGACCTTCCTGACCAAATGCTGCCTTGAAGCGGCTGACCGCGTGCTCGCGCCGATGCATCCCGATGTCTATTCCCTGCGCGGGGTGCGCCTGCTCAATCAGGTGATCGAGGAACATATTCCGCAGGCAAAACGCCCGAAACTCTCGGTGCTGTTCAACGCGGTCGCCCGGCGCGAACAGTCCACATTCGAGGCGGATGCGCGCAACGGCGTGTACAATCCGGCGGCGGGTTTTCGCCTGTCCGGCGCGCTGTTGAGCGCTGCGCTTCCGCGTTCGGGACATCTGGCGGTCCGGCCCATGCCGGAGCCTGGAAGCCCGCCCTGGCACCGACTGGTCATTCATCATTCGCGCGGCGGCGGGCTGAAACAGATGCGCGATGCGCTGCGCGCAGTCGCAACGGAAATCGACAAGCTGCACGCCGTCCATGACAAGGATCACACCTGAAGCGGAGCAAGCGACCTATCGGCGGGCTTTTTCCTCGATACCGGAAAGCCCCTGTCGGCTGATCAGCGCGTCGGCGACCTGATCAAGCGTGACGCCGCGCGAACGCAGGGCAACAAACAGGTGATACAGAAGGTCGGCTGTCTCAGCGGCGACCGCCTTGTCGCCCTCAGCGGCCAGCGCCAGCGCGAGCTCGACTGCCTCTTCGCCCAGTTTCTTGCCGCACTTCAGCGGGCCATGCGCCAGTAGCCGTGCCGTGTAGGAGGCTTCCGGATCGTCGCCAACACGCGCGTCGATCACGGTCGCCAGATGGTTCAGCGCGCCGTCCAGCCGGGCCATTCCGCCAAGGGGTTTGTCGGTCATGTCAGTTCCTGTTGATCAGGGCGGACCGGCGCACCCGCAGCCTCCAGCGCCGCACGGGCCTGCGCCAGTGAAACCTCGCCAAAATGGAAAATCGAAGCCGCGAGCACCGCGCTGGCCCCGCCGTCCAGGATCGCCGGCGCGAAATCTTCCGCACGACCCGCTCCACCCGAGGCGATAACGGGCACATTCACAGCCGCCGTCACCGCCTTCAGCATGGCGATGTCGAAGCCCGACCGGGTTCCGTCGCGGTCCATGCTTGTCAAAAGGATCTCGCCCGCCCCGCGCTGCGCGGCCTCACGTGCATATTCGACCGCTCCGATCCCGGTTGCCCGGCGCCCGCCATGCGTGAACACTTCATAGCCCTCGCCCTTCGCGCGCGCATCAATGGCAATCACGACGCACTGGCGCCCGCAGCGAGCCGCGCAGGCGGAAATCAGTTCCCGGTCCGCCACTGCAGCGGAATTGACCGCGACCTTGTCCGCGCCCGCCCGCAACAGCGCAACCATGTCATCGGCTGTGCGCACACCTCCGCCCACTGTCAGCGGCATGAAGCACTGCTCGGCGGTGCGGGTAACGATGTCCAGCAATGTGCCGCGGCCCTCATGACTGGCGGTGATGTCGAGAAAACACAGCTCGTCTGC
>CAYUEM010000258.1:0-3051 GCA_964442925.1 uncultured Hyphomonadaceae bacterium
TTACCGGCTCGATCATCGCCTTTGCCAAGCTGAACGGCAACATGTCGGGCGCTCCGATCATGCTGCCGGCGCGCCACCTGCTGAATATTGCGATTGCTGCGGGCATTGTCGTGCTGGTCATCGTGCTGGTGATGTCGAACGGTTCGGCAAGCTGGACCTTCTGGGGCCTGACCGTGCTCGCGCTGATCCTTGGCATCACGCTGATCATTCCGATCGGCGGGGCGGACATGCCGGTGGTCGTCTCGATGCTGAACTCCTATTCCGGCTGGGCAGCCGCTGCACTGGGCTTCACGCTCGGCAATTTCGCGCTGATCATCACTGGCGCACTGGTCGGCTCATCGGGTGCGATCTTGTCCTACATCATGTGCAAGGGCATGAATCGCAGCTTCATTTCGGTCATTCTCGGCGGTTTCGGCGGCGAGGATGTTGCCGCGAGCGGCGGCGTTGAAGACCGTCCGGTCAAGCGCGGATCATCTGAAGATGCCGCCTTCATCATGAAGAATGCCTCGAAGGTGATCATCGTTCCCGGCTATGGCATGGCGGTCGCCCAGGCCCAGCACGCGCTGAAAGAGATGGCCGAAAAACTCAAGGCCGAGGGTGTGGAAGTCAAATATGCGATCCACCCGGTCGCCGGCCGGATGCCGGGCCATATGAATGTGCTGCTGGCCGAGGCACAGGTACCATATGATGAAGTGTTCGAGCTGGAAGACATCAATTCCGATTTCTCCACTGCCGATGTCGCCTTCGTGATCGGGGCGAATGATGTCACCAATCCGGCAGCCAAGACAGACAAGACCTCACCGATCTACGGCATGCCGATTCTGGATGTCGAGAATGCCCGCACGGTGCTGTTCATCAAGCGCTCGCTCGGCTCGGGCTATGCCGGCATCGGCAATGAGCTGTTCTACAAGGACAACACGATGATGCTGCTCGCCGACGCCAAGAAGATGGTCGAGGACATCGTCAAGTCGCTCTGATCGTGGCGGGTTCGCCACTGCTGCAAGCTGAAAAAGCAACGGCCCGGCGGACAAGATATCCACCGGGCCGTTTTTTGTTCCGGGAAGGAACAAGGATCAGGGCACGAAAACCGTGTAGGTCACGTCGGCTTCGATCTCGCCGGCACCCATTGACAGGTCATAGCCATCGGTACCGCCCAGCGTGTAGGCAACATCGAAGCGCACTGACTGGGCTGCGATGGAACCCGCGCTGGCCGCTGTGCGCTGGTCGCCGGTGAACACGTTCGCAGCGGTCGTCAGGTCGTCAAGCGTGGTGACTGTTCCCGACACACCGCCGGTTGCGCCGCTCGAATGTGGGAACTGCGCAGCCGAGCCAAAAGCAAGGCCATCATCACCCGACTGGGTCACCGACATTTCGAACGCGACATCGGCCAGTGTGAAATTGGTGGCCGCAGTTTCGCTGGCTGCGGCATCGATCGCGAAAGCGGTGTTCGAAGCGACATAGAAGCTGGATTCCAGCGTGCCTTCGTCGAGATCGAGATCCGTCGAGCCGTCAAGACCGAAAGCGGTGAACGCGTCTGCCGCATCGAGCTGGCCGGTTGTGCCATTGTCGCTGAACACGCCGCCGCTGGTCGGGTCGGTCACGTCGAGCAGGCTGCCGCTGGCAAGCGCGTCCGGCGTCGCCGTCAGTGAGCCGGTGACGACCGTGTGGACATCGCCGGTAATCAGGTCCGCATCACCCGATGCCGCTGCCGTCGTGCCGGTTCCGGTGTCGATAATGAAGTCGGACACGATCGGGGAATTGTCGGACGCATCAGCGCCCCAGACAATGACAAGGCCGAGCACTTTGAAATGCGGATTGTCGACGATTGAGGCCTGCGCCGGGACACCCGTCAGGGCTGCCAGAGCTGCGCCCGCAGCAAGGGCTTTCTTCAAATTCATGGTATTTTTCTCCATCTACCCGCCGGAACTTTGGTCGCCCGGCTATTTGTTTTCATGTCCCGAAGAACACTCTGGAATGGATAGAGCAGAAGGATTGACTTTCAGTGAAAGCGGTCGATGGATTTTGCCCGACACGCTCAGTCTGAGATCAGCCGGCGATCCAGCCCTGAAGGTGCGCGGCCTCCTCGCGAACGCGCTGCGGCCCACCCAGCAATTGCCGGTTGACGCCGATCCGCTTGAACCAGAAATGCAGGCCGAGAAGGTCGGTAAAGCCCATGCCGCCATGAACTTCGGTTGCCGTGCGGGCGACAAACTTGCCGATCTCGGCGAGGTGCGACTTGGCGAGGCACGCCTGCACCTGCGCATCGGGCAGGCCCATATCGGCGCTGTGTGCCGCCATCCAGACCAGCGCGCGAGACGGCTCGATTTCTGCCGCCATTTCCGCGCACATGTGCTTGACGGCCTGGAAGCTTCCGATCACGCGACCGAACTGCTTGCGCTCCATCGCATAGGCGACCGCTTTTTCAAGCATGGTCTGGGCCGCGCCGAGCGTATCCGCAGCCAGAAGCACGCGCCCGGTCGCAATCATTTCTGCCGCCGCCTGCGCGCCCGCATCGCCCGCGAGGGTCTCGGCGCCGGCTGCCTGGAAAGTCATTTCGGTAAACACGCGCGTGCGGTCGATGGTGCGCATCGGCTTTGCGCTGATCGCGTGTGCGGTGAGGTCTGAAATATGCACCCGCCCGTCATTCGTTGCGAGCATGACATGTGTCGCACCCGGTTGATCGATCACAAACAGTGACCGGCCCGTGACGGTTCCGGCGCTTTCGACAAGACCCGAACCCGGTCGCGCGCCGCAACACTCGCTGGCAGCGATGGCGAAACGGGTTTTGCCGGCAGCAATCGGGGCCAACCATTGGTCCTTTTGCGCGACGCTGCCGCCCCGGATCAGGGCGCTGACCGCCATGGCATTGCCGATAAAGGGTGCCGGCGCAAGGCTCGCGCCAAGCGCTTCCTGAACAAGTGCCGCATCGAGCAGCCCCAGCCCGAGACCGCCATACGCCTCGGGCACAAGGATCTGCGCGATCCCAAGCTCTGAAAGGGCATCATTGATCGCGGAAATCGCTCCGGTGTCGCCATCAGCCCATTTGCGAAC
>CAYUEM010000259.1:0-3050 GCA_964442925.1 uncultured Hyphomonadaceae bacterium
TATTCGGCCATTCTGGGAATCCCCCACCGAGTCAGGTTCCGGTCAAAATGCGCTAATCCGGTATCCACTTGCGGATATGGGCGCGTAACTCTTCATCGGTCATCTGCTCGATCCCGCATACCGGCAGCGCCAATTGCCGTGCGGCTTCAAGATCGCGTGCGAGGCGTTCATAACGCGCCGCTTCAGCCAGTGCCTTTCGGGCCGTCTCAAGGTCGCCTGCATCGGCTGCACGCACAGCGGCCTCACGCGCCGACCTTGCGGCCATTTCCGGCGATGCCGGGCGCAGTGCGCCCTGCTCGCAAGGAAGCGCAAGGTCCGACACCCGCCAGCCATCGGCGCGTGCCCAATCCCTCACTGTGCTGCGCGCGAGCTGCAATTTGCGGGCAATCTCGCCCTGCTTCCAGCCCGCGCGTGCCAATTCGCCCGCCTCGATCCGAAGGCGGGCATAATGTTCGCCTGAATGGCGTATCCGTTTCGTCATGCGACGAGACTGCACTGCAAATCCACCCGGTCGGACATCCTGTCGGACAAGACAGGCTTTAACTGATCGCCTGACGCGCGAGGGCATCGGCGCGCTCATTGCCCGGATCGCCGGCATGGCCCTTCACCCAAACCCATTCGATGTCATGGCGCTCGCAGGCAAGATCCAGAGCCTGCCAGAGATCCTGGTTCTTGACAGGCTTCTTTGCAGCGGTTTTCCAGCCATTGCGCTTCCAGCCATGGATCCATTTGCTCAGCCCATCTTTCAGATAGGTGCTGTCGGTATGCAGGCGCACGCGTGAGGGTTGTTTCAGCGCACCCAGTGCCTCGATGGCCGCACGCATTTCCATGCGGTTGTTCGTCGTCGCCGCTTCCCCGCCCGACAGCTCGCGCCTGTGCTCACCACTGATCATCAGCACGCCCCAGCCGCCCGGTCCGGGATTGCCCGAGCAGGCCCCATCGGTCCAGATTTCGATCCGCTCGGACATTGCCGCCTCCTCTTGCAACCAAGCCGGCTTGCTAGAGTGACACGCAGCCGAGATCAATCAGCGCGTCAGAAAATGCTGGTATCGACCGACCGGATCTGTGTTTTCGGCTTCACGATCAGCAGGAAAAGTCCGGCGCAGGCCAGGCCGGCAAGCGCGCCGATCGCTCCGCCGCCGACGAGACCGCCAAAAAGCGCCGGGATCTGAACCTGTTGACTGGCCAGAACCGTCACACCAAACAGGCTCGGCCCGGCCACGAGAACAGCGCCTGATATCGCTCCCCAGCGCAGATAAGGCAGCGGCTCTGTTATCTTGCGCTTTGGAAACCGGCCAATCGTCACGCCGAGGACCAGCATTGCAGCCGGGATTGTCAGATAACCAAACCACCAGTTGAAACTCGCTGCCATCGCGGCGATGGCAAGCCCCTGACCAAAGGTCCCGTCGTCGAACATCACAAATGCTCTGGAGGATTGTCCCAGAATGGTTTTTTCGAAAAAATTCAGGCCGAACAGCCAGACGATCCCGATCAGCGTCACCAGCACGCAGGCGGCAAAACCACATATAATGACAGCCAGCGCCACACGCCGCACACGCCCGGTTTCCGGTTCAGCATAGGCCGGCATCGGCACAGCAGTTTCATCCATATCGCCTGCCCTTCCCGTCTATGCCTCGCCGGCGCGCTCAGGCTCCATAATCGCCCGCAGATACCGCAGCGCGATGAAACCGCAGTCTCTGGGCATAATCGAGAGGATTTTTGGGCCTGACAAGGGCATCTGCCGGCGTGTCGGTCCAGTCAATCAGGCGGGTGAGGAAAAACCGCAGCGCCGCCCCGCGCGCGAGCACCGGCAGGGCACTGCGCTCGGCTCCGGTCAGGGTTCGCTCACTCTCGTAACCCGCCAGCAGGGCCGCGCCCTTGGAGAAATTGTATTGCAGGGCATGCGCACTGGCATCTTCCTCGAACGCCCAGGCATTCAGGCAGACCGCGATATCATAGGCCAGAACATCGGTGCAGGCGAAATAGAAATCGATCACGCCAGAAAAGCGCTCGCCAACAAAGAAGGCATTGTCGGGGAAGAGGTCGGCATGGATGGTTCCACGCGGCAGGTGCTTGGAAACCTCCCTTGCCGCTGCCACGGCGGCGAGGTCGCCGGCGACTTCACCGGCCAGCCCGGGCTGGAGGCTGTCAGCACCCGCCTCGCGACCCTTCCACAGACCCGGCCAGGCGGACGGCCCAAGCGCATTGCGCCGCGTGCCGGAAAAATCCGCGAGCGCGATATGCATCCGCGCGAGCCCCGCGCCCATTTCCCGGCACTGTCTGACGCTCGGCCGCCGCGGGCTGAGCCCGTCGAGAAAGCTGACAATCAAAGCCGGGCGCCCGCACAGGGTTCGCAGCGCAAGGCCATCGCGCCCATTTAATGGCCGCGGACAGGGAAACCCCTTGGCTGCCAGGTGCCGCTTGAGATCGATGAAAAAGGGAAGGTCTTCCGGAACGACCCGCTTTTCAAACAGCGTCAGGATGAAACGGTCGGTATCTGTCTCCAGAAAATAGTTGGAATTCTCGACGCCCTCGGCGATCCCCTTGAAGGCAAGAGGCACGCCGATGTCATATTCCGCAAGGAAGGCACCCAGCGCGGCATCATCAACGAGAGTGTAAACCGCCATGACCCAAGGATTAACCGCCCAGTGCCACCATGTCACGTTGCAGCGTGCGCCCGGCGAGCAAGTAGTGCAGCGCCGACCAGGCATACAGGGAGCAGAAGATCACGATCGACCATTGCAGGCTGCTCGCATTGGCCGTGTCACAGGCGGCGGCCTGCTCGGCTGTCAGGGCGGCGACATCCTTGCAGGCTTGCAGCGTCAGACCAAGATCGGCGCCTGACAGGAAGATCGACTTCAGGAAGGTCGACAGCGCCCCGATCACGGGCGGGCCCAGCCCGTAGCCGAGCAGGTTGACGACAAAAAGCGTCACCGCGACCGATGTGGCACGCATCCGGCTGTCGACGACGCCACTCGCGACCGCATACATCGGTCCGAGATAGAAATAATGGATCATCGCCGCGATCATCAGGGGCGGCAGGGCGATCC
>CAYUEM010000260.1:0-3039 GCA_964442925.1 uncultured Hyphomonadaceae bacterium
GAGCGGCTCAGCGTGGCCGGCAATTGCCGGATGTGCCTTGTTCAGTGGGTCGGCGCGCCAAAGCCGATTGCGTCCTGCGCGCAAACCGTCGGCGAAATGCGGATGAACCCGGATGGCACGCCGCCGAATATCCTGACGCGCGGCGATTATGTTCAGAAGGCCCGCGAGGGCGTGATGGAATTCCTGCTGATCAATCATCCGCTCGATTGCCCGATCTGCGACCAGGGCGGGGAATGCGACCTTCAGGACCAGGCCGTTGCCTATGGCCGGGCCGGCTCGCGTTTTGGTCTCAACAAGCGCGCGGTGGAAGACAAGCAGATGGGACCGCTGGTCAAGACGATCATGACCCGCTGCATTCAGTGCACCCGCTGCGTGCGCTTTGCTGCCGAAGTGGCCGGTGTCGAAGAGATCGGCATGATTTCGCGCGGCGAGGATGCCGAGATCACGACCTATCTGGAAAAGAGCCTGACATCGGAGTTATCCGGAAATGTCATTGACCTGTGCCCGGTCGGCGCGCTGACCTCCAAGCCCTATGCGTTCGAGGCGCGGCCGTGGGAGCTGCGCAAGACACCCAGCATCGACATCATGGATGCGATGGGCGCAGCGATCCGTGTCGATGCCAAGGGCGATGGCGTGATGCGGATCATGCCGCTGGTGAATGAGGAAGTGAACGAGGAGTGGCTTTCAGACAAGTCGCGTTTCATCTGGGACGGGCTTGCGCGACAGCGGCTCGACCGGCCGTTTGTTCGCGAGAATGGCAAGCTGCGCGGCGCAAGCTGGGGCGAGGCCTTCGCCGCCGTCAGGGCGGCGATCAGCTCGCCGGACAAGACCGGCTTCATCGCCGGCGACCTGATCGAGGTCGAGCAGGCCCGCGCCGCGCTCGATTTCGCCCGAATGCTGGGCAGTGAAAATACCGACTGCCGCCCGGAAGGCGCAAGCTATGGCGCGGATGGCGTGCGCGAACGCTATATCCTCAACCCGACGCTGATGGGTGTGGAAGAGGCCGACGCGCTTTTGCTGATCGCAGCCAATCCGCGTGTCGAGGCACCGGTCTGGAATGCCCGCATCCGCAAGGCCTGGCTGTGGAACGGGCTGGAGATCGCACGGATCGGCGAGCCTGCCGACCTGACCTATGATCATACCCATATCGGCGACGGCCCGGACAGCCTCGCGAGTCTTCGCGATACGGTTTTCTTTGACCGGCTGAAATCGGCGAAGCGGCCGATGATTGTTGTCGGGGAAGGCGCGCTGGCGCGCAGCGATGGCGAGGCGGTCCTTGCGGCTGCTCTGGAACTGGCCAATGAGGTTGGCGCGATCATTGAGAGTGAGACTGGAGACGGCTGGGCCGGGTTCGGTGTGTTGCACAATGCAGCCGGCCGCGTCGGCGCGCTTGATGTCGGCTTTGTGCCCGGCAAGGGCGGTGCGGACACGGGCGCAATGCTCAGCGGCGCTGTCGAGACGCTGTTTCTTCTCGGCGCGGACGAGTTGGACCTCTCAAGCCTGCCGGCTGACGCAAAGGTGATCTATGTCGGCTCGCATGGCGACACAGGCGCGCACCGGGCCGATATCATCCTCCCGGCTGCGGCCTATACCGAGATGGCCGCAACCTATGTCAACACCGAAGGCCGGGTGCAAATGACCCGCCGAGCGGTTCAGCCAAAGGGCGAGGCACGCGAAGGCTGGGCGATCTTCCGGGCGCTTTCTGACGTGATGGGAAAGCCATTGCCTTATGACAGCGCCGAGAGGCTTCGAGACGCCCTGCGCGCGCCACCCGCTGATTCGCAGGATGGTGACGCAGGCGAGCGCGCTTCGGTATTTGCCGGCTTGAACTTCGCGCCGGGCGCTTCTGGCGCTGCGGCATTGCGCGCCGTGCCGGCCACCGGTCAATCACTTTCCGATGAGCCTTTCCGCGCGATTATCGATGATTTCTACCTCAGCAATCCGATTGCGCGTGCCTCGAAGACGATGGCGGAATGCTCTGCGCTCTCGGCAGGACTTGCCACAGTGATGGCAGCGGAGTAGGCGGGGCGGATGAGCGGATTCATTGAACAACATGGGGCCTTCTGGGGCCCGCTGACCGTTATCGGACAGATAGGCCTGTTCATGGTCGTGCTGCTGATCGCGCTGGCATTCCTGTTGCTGATGGACCGCAAGGTCTGGGCGGCGGTGATGATGCGCAAGGGGCCGAATGTCGTCGGTCCGTTCGGCCTGCTGCAGTCGTTTGCCGATTTCGGGAAGTTCCTGCTCAAGGAAATCATTATTCCGTCCGGTGCCAACAAGACGGTTTTCATTCTCGCGCCGATCCTGACAACCACGCTGGCCTTCATTGCCTGGGCGGTGGTTCCGGTGGCGCCGGGCTGGGTCATTGCCGATATCAATGTCGGGATCCTGTATCTTTTCGCCGTCTCCTCGCTGGGAGTTTATGGCATCATCATGGGTGGCTGGGCGTCGAATTCGAAATATCCGTTCCTCGGCTCGCTCCGCTCAGCAGCGCAGATGGTGTCTTATGAG
The DNA here is from genome assembly GCA_964442925.1 of uncultured Hyphomonadaceae bacterium. Taxonomy (GTDB): domain Bacteria; phylum Pseudomonadota; class Alphaproteobacteria; order Caulobacterales; family Hyphomonadaceae; genus UBA5336. Next base: position 2,512 of record CAYUEM010000260.1, read on the forward strand.
GTGTCGATCGGGTTCATCATTGTGACGGTGATCCTGCTGGTCGGGTCGATGAACCTCAGCGACATCGTCAATGCGCAGGCGGGCGGCATCCAGACCTGGCATGTGTTTGCGCTTGATCATTTCCCGATGATCATCGTTATGCTGCCGATGTTCGTGATCTTTTTCATATCGGCGCTGGCGGAGACGAACCGACCGCCTTTCGACCTGCCGGAGGCGGAATCGGAACTGGTGGCGGGCTATCAGGTGGAATACTCCTCCACACCCTATCTGCTGTTCATGATCGGGGAATATCTCAACATCGTGCTGATGTGCGCGCTGATGACGGTGCTGTTCCTGGGCGGCTGGCATGGGCCGGTTCCTCTTGGTGATGCGGTTGCCAATATGCCGCCTCTGCTGGTCAGCCTTGCGGCGCTGGCATGGTTTTCGCTGAAAATGCTGCTGTGCTTCTTCATGTTCGCGATCGTCAAGGCAATGGTCCCGCGTTATCGCTATGACCAGTTGATGCGCCTTGGCTGGAAGATCTTCCTG
>CAYUEM010000261.1:0-3037 GCA_964442925.1 uncultured Hyphomonadaceae bacterium
GACGTCTTCAACATAGCCGTCGCGTTCGCGATATTTCGCATCGACCCGCGCAGCCCAGTTTTCATTAAGAGCCTTGCTGGCGGCGATTTCACCCGCAAAAGCGTCGAAATTTCCGTAGCTGACGGCGACATGTCCGCCCTCGTCAAAGTCGGGCTTTGCGGTCGAAATCGAAACCACCCCGGCTGATGTGTTGCGACCAAACAGTGTGCCCTGCGGCCCGCGCAGCACTTCGATCGAGCTGAGCTCCGGCAGTTCGGCAAGCGCGACACCCGTGCGGGTGCGGAAAACCCCGTCAATCAGCACGCCGACAGCCGGCTCGAAACCGGGATTGTTGGATCCGGTGCCGATGCCGCGGATCGAGATCGAGGTGCCCGATGCAGCGCTCTCGGTCTGGGTGATCTGGACCGTGGGGGCAATCTGTTCGAGATCGCCGAGCGCCTTGAAGCCCGTCTCCTCCAGCAACTTGGCGTCAAATGCTGTCACGGCAACGGGAACGTCCTGGACGGTCACGCCTTCGCGCCGGGTGGCTTCGACAACGACCCGGGTGAGCCGTCGCTCGCCGCTGGCTTCGTCGTCGCCTGCGCCTTGCGCCATCGCTGGCGCCGCGCCAAAGGCCATGATTGCGCCCGCGCCGACACTGACCGCCATGGCAGCTCGCAGCATTGCTGGTTTTGGTGAATTGTTCTTGATTCCGTTTGCCACTGAGTGACTCCCTTACACAGTTTCCGGAAGGATGCAGGCCAGAGTGCGTATCTTTATCGCCTGCAAAATTGTTCCTAACGTAAACTGGGGTGCCGGCAACCAACAGACGCGTTATCTGTTGAGGTTATTTGGCGGCGTTGTTGTTTTGCCACAGCGAAGCGACCGTTTCGCCTGCGCACAACTGATCAGGATTTCTAAAAAGCGCTTTTGCAGCCTTGCGATCCGGGCAGCATCAACGCATCTGTCGGGTTTTGTGATGGCAGGAACCGCAGATGGACAAACCCGTGACCGAAGTGATGCCCCGGACCAATCCGAACGCACCTACGCTGGAGACTGTATTGTCGGTCCAGCACTATACCGACAGGCTGTTCAAATTTCGGATAACCCGCCCGGTCAGTTTCCGTTTCCGGTCCGGCGAGTTCGTGATGATCGGGCTTCCGGGTGACAATGGCAAGCCGCTGCTGCGGGCATATTCTGTGGCCTCGCCGTCATGGGATGAAGAGCTGGAATTTTTCTCGATCAAGGTGCCAGACGGGCCGCTGACATCGAAGCTCCAGAAGATCCAGCCGGGTGATCAGGTTCTGCTTGCTCGCAAGCCGACCGGCACGCTGGTGCTTGATGCGCTGACACCGGCCCGGCGGCTGTGGATGTTTTCCACCGGAACAGGATTTGCACCTTTCGCCAGCCTGATCCGCGATCCCGATACATATGCAAAGTTTGAGCAGGTGATCGTCACCCATACCTGCCGGCTCGGTGCGGAGCTGACCTATGGATTTGAAACGGTTGCCAATGCCAGGGCCGATCCGCTGGTCGGTGAGGAAGCCAGCGCACAGCTGTTCCATTTCACCAGTTGCACGCGCGAGCCCGGCTATCCCGTTGCAGGGCGCATCACCACGCTGATCGAGACCGGGGGTCTGTTTGCTGCGCTCGATTGCGCGCCACTCAGCCCTGAAACCGACCGCGCAATGATCTGCGGATCAATGGACATGATCCAAGACACCAAGACCCTGCTCGAAGCGCGCGGCTTCAAAGAGGGCTCGAATGCGGCCCCGGCCGACTTCGTGATCGAAAAGGCGTTTGCGGGCTGAGCCGTGCTTCCGCCTGCCGGCGTTGCGACCGCCGGCCAGGGTCAAAGAATGAATTTCGAAAGGTCGCGATCGCCGGCAAGACCGGCAACCTGCTGGCTGACATAGGCCGCATCGATCTCGATACTCTCGCCGCTGCGCTCTGAGGCTGTGAAGCTGATCTCATCGACAAGCCGTTCCATCACGGTCTGCAGCCGGCGCGCGCCGATATTCTCGACCGTTTCATTGACCTGCACGGCGATGTCGGCAATCGCGTCAATCGCATCCTCGGTGAAATTCAGCGTGAGGCCTTCCGCAGCCATCAGTGCGATGTGCTGGCGGATCAGCGAGGCTTCCGGCTCGACCAGAATGCGCCGCATGTCATCGCGTGTCAGCGCCTGAAGCTCGACCCGGATCGGCAGTCGCCCCTGCAATTCCGGCAGCAGGTCGGACGGTTTGGAAATGTGGAACGCGCCCGAAGCAATAAACAGGATGTGGTCGGTCTTGACCACGCCGCGTTTGGTCGAAACGCTCGTGCCCTCGATCAGCGGTAACAGGTCGCGCTGGACTCCCTCGCGCGAGACATCCGCCCCGCCGCGCTCCTTGCGGGCTGCGACCTTGTCAATCTCGTCGAGAAACACGATCCCGTCTTCCTCGACCGCCCGGATGGCTTCGCGGATGATGTTCTCTTCATCGAGCAGGTGGTCGGCTTCCTCTTCAAACAGGGGCTGGGCGGCTTCCTGCACGGTGGTGCGCACCTGGCGGCTGCGCCCGCCCATCGCCTTGCCGAAAAGATCGCCGAGATTGATCATGCCCATCGATCCGCCCGCGCCCGGCAGGTCCATCATCTGCATCGGGTTGGATGTATCGGCCAGTTCCAGGTCGACCGGCTTGTCATCCAGTTCACCGTCACGCAGCCGGCGGCGGAAAGCCTCACGCGTCGATGACTGCGCCTCGGCCCCGACAAGCGCGTCCAGCAGACGCTCTTCTGCGGCATCGCGCGCCTGGCCGGCGACCTGTTCGCGCTTCAGCTCGCGCGTCATCACGATAGCGCTTTCGACAAGATCGCGCACGATCTGTTCGACATCGCGACCGACATAGCCGACCTCGGTGAACTTGGTCGCTTCCACTTTCAGGAACGGGGCCTGTGCGAGCCGTGCGAGCCTCCGCGCGACCTCGGTCTTGCCAACCCCGGTCGGGCCGATCATCAGAATGTTCTTCGGCGTGATCTCCTGGCTCAGCGGCGGGTCAACCTGCTTGCGCCGCCAGCG
>CAYUEM010000262.1:0-3021 GCA_964442925.1 uncultured Hyphomonadaceae bacterium
GTCACCAGGCCCTTCACGTCATCAGGCTGGCGCTTGATTGCGTCGCTGAGGCCGACAAACAGCGCGTAAACGATGTAAAGGAACGGGATCATCGAGAGCGCGCCCCAGAGCATCCGCGATCCGTCAATGCCGCCCGACACCTCACCCGGATAGCCGAGCGCGATCATCAATGCGGCAGCACCGCCAAGCGTGACGCTTTTCGATACCGTTTCCGAACGCGACAAACGCATCACGAGGATCAGTTCGATCAGCAGAAGCGGCACGGTCAGCAGCCAGTCGACATAGCGATAAGCGCGGTTGAACTCCTTGCCTGACGCTTCAATCATGCCGCCGTTCAGGACGACCGCCGCATCGAAGCTCTGGAAGATGCGGAAGTAGTGATAGAAGGCGATGAATGTTACAAGGCCCGTAATCGTCAGTGCCGTCTTGTATTCGCGCGCCACCTGACCGCGCCCCATCCAGAAAAACAGCGTTGCCGCAGCGAAAGCGGCGATTCCGAATGAAAACGAATTGTAGACCAACCCATATTGGTCTGGGGAAAGACTTCCCAGTATGTCTTGCATGTTCAGCTCCCTTGATCTTTGCCGGAGGCTCCGGTGGGACAGAAGCTGTTTCGCGCGCAGCAGACGTCGAGGCCGGAAAGTTGCTGCACCGCGAAACCAATCGGGAATGCGGCGGGCCACGATCGTGCTTGCCGCTGACATGCAGACAGTTGGTCATTGAACATGCAGAAATTTAGGACAAAGAATCAGTGTATTGAGAAGATTCTGTCGCGGAAGGCATCGCGGTGTTGCGGCAGCGATGTGCAAAATTGTCGCACCCCTGTGGCCAGGACATGATGACACATGGCGACAGCGGCCTGCTTGTTCCTGCAAGCCTGGCTGGCGTCATTGAGCCACCGGTCTGACAGCGTGAATTTGCTCACGAATTTCCCTCCCGGTTACCACGGAGTTACCAAAACCGGTTTCTGCGGTTACCACGGAGCAAAAAACAGGCCATAATGCCTTGTTATTATGGCGATCCCGACTGGATTCGAACCAGTGACCTACAGATTAGGAATCTGTTGCTCTATCCTGCTGAGCTACGGGACCTGTAAATGAGAGGGTGATAGCGCAACTGAGCCTGCATATGAAGACCTTGCTGCTTGCCGCGATTATCCTGGCCGCCTGTGGGCCGGGTGATCCGGTCTCCGTGCTGGTTCCGGGCGAGCGCGGGCGGGTGGTTCGCGTTCTCGATGGCGATGCGCTGGTGCTCGACACCGGCCAGAGCGTGCGCCTTGTCGGCATCGAGGCGCCGGTACGTGCGCGCCGTGACCGGCTCGCGCAGCCTTATGCCGAAGAGGCCGCCCGAATGCTGGAGGACATGGCGCTCGGCCGGGTCGTGCGGCTGCATTATGCCGGACTGACGCGCGACCGTTATGACCGGGCGCTCGCCCATGCGATTACCGAAGACGCGCTCGGCGAGCGGCTCTGGCTCAATCTTGAAATGGCGCGTCGCGGCGGTGCGCGGGTGCGGACATGGCCCGATACGGCTCTGGCGGCCGAGGCACTTGTCAGCGCAGAGGCCGAGGCGCGCGCTGCCGGTCGCGGCCTGTGGGCACTGGCGGATTATACGATTGTTGACGCGCGCGACTGGCAAAGCGGCAGCCCGCCAGGTTTCGTTATCATTGCTGGCATTCTCGGGCCGGCGCAGCGCGATGAAGGTCCGCGCGCCGCCTGCACCCGGCCTTTGCTGGCCAGCGATGTCGCGCTTGACATCGAGCCAGCAGCGGCTGCGCTTTGCCAGTTGGAGCCAGGTGCGCGCGTGCAGGTGCGCGGCTGGCTGCGCGCCGGCAGGATGTCGCTCACCCATCCGGAAAATCTGGAAGCACTCGCGCGCGAACCACAGGCCGTCGCGGGCCATGAGGCATCCAGCGCCAACTGAGCTGACGGCGGGGTGGCCCGGCGATTTTTGGCCGTTGCGGTCGCGATCAATAAGGACGGGTCGAGGCATCGGCAGAGCCGGGTTGTATGCGCCCGCTGGCGGGCCTAAGGTCGAATGTATTCCAACGTCGATTCCCGCCATTCTTCGCGCAAGGCCTGCCCGCAATGACCAGCAAACGCCCAAGCTTCACCGACCAGGAAGCGCTCGATTTCCACAGTTTGCCGACGCCCGGCAAAATCTCGATCACCCCAACCAAGCCGATGGCCAGCCAGCGCGACCTGTCGCTGGCCTACAGTCCCGGCGTCGCAGTGCCCGTCCTCGCGATCGCGGAAAATCCCGATACGGCCTATGACTACACGTCCAAGGGCAATCTGGTCGCGGTGATCTCGAATGGCACGGCGATTCTCGGACTTGGAGATCTCGGCGCGATGGCGTCCAAGCCGGTGATGGAGGGCAAGTCTGTCCTGTTCAAGCGTTTCGCCGATGTCGACTCGATCGATATCGAGGTCGAGACCCGCGACACCGAAGCGTTCTGCAATGCGGTCAGGCTGATCGGGCACACATTCGGCGGCATCAATCTTGAGGACATCGGCTCGCCGGAATGTTTCGTGATCGAAAGCCGGCTGCGCGAGGAGCTGGACATTCCGGTGTTCCATGATGACCAGCATGGCACCGCGATCATAGCCGCAGCCGGGGTGATCAATGCCTGTCACGTCACCGGGCGCCGTCTGGAAGATCTGAAAGTTGCCATTTCCGGAGCCGGGGCTGCGGGTCTGTCATGTGCCGGCCTGATCCGCCATCTGGGTGTCAAGGCAGAAAATATCCTGATGTGTGACCGGAGCGGGGTCATCTATCAGGGCCGCACCGAAGGCATGGACCAGTTCAAATCCGCCTTCGCAGTCGAGACCGACAAGCGGACGCTTGCCGATGCGATAAAAGGTGCGGACTGCCTGCTCGGCCTGTCGGTCAAGGGTGCGGTCAACCGCGACATGATCGCCAGCATGGCCGACAATCCGATCATCTTCGCCATGGCCAATCCCGATCCCGAGATCACGCCGGAAGAGATTCTCGACGTGCGCGATGATGCCATCATCGCCA
>CAYUEM010000263.1:0-3014 GCA_964442925.1 uncultured Hyphomonadaceae bacterium
GCCAGCGCCACCAGTGCCGCTTCAGCCAGCTGGCGGCGATAGGGCGGATCGAGAAAGGCGATGTCGAACGGCGCGCCGAGCCCGGCCGGCTTGTTGCCAAGATCGGTGGCTGAGCGCCGGTGCAGCCGGGTCATGCCATAAAGACCCAGCGTCTCGATATTGTCGCGAATGGCACCGCGCGCGCCGTGATCGGTCTCGACAAACAGCGCGAAAACTGCCCCGCGCGAGATCGCCTCAAGCCCAAGCGCGCCCGACCCGGCAAACAGGTCGACAATCCGCGCGCCCTGCAGCGCCGGTGCCCAGTCGGCATGTGCCAGAATGTTGAACAGGGCCTCGCGGGCCCGGTCGCTGGTCGGGCGCGTGCCCTGCCCTTTCGGTGCGACAATTGCCCGCCCGCCAAACTGCCCGCCAACGATTCGCATCTGTTGTTTCTCCGGTTTCCTTTACTGCGCCCTGATGTAGCATCGCACCTCAGTCTCAGGGAGCACCCAATGGTGAAGATCACAGAAACCGACGAGGGCGCAGCGCGCATCATCCAGTTCGACAATCCACCACACGGGCTGATGACCGCAGAAGGTGCGGGCCGGCTGGCTGAGGCCGTCACCCGCGCAGCCGATGATGACAGCGTGCGCACGATCATCCTGACCGGCACCCGGGACGTGTTCGTTCGTCATTATGACGTCAGCGAAATCGTGGCTGCCGGTGAAGCGCTCGCTGCCGGCGCGATCAGCCCGGACAGTTTTCAGGCGGGCCCGTTCATCACCCTGCTCGGTGGCGTCAGCACCGCACCCAAGCCGGTCATCGCGGCGATCAATGGCACCTGCATGGGCGGCGGGTTCGAACTGGCGCTGGCCTGCGACATCCGGATTGCCGGCGAGGGCGTCACCGAGATCGGTCTGCCGGAAACCCGGATCGGCATTTTCCCCGGCGGCGGCGGCACCCAGCGCCTGCCACGACTGATCGGTGAGGCGGCAGCGCTCGACTTCATCCTGCGCGGCACTGTTGTCGATGCCGAGGACGCCTGGGCGCTTGGCCTTGTGCACGAATACACGCCCGGCGATGTGCTTTCACTGGCACTCGAAATCGCTGAAGAATTTGCCGAACGGCCCGCCGAGGGCATTGCCATGGCCAAGGCTCTGGTGCGCGGGGCCAGCGATGCGACACTGGCCGAGGGCCTGGAAAAGGAGCGCGCCGCCTTTGCCGAAGTGCTGTCCAGCGAAACCGCGATGGATGCGATGCGCGAGTTTCTTGACGGCAATGGCGACATCACCGCATGAGCGAAACCGGCGCAATGCAACGGGCGCTGGAAATGGCACGCGCTGGGGCCGGCGCAGGTGAGGTTCCCGTCGGCGCGGTGGTGCTGGACCCGGAAAGCGGCAAAATCGTCGCTGCAGCCGCCAATTGCCCGATCGCCGAACACGACCCGACAGCGCATGCTGAAATCGTTGCGCTGCGGGCCGCCGCGAAGGCGCGCGGCAATTACCGGCTGACCGGCCTCGACCTCTATGTCACGCTTGAGCCCTGCGCAATGTGTGCGGGTGCGATCAGCCTGGCGCGGATCCGGCGGCTGGTTTTCGCCGCGCGCGACGAAAAGGGCGGTGCGGTGGTCAGCGGCCCGCGTTTCTTTGAGCAGCCAACCTGTCACTGGCGTCCGGAAATTGTCGAAGACACCCGCCACGCTGAAGCCGCCGCAACCCTGCTGCGCGATTTTTTCCGCGCCCGCCGGAAGTAATCCCAAGCTGCAGGGACCCAAAACCGATCCTTGCAGCGCCGGGCAAGCGCGACTGCGCGTCGGCGCTTATGCGCCGTAACCGCGGATGAGTCTTCATCCGCGCATTCTGGCACAAGTGACTGGCGATGCGCGGGCGCGCACTGATCTGAGCTGTGGCTCGCAGCGTATCGGGGACAAAGGAGACTTTCTGATGCACCCGCGAAAACTTGCCGCCGGAATGGCGATGGCCTTCACCTCGACCAGCGCGACAACCGGCTGTGTTTCTGCCAGCCTCGATGATTTCGCCGGCGTCCAGCCCGAGCTTGCGCTTGAGCAGTATTTCCTCGGCGAGACAACGGCTTATGGCGTGTTCGAAGACCGGTTCGGCAAGGTTCGCCGGCAATTCAAGGTCGACATGACCGGCGAGTTGACAGGCAACACCCTGACCCTGAACGAGCAATTCCATTATGCCGATGGTGAAGAGGACACCCGCGTGTGGACAATCGAGATCCTTGGCGGGGGCCTGTATCGTGGCACTGCGAATGATGTGCCCGATCAGGCTGAAGGGCGCGCCGTCGGCAATGCGTTCAACTGGAAATACAAAGTCGATCTGCCTGTCGATGGCAACACATGGCGGGTCGGCTTCAATGACTGGATGTATCTTCTGGAGGACGATGTCGTCCTCAACCGCGCCTATGTCACCCGCTGGGGCGTCGAAATCGGCCAGGTGACGATCATGTTCCAAAAAACCCCGGCTTGAATAAGCGTCAGTTCGTGATCGGCCCGCCCGGAAAATGAACCGGGGCGGGCCGAATTTCTGACATCACGTGTGAGCAAACTTGCGTACGACAGCCGTTTCGCTGGCAGGGTCAGAGCGCCCCGAGCATCTGCGCAACCAGCGGATGGCGCACCACATCAGCGCCGGTCAGGCGGACAACCGCGACATCCTCCATCGCTTCGAGCCGCTCTGCCACCGTCGCAAGGCCCGACAGTTCCGGCAAGAGATCCGATTGTGCCGGGTCGCCCGTGACCACCATGGTCGAATGCCAGCCAAGCCGCGTCAGCAACATCTTCAATTGTGTGTAGGTGCAGTTCTGCGCCTCATCGATCACCACAAACGCATTGTTCAGGGTGCGCCCGCGCATGAATCCAATCGGCGCGATCTCGATCAGGCCTTCGGCAATCATGTGCTTGAGCTGTTGCGGCGAAAGGCGATCTGACAGCGCATCGTAAAGCGGACGCAGATACGGCGCGAGCTTGTCTTCCATGGCGCCGGGCAGGAAGCCGATCTGCTCGCCGGCCT
>CAYUEM010000264.1:0-2983 GCA_964442925.1 uncultured Hyphomonadaceae bacterium
ACCATGATGATGGGCCGCGTGTCGCCGAGGCCTCGCAACTGTTTGATCGCGTGCAGTCCGGATGTCGCGCCCATGGAATAATCCATCAATATGATGGCCGGATCGCTGGCGTTTGAGCGCTGCAGGAAGGCTTCGGCGCTGTCGAAAAGCTCACATGTATAACCCTTTGCGGTCAGCAGGGCTTCCAGGGAATCGCGCACACCAGCATCATCATCGACCACGATAATCCTGTACCCGAAGTCCTGGGTCACGCTCCGCTCCTTTGTGTGCCTCCTTGCCTATACCACGCGCCTTGGAAGCGTCAGCGTGAATTCTGCGCCACCACCCGCGGCATCTTGCAAGCGCACCTCGCCGCCATGGGCAATGGCAATGCGGCGAACAATGGAAAGGCCAAGCCCCATTCCGTTGTCACTGCGCCTGAAAAAGCGATCGAAGACCTTGCCCTGGTCCTTGGGCGCAATTCCGGGCCCGTTATCGCGGACAACCAGTTCGAGAACATCCTCGGTCTGGCGCGAGATCAAGGTCAGGCAGGCATTCTCGGTGTCGGCCAGGGCGCGCAGCGCATTGCTCGCCAGGTTGATCACCACTTGCTGTATCTGCACCCGGTCAAATGCTGTTGGCTCGGAAGTCCCTTCGCGGTCGAGCCGGATGACTGTCCCCGCCGCGCGGGGCGTTTTCGAGATGAGGGAAACGGCCTCGCGAACAGCGTCATGGAAGTCATCCATCTGGGCATGGCTCTCGCCGTGGAGGGCCATACGACGGGTCCGGCGAATGACTTCTGCGCCGAGGCGCGCCTGGGCAGCTGTTTTTCGGGCAAAGTCACGCGCAACCTCGATAGTGTTGCCGTCAGGGTTCGCCAGACGAAGCTCGAGGGCGTCCATGTAGTTTGCGATCGCCGTGAACGGCTGGTTGAGTTCGTGGGCGATTGTGGCGGCGAGTTCACCCAGAGCGCTCTGCCGGCCTGCAGCATCCAGCGCATCGCGCATCGCATCGATTTCACCTTCCTGGGCGACGCGGCGGGAAATGTCCCTGACAATGCCGATGAACTCAACATCTTCGCGCCCTGCCAGCTGGCTGAGTGCCACTTCGATCGGAAAGTTCGAACCGCTCTTGTGTCTGGCCTTCAACCGGCGGCCGAAATAAGGGAGTTTACGCTCACCGGTCTGAAGAAACGCGTCAACATAGCGCCCATGGCGCGAGGCATGCGGGTCGGGCATCAGTATGGATATGGATTGGCCAACAATCTCCTCAGGAGACCATCCGAAAATACATGATGCGCCACCCATGAAATCCAGAATTGTTCCGTCCCGGTCCATGCGGATAATCGCATCCGGCGCGGCACCGATAAGTGCTTGCAGCATCGACTGCTGATCGGTCATTTTCGATCGCAGGCGCCGGTCTTCGACGACGACGCCCGCCAGCCGCACGATCTGGTCCATGAAACCATCGAAGAGGGAGTGATCATTGTCATCAACGGGATCGCGCACGGCGACGAGAATGGCTGATGGCTGCTCGCGGGGGACGCGGAGCGGGAACAGCCGCACGCGATCGGGCGTGTCGTCGACCAGAGGACCAATGATGTCAGCAACCAGATCGGACGCGGCATCCTCGCCGGTTCTGGCAACGAGCTTTGAGAGTGTGTCGATCTCATTGTCATGGAAGGACGGACCTGAAACGAATTCTGGCGATCCATCATCATTGTCAATGAACACGGCGACACGTCCTGCGCCTGGCACCGTTTCAATGGCTTGGATAAGCGGCTGCGCTATGTCTAGCAGGACGCGGCTCGATCCAACCTTGCCGAGCGCTTCATCAAGAAGCGCTGTGACCGGCTTCAGGATCGCGTCCAGATAGACGGAATGGTCCACGTCCAGGCTCCAACTCACTCTATATCGTCAGTTTGCCGGAACTGAAGTGATCAGCCAAGTGCGGACGGTCTCAGTTGCCGCCGTGTGTGCTACCCGATCCGTTCAGATTGATCGCCATCACGCGGCTCAACTGCTCGGCATAGTCATGGGCGGCTTCACTGGCCGCACGGCTCCAAAGTGAGGCAAGCTGCATTGGAGAGCGGCAGGTGGCGGCTTCCGTCAGATAGGAAAAATCCTTTGCCATTCGAGTATTGTAAAACCGGACCATATCCTGTCCGGCTTGCATCCAGTGCTGCATCACGTCTGCGCCAAACTGAACACTTTCTGCTAACGGGATCGGCATCGCACTCTCAGGCGGAAAATCCTGCTCGATATGTTCAGCGACCTTTCGGGCTGCCTCGCGGTTCGCATTTCGCTCTGCCTGGGCTTTTGTCGTCGCCATGGCGGCTCCTCCTCTTGATGCGCTGGCGCGCCGTACCGGCGCCGAGTGAGAAAGGCAAAAAAACGCACGCGGCTCAATTGCGGGGAACTACGGGCCGGGGCAACGTGTTCGTAGTTCTGCGCAGTTGCCTGCGCGCGTCCCGGTTGATTGGATTGCGTCAAACAGCGAAAACAGGAGCGAAGCGATGGGCTGGAGCGTGATCAAACTCGCGCTTGGAAGAATCGAAGACCACCCGTCCGGCAGCAACGCGCATGGTTACGATATCATCGCGCCGCCTGACCCGGATGGACATCGCGATGAGGCCGCGTGGCAGGAGGACAGATGACACACACCGTCGGGCGATTTGGATGGTTGCTGGAACAGGTCGCGTCCTTGCAGGCCGAACCCTTGCGCGTTGCCGTGGTGCATCCCGTCAGTGCATCGAGCCTGCAAGGCGCTCTGGACGCAGCGCGTTTGGGCCTGATCACGCCGATCCTGGTTGGCCCGAACCAGAAGATCCGTGCGGCCGCAGAAGCGGCAGAGCTCGACCTTGGGGCGATTGAGCTGATTGATGCACCCCACAGCCACGCCGCAGCCGCACGCGGCGTGGCTTGCGTGCGCGAGGGCAGTGCGGGCGCACTGATGAAGGGCGCACTTCACACCAATGAGCTCATGGCCGAGATCGTCAAGCGCG
>CAYUEM010000265.1:0-2974 GCA_964442925.1 uncultured Hyphomonadaceae bacterium
TTGGCGCTGGCGCAGCAGGTATCTCGATCGCACGCGCGCTGAAGGGCCGGGGACTGTCGATCTGCCTGGTCGAATCGGGCGACGAGGATTATGACCCGGCGGTGCAGGATCTTGCTGCCGGCGAGACGGTGGGCCAGCCCTATTATGATCTGCGGGATGCACGCCTGCGGTTTTTCGGCGGCACGACTGCGATATGGGGCGGGCGCTGCGTGCCGCTCGACCCGATCGATTTGCGCAACCGTCCATGGGTTGCCCATAGCGGCTGGCCATTTGGCGAGGCCGAAATGGCGCCCTGGCTGACCAAGGCGGGTCAGGGCCTCCAATTGCCATTCGAACGGTTTGACAAAGGTCTTGGCCAACAGCTTGGCTTGCCGAAGCTGCCGCTCGACGATGCCGGCCTCGACACGACATACTGGCAGTTCGACCATAAATTCTGGCGTTTCGGCCTGCCCAGTTGCGCTGATCTTGCCAGCGCGTCGGATGTCCGCATCCTGCTTGGTGCGACACTGGTGGACATCGCGACCGACCCGGACGCCCGGCATGTGCGCGAGCTGGTGCTGGCCGGGCTTGATGGCCGCCGCATTCGAATGACTGCCGGCCACACCGTGCTCGCTGCCGGCGGGATAGAGAATGCGCGCTTATTGCTGAATGCGCGCTCCACCATGGCGTCCGGTCTTGGCAACGGGCATGACCAGGTCGGGCGATATTTCATGGAACATCCACGCGCCCTGATCGGCTGCGCGCATGGCAGGGACGGGCTGAACCTCTGGTCAGCTTATCGCGCATCGCGCATCAATGGCCACAAATTGCTGCCGGCCATTCGCATGTCGGACCGCCAGCAGGAAGCGCGCGGCGTCCTCAATGCGGCTGTGACCATGAAATACCGCCCGAAAGGCGGGCGCTCGGCGTTGGAACAACTGCTCGACAGCGCACGCCATCATGGCGCGCCGAACCGTTTCATGCGCCGGCTGTGGAGCCTGAAGACGCTGGTCGATCATCCCGTTGTGCAACATGCAGAAAAGTGGTTGCGCCGCGCGCAGGTCGCCCTTCGTTCCGGCAGCTTTCAGGTCATGGTGCGCGCTGAGCAGGCCCCCGACCCACAAAGCCGGATCACACTCAGCGAGGAAACCGACGCGCTGGGTATGGCGCGCGCAAGGCTGGACTGGCGTCTCGGCGCTCAGGAAGTCGAGACCGCGCGGGCCATGGCGGATGTCTTTTCGGATGCGCTGAAACACGCTGGCATCGGCGGTTTCAAACGGGCAGGCTGGCTCGATGCTCCGGGGGCCAGTTGGCCGACTGATCCGACGATCAGCGGACATGCGCTCGGCGGTTATCACCATATGGGCACGACGCGGATGGGAACCGACCCGAAAACCAGCGTGGTTGACCCCGATTGCCGCCTGCATGGCATGGACAATCTCTGGATCGCGGGCAGTTCGGTCTTTCCCACCGGCGGCTGGTCAAACCCGACCCTGACGATCATTGCGCTTTCCCTGCGCCTTGCCGACAAAGTGGCCCGTGAAGTGGCTCGCGAACGGAAGCCTGCGGCGCAGGTGGAACTGCAAGAACCGATAAGGCGCAGCGCAAGCTGACAGGGACGCGGTTTATTCGTCCTGCTGTTCCGCCGGAAGGTCTTCATCCGGCGCTGGCGCAGTCATCGCTTCGATGATCGTCTCGCCCTGGCGGCGGCCTGAGATCCGTTGCAGGCTTTTTGTCAGCTGCTCAACCCCCTTGCTTGCGCTCCAGCCCGCCTGCCCGGCTTCCACCGCGCTGGCATAAAGCACCTGCGCACGGGCATAGTCTCCGCTGGCTTCTGCGCAGGCACCCAGATTGTGGGACACACCCGGCGCGCCGGGATAACGCTGGTGCAGGCTGTCCCACAATGCGCAGGAACCTGTCAGGTCGCCGTTTTTTGCTGCGTTGACGGCGAAGGCAAAATCGGGGTCCGCACCGGCTTCCGGGTCGAGGGCTTCGACCACCAGCGGTGCTTTAACGCGTGCATTGACCGGCGCGATATCGGCGCGGATCGGCGCGAATGTATCGGAAAGGGCTTCGCGCACCAGTTCCGGCGTCAGGCCTTGGTCTGAATAGCCGAAATAGGCATGCGACGGCCGCGGGCCTTTCAGCCGATGGGCTTTCCGGTCCTCACCGATCACACGGTCTTCGAAGCATTCTGTATTTTCGGCGCTGCCATAATGGGTGCGCGAGTAGACCACCTCGCCATTCGATGTGTCGATCAGGCGCGGGGTAACGGAAACCTCGACTGTGGTCTCATAGCAGATCTTCTCGATATCGATCCGGGTTTCACAGTCGAACAGGCCATCCCATTCGACACATTTGGTGTCTTTCTCGCGATAATCGTAAACATCGACGCTTTCGATCTCGACCCGCCCGGCGTAAATGCCTGAATAAGCGCCTGCCGCGCCCGACGGAACCGATACACGGAACCAGCGCTCACCATCCAGCGCGGCATCGACCAGCATCTGTTCGAAACGGGCGGTGAACCAGCCGCCTTCAGGGCCGCGAAAATCATCAACCGCAACATTGCGATAGGATGACGCGGCAAGGTCTCCAGCCGGCAGTCGGGCGTCATATTCCAGCGCCGGCGTGGCGCAGGCCGCCAGCACAGCGCTGCCCGCAAACAGTCCGGCAATCTTCAGATCTTTCATGATCGGTGCTCCTGCATTTTCCACGTCCCAATTGTCAAGCCATCCCTGCGCGGTCTGAACCGGCAATGAACCTGTTGCCTTCCGCTAGGTCGCATGGCTCAACTGCGCCGTGCAACAATTTGGAGACGCCAACCCATGCCCAATGCCTCGCCACTGTTTCAGCCGTTTACGTGCAAGTCCATGTCGCTGCCCAATCGGATCGTCATGGCGCCAATGACGCGCAGCTTTTCGCCCGGTGGCGTGCCGGGCCAGAATGTGGCGGAATATTATGCCCGGCGTGCCGGCGCGGATGTCGGCCTGATCCT
>CAYUEM010000266.1:0-2965 GCA_964442925.1 uncultured Hyphomonadaceae bacterium
TCATTCGCGGCTGCGTGCCGAAGAAGTTCATGGTCTATGCCAGCGACTATGCCAGACAGATCGAACATGCGCGCGGCTTTGGCTGGTCGTTTGAGAATGTCGCCTTTGACTGGAACCGCTTTCGCAATGCCATGCATGCCGAGGTTGATCGCCTGTCGGGCATCTATCTGCGCAATCTCAACAATGCCGGCGTCGAGGTCATCGAGGAGCGGGCGGAACTCGTCGATGCGCACACGCTGCGCCTGCCAGGTTCAGGCCGCACACTCAGTGCTGCGAAAGTGCTTGTGGCCACGGGTGGTGCGCCCTGGCGTCCGGGGCCTGAAGAGCTGCCCGGCGTCGAGCATACGATCACGTCGAATGACGTGTTTCACCTGAACCACTTGCCAAAGCATATGGTGATTGTCGGCGGGGGTTATATCGCGGTCGAGTTTGCGCATGTTTTCGCCGGCCTTGGCGTGGAGACCTGCCTGATCTATCGCGGCGACACGGTCTTGCGCGGCTTTGATTGGGATGTGCGCACACATGTCCATGCCGGCCTGAAGGAAGCTGGCGTCAGGGTCATCACACACAACACTATCGACTCGATTGAAAAAACCGACGACAGCGAATTGCCGCTGCATGTTATCCTGAGCGATGGGATGGTGCTCGACGCCGATGTGATCATGATGGCGGTCGGCCGGACAGCCAATACGGTCGGGCTGGGCTGCGAAAAAGCCGGCATCGCACTCGACCCGAAGGGCGGGATCATCGTCGATCAATGGTCGAAGACAAATGTTGCGAACATCTGGTCGGTCGGCGATGTGACCAATCGGATACAGCTGACGCCCGTGGCCATTCGCGAGGGCCATGCTTTCGCCGATACCGAATTTGGCGGCAAACCGCATCATTTCGACCATCGCGATGTCGCTTCGGCGGTGTTCACGCAACCGGAAGTTGGCACGATTGGCCTGACCGAGGCGGAAGCGCGCGAAGCTCACGGCCAGATCGACATTTACAAGACCCGCTTCCGCCCGATGCGGAATGCCCTGTCGGGTGACACGTCACAAACGCTGATGAAACTGGTGGTGCGCGCCAGCGATGAGCGCGTTCTCGGCGTGCATATTGTCGGGCCTGAAGCGGGTGAAATGATCCAGACCGTTGCAATTGCGGTGAAGATGGGCGCGACCAAGCCGCAATTCGATGAGACCTGCGCGGTCCACCCGACCATTGCCGAGGAACTTGTCACGATGCGGACGAAATGGGTGCCGGAAGACACGCGGTGAGCCGAAGCCAGCACGAGAACGCCCCCGCACCGCGTCTTCCGGGACACACCTTGCGCAGATTTCACACAAGTGAAGTGTTACTGACCCGTGACAATCGAAAGTTCCGCCTCTAGTCTTTCCGTGATGGGGAAAGCCGGACTGATGAATCAACCTGCAGAAGACGCTCGCACCGCCTGTGAAGAGGCATTGGAAACCGTTCGGGTGATCGGCCATGTCAAATGGTTCGATCCGGCAAAGGGTTATGGCTTCATCATCAGCGAGTCGGCGAGCGATGCCGCGATTGATGAAGATATCATGCTGCATGTCAGTTGCCTGAAACAATATGGCGAGACGCTGGCCGACGAAAACGCGAAAATCGTTTGCGATGTCATCCGGCGGGAGCGCGGCTGGCAAGTCGCGCACATCATCGAGATGGACCGCCCACTTGCGGTTGTTGCGCATGAACGCGGCGATCCCCCCGCGATCGAGCGGGTGGTGGTGAAATGGTTCAATCGCCTGCGCGGCTATGGTTTTGTCAACCGGATCGGCGACAGCGAGGACATTTTTGTTCATGCCACGGTCCTGCGCCCGGCTGGGCTGGAGGCGGTCGAGCCGGGGGCTGTGTTGCTGGCCACGATCACGCAGGGCGGCAAGGGTGCGCATGTCGGTTTCGTCAAGGCGATCGACGAGGATGATGACCAATAGAGCCCGCCCAGACCGCGCCGTGCCCACTGGACCGCAGGCGCGCAGCGCACTACAGCCCTTGATCTGACACGCATTCTGCAAGCAAAAAGGGCGAGCTGACATGTTCGACATGCGCGCGATCCGCGACAATCGCGAAGCCTTCCGCACCGCCTGGAACCGGCGCAAAGCGGGGCTGGGCGAGACGGTTGATGACATCCTTGTCCATGACAGCGCCCTGCGCCAGGCGCTGGCCGACAAGCAGGAGGCCGAACAGGTCCGCAATGCCAAATCGAAGCTGATCGGCAAGGCGAAGGCGGAAAAGGACGAGGCGCTGGCGGCGAGCCTGATGGCCGAGGTGGCGGTAGCCAAACAGACCATCGAGGCGGCGGGCGAGCAGGAAGACGCCGCGCGCGGGCTTCTGAATGATATGATGATGATCCTGCCGAACCTGCCGCTCGCCGATGTGCCCGACGGCGAGGACGAGGACAGCAATACCGAGGTCAAGCGCGAGGGCACGCCGCGCGCGTTTGATTTCGCGCCAAAGGACCATGCCGATCTCGGCGAAGCGCTCGCCATGATGGATTTCGAGACGGCGGCAAAGATGAGCGGGTCGCGTTTCGTGCTGCTGACGGGGCAGCTCGCCCGGCTGGAACGCGCGCTGGCGGCCTTCATGCTCGACGTGCAGACGGGCGAGCATGGCTATGAGGAGACGAGCCCGCCGCTTCTGGTGCGGGATGCGGCGCTGGAGGGGACCGGGCAGCTGCCGAAATTCGAGGAGGATTTGTTCGAGGTACCTTCTGGATATCTCACATCTGAGTTAGGCGGACTGCTGTTGACAGAACAAGGTCAACGAATCCGGCTTGAAGGTGGCCATTACCTCATCCCCACCGCCGAAGTGCCGCTCACCAATATCGTCCGCGAGTCCATTCTCGACGCCGACACGCTGCCGCGCCGGTATACCGCGCACACGCCGTGCTTCCGCTCTGAGGCGGGCAGTGCGGGGCGTGACACGCGCGGCATGATCCGGCTGCACCAGTTCA
>CAYUEM010000267.1:0-2963 GCA_964442925.1 uncultured Hyphomonadaceae bacterium
GCCGCACCAGTGACACAGGCGAGAGCGCCGCCCAGTTGGCCGCTCCCCGGTCCAGCCCCTCAACATATTTCATGGCGTGCTCCCGCTTGTCATTTTCTGCAATCTCTGCGCGTGAGTTTGCAACGGAACATGCCGGGTGGGAATGCGACATTCGGAGAAGATGCCGGCATTTCAGCAAAGCGCGACCGTTCCGCAACGTCATGGAACCGTGACCAGTTCCAATCACGGCGCAAGCTGTTAACACAAACAGCCAGTCATTCCGGAGACCCCATCAGATGGACGGATCAGACCGCCGACAAACCCCCTCGCGCCCGAGTTTGACCCGCGAAGGTCCGCTGCGGATCGCGGTTTTGTCCTATCGCTCAACCCCGACAGTTGGCGGCCAGGGCGTCTATGTCGATTACGTCACGCGCGCGCTTGCCGATCTCGGCCACCGCGTCACCGTCATCTCCGGCCCGCCATGGCCACAGCTTGATCCACGGATTGCGCTGGTCAGACTGCCCTCGCTGGACCTCTATGCACAGCCGCATCATGGCCATTATGCCCTGCGCCCACGCCACCTGCTGAGCGCGACGGACACGTACGAATATTTCGGCCATTTGTCGGGCAAGTTTGTCGAGCCCTACACATTTGGCCAGCGCGCATTTGCATGGCTGAAACGTCATCGCGGCGATTTTGATGTCATTCTCGACAATCAGACCCTTGCCAGTGGCGTATTGCGCCTGCACAGCCGGCTCGGTCTGCCGCTTATCACCCAGATCCACCACCCGATCACGCATGACCGGCAACTTGCGCTGGACGCAGCGCGCGACCATGCGCAGCGCTGGCTGGTTCGGCGCTGGTATGCGTTTCACCGGATGCAGATCCGCGTTGCCCGCCGCCTGCCGCTCATCACCGCGCCGTCGCAAAGCGCAAAACGCGACATTGCCGATCAGTTCGGCATAGACCCGGCGCGGATCGAGACCATTCCGCTCGGGGTCGACCGCTCCGCCTTCCGCCCGCATCCGCATCTGAAACGGTCAGCAAACCGGCTGATTTCCACCGCCAGCGCCGATACACCGCTCAAGGGGCTGCCGGTTCTGTTGGAGGCGTATCATGCGCTGCTGCCGCGCTATCCTGACCTGCAACTGACTGTCATCGCGAAACTGCGTGAGGGTGAGGCAAGACGCACGCTGGAGCGGCTCGATCTTGCGGGCCGGGTGGAATTTCGCAGCGGCCTGAGCCGCAACGAGCTGGCCGAAGCCTTTGCCACCGCCACACTTTCAATCACGCCATCGCTTTACGAAGGCTTTGGCCTTCCCGCCGCCGAGGCGATGAGCTGCGGCACGCCGGTGATCGTCAGTGATGGTGGTTCGCTACCGGAAGTGGCTGGTGGTGCCGGCCGGATTGTGCCCAAGGGCGATCCGGCTGCGCTGGCAGAAGCG
Organism: uncultured Hyphomonadaceae bacterium; assembly: GCA_964442925.1. GTDB lineage: Bacteria > Pseudomonadota > Alphaproteobacteria > Caulobacterales > Hyphomonadaceae > UBA5336. The sequence continues at coordinate 1,425 of CAYUEM010000267.1, forward strand.
ATTGCTGAACTGCTGGATGATCCAGAGCAGCGTGAGCGCGTTGCGCGCGCCTGCCTTGTCCGGGCCGAGCACCATTTTGACTGGGCGGTGATCGCCCCGAAATATGAAGCCATCTTCCGCAAGGCACTGGCGCAGACATGCTGACCGCGCGGTTCCGGTATCTTGCACTTGCGCCCGGCGACCGCGTGCTTGATCTTGGCTGCGGCGAGGGCCGGCATGTCCATGGCCTGCACGTTCTGGGCGGGCTGAATGTCATCGGCGTCGACAGGGATGAGCCTTCGCTGCAAAAGGCGCGCGAGGGGCTTGCGACATTGCCGCCGCGTGCGCCCGGCGACAGTGCGCGCACCGTGCTGGCAGCCGGCGATGCCACCGCGCTGGATTTTCCCGACAAGGCGTTCGACGCGGTGATCTGCAGCGAAGTGCTTGAACACCTGCCTGATTTCAACGCCGCGCTGGCCGAAATGGCGCGCGTGCTGAAGCCGGGCGGGCGGCTGTGCATCTCGGTTCCACATGCCTGGCCCGAGCGGATCAACTGGCGGCTGGCCCCGCCGCCCGATGGCTATCCGTTCCAGCCGGGCGGGCATATCCGCATCTTTGATGAGGTCGAGCTGCGCTACAGCGTCGAGCAGCACGGTTTCTCGATGTTCAGGCGCCATCATGCCCATGGTATTCATACACCCTATTGGTGGCTGCGCTGCGCGTTCTGGTCGGCCGGCGAGGACCATCCTCTTGTGCGCGCCTTTCACCGCCTGCTGGTCTGGGACATCATGAAAAAGCCCTGGCCAACACGCCTGCTCGATACGCTTTTGTCCCCGCTGATGGGCAAGAGCCTCGTGCTTTATTTCCGGCGCAGGCAGGACGCATGATGGATGGCAGCAATACCGGCGCACCGCCGCGCCATCTGGCCGGGTTGTCAGGCGCAGCGAAACGGATCTGCGATGTGCAAAGTGCCGATGGCGCGATTGCGTGGTTCGAGAACGGCCCGTTTGATCCGTGGAACCATGTCGAATGCGCCATGGCGCTGATGGCGTTCGGGGAAATCGACGCTGGCGAGGCGGCCTATGACTGGCTTCGCGATACGCAGCGCACCGATGGCGCCTGGCTCGGCGAATATGGCAACGCCCTGCCGATGCAGGACCGTGATCACATCGCCCGGCAGAAAACGCCGCAATGCCTCGACAGCAATTTTACCGCCTATATCGCCGTCGGCCTGTGGCATCGCTATCAGGTGGCGGGGCGGTTTTCGCGCGCTGACGGGCAGATGCTGGCGGGCGCGATGGATTTCGTGGTCTCGCTGCAGCGCGATGATGGCACGATCAGCTGGTCACGCGAAGCGGTGGGAAGCGATGTTGATGATGCCCTGCTTGCGGGCAATGCCTCGATTGCCAAAAGCCTTGAATGCGCGATTGCGCTCGCCCGACTGACCGGCAAGCCTGTGCAGCACTGGGAGCGCGCAAGGGACCAGCTCGTCACCGCGCTGAGGCACGCGCCCGACCGGTTCGACCGGCTCGGCCGCGGTTCGGCCCATGCGATGGACTG
>CAYUEM010000268.1:0-2954 GCA_964442925.1 uncultured Hyphomonadaceae bacterium
GATGCCAGCCGCTACGAGGCCGCGCCCGAAACGTCCAATCCCGACATGTCAGACGAATATGCCTTCCTGAAGCTGCGCGAGAAGGCACCCGGTGCGGACACTTCGAGACTGGTGACGCGGCCGATTACGCTCGCCGACCGCAAGGACAGCATCGAAGCCAGCCCGCAATGGGCCCGCTTTGCCACAGCCGTGGCCGGCTATGGCCAGCTTCTGCGCGGCGACCCCTACACGGCAACCGGTTACGGCTTTGATGATGTGATTGCGCTTGCGCAGACGGCCCGCGGCGATGATGCGTTCGGCTACCGTGCCGAGTTCATCAATCTTGCGCGCCTCGCCAAGACCGCTGCAGCGCAGGCCCGGCTGGAGCGCGAGGGCGAGGGCGAGGGCCTGCCACAATAGGTCAGGCAGGCCGGACAGAGGAAAAAGAAAGGGCGGCCCAGCAAGGCCGCCCCTTCCGCACTCTACGATGTAATCTACGCGTTACTCTACTGACCATCACTCTAGGCGCGTTTTGCTAACAGATCACGAATTTCTTCCAGCAGCAGCTGCTCTTTTGGCGGCTCGGGAGCTTCTTCCGCCTTTCGCATCATATTGTTCATCGCCTTGACGATGAAGAACATCGAAAGCGCAACGATCAGGAAGGAAATGACATTGTTGATGAAATTGCCATAATTGATGGCCACGGCCTCGCTGGCAACTGCGCCGTCAGCGCCCAGTTCAGCCGGCTTGAGCACCAGCGCCAGCTGGCTGAAATCAACCCCGCCAAGCGCCAGCCCGATCGGCGGCATAACGATATCGGCAACGAGCGACGAAACCACCGTCGCGAATGCGCCGCCAAGGACAAACCCGACCGCAAGATCGACCAGGTTCCCTTTCATTGCGAATTCTTTGAATTCCTTAAGCATTCAGCCCTCCATTCTCGCAAATTGCCTGACGTTTTGTTCGCCAGGCGCGCGAAGAATGCAAGCGGGCAAAAACAGTCAGGCGCGCGAGCAAGCGTTCAGGCAATGATTTTTCTGCTGCAACGTCAGATCCGTAATCATTCCCTGCCCTTCCGACCAAACTACAATTCGTCGGTCGACCCAAGATTTCGGCATGTATAAAACTCCAAACCGATACGCGGATACGAAATGCGACATGTCGCATCAACGCCATACTAATATTATCTCTGTATAACCGCGCCATGGAGGTAGAACAGGCGATGAAAGTCTTGATGAAACCCGGCGTCAGACCCGCGTTGGAACTGTTCTTGTTGATTCCGCTTGCGGCGGTCGCGCTTGCCGTGATCTCCAGCGTCGTCATGTTTCAGATCGGCATTCCGAGAACGCCTGCAGAACATTTGCAAACCTCGGTCCTGGTGGCACTTTGTGTTTCGGTGCCGATGGCCAGCCTTGCGGCGCAATATGACTATCGCATCCGACGCTCGCACGAAAAGCTGGAGGCATTGGCATCAACCGATCCACTCACCGGCCTTCTCAACCGCCGTTCATTCCTGTCTGCGGTCAGTGATGAAATGGCGCGAATGCGGCGAACGGGCAATCTGGCGGCGCTCGCTTATATCGATCTTGACCGCTTCAAGCCGCTCAATGACCAGTTTGGTCACCATTTCGGCGACACGGTGCTCTGCGAAATCGCAGTCCTGTTTCATGAAGAATTGCGCCACCCGTTCGACAAGGTTGGTCGCTGGGGTGGAGAGGAATTCGTGATCATGATCAGCAATGTCACCGTAGAGCAGGTGGAACTGGTGTTCGAGCGCCTGCGCGCCCGGATCGCCGATCATGTTTTCACCGACGGCAAGATCAGCGCCCGGGTCACAGCCAGCTTCGGTGTCGCCCTTCTGCGGGCAAATTCCGATATCGAAGACGTCACCAGACTTGCGGATCGCGCCCTTTACAACGCCAAGGCCACCGGGCGAAATCGTGTTGTTTTTCCCCAGCCCGCAGCGATCGCCACAAGCACGGAGCTTCGCGCAGCCGGCTGACGGCGAGCCGATAATCATCTTGCGTTCAGATGCTGACGCCGGCCTTTTGCGCGTCGGCGAGGAAAGCAGCCAGTCCGGCATCCGTCAGCGGGTGACTGACCAAGGATTTCAGCACGTTTGGCGGCACGGTCGCGACATCGGCACCTGCCAGCGCGCATTGGCGGACATGGTTCGGACTGCGGATCGAGGCGGCGAGAATCTGCGTGTCGAAAAGATAATTGTCGTAGATCGTGCGGATCTCCTCGATCAGCTGCATGCCATCGATATGCAGGTCATCGAGCCGGCCAATGAACGGGGAAATGAATGTCGCGCCGGCCTTGGCCGCCAGCAGGGCCTGATTGGCCGAAAAGCACAGCGTGACATTGACCGCGGTGCCCTCATCAGACAACGCCCGGCAGGTCTTCAGCCCGTCCCATGTCAGCGGCACCTTGACCGCAACATTGTCTGCAATCTGCGCCAGCTTGCGGCCTTCCGCGAGCATGGTTTCGTGATCGGTGGCGACAACTTCGGCGCTGACCGGGCCCGGCGTGATCTCGCAAATCTCCGCGATCACCTCGGCGAAAGGACGGCCGGATTTCGCCACCAGAGACGGATTGGTCGTGACCCCATCGACAAGGCCGGTTTCCGAAAGCTCGCGAATGATGCCGGTTTCGGCAGTGTCGATGAAAAATTTCATGGTCTCTGGCGTCCTGTGCCCAAGGTTTTGAAGCAATAGACCCGGCCTCTAGCAGGCTTCGCCCGCGCGAGCCAGTGGGGGCATGCCCGGCTCAGGCCGCGCGGGATTTCTTCCGCGTCCTGGCCGTCTTCTGATGCGCCTTTTTGGCGGCCCGGCGCGCATCCTGGCGTCGGAAGGTTTCGGCGAGATAACGCCCGGTCCAGCTGTCGGCGATCTGCGCGACCTCTTCGGGCGTGCCTTCTGCGACCAGTCGCCCGCCGCCATCGCCGCCTTCCGGGCCAAGATCGAGGACCCAGT
>CAYUEM010000269.1:0-2944 GCA_964442925.1 uncultured Hyphomonadaceae bacterium
CATGGAACTTCACGCCGTCAAGCTGAAACAGACGTGCTGTCCAGACAACGCTTACATCAAACTGGACCTGTCCCGGTTTGATTCCGGCCTTGAGATACGATCATCTACATTCAAGGAGACAGGACTATTGAACCACGCCGGTAACCCCAGAGGCTGTTTGGTTGGGGTCGAGCAGCGATAGCGGTTTCCTTCAGCGCTGCAAAGTAGTTCGCCTCGGCTTCTGCCGGAGGGATATTTCCGATCGGCTCGAGCAGGCGGTGGTAATTGAACCAGTCTACTCATTCGAGGGTGGCGTATTCGACAGCGTCCATGGATTTCCAGGGGCCTTTCCGCCAGATGACTTCGGCCTCGTAGAGCCCATTGATGGTCTCGGCGAGGGCGTTGTCATAACTATCTCCGGCAATTCCAACGTAGGGTTCGAGGTCGGCTTCAGCGAGACGCTCCGTATACCGTATGCTGACATACTGGCTGCCGCGATCTGAGTAATGAACAAGGCCGCTGCCGATGCCCGGTCTTCGATCATGCAAGGCCTGCTCAAGGGCACCGAGCACAAAGCTCGCATGCGCCGTGCGGCTGACCCGCCAGCCGACGATACGGCGGGCGAATACATCGATCACGACGGCCACGTAGACGAAGCCGGCCCAGGTCGAGACATATGTGAAATCGCTGACCCAGAGCCTGTTCGGTGCTGGGGCCTTGAAGTTACGGTTCACATGGTCGAGCGGGCATGGCGCTGTCTTCTCGCTATAGGTCGTGCGATGCGGCTTGCCGCGAATAATCCTCTGCAGGCCCATTGCCTTCATCAGGCGCCTGACGGTGCAACGCACCACATCAAAGCCTTCCCGCCGCATCTGGTGCCAGACCTTGTTGGTGCCATAAACGGTGAAGTTCTCATTGAATACTTGACGGATCTCCGGCTTCAGCGCCTCGTCCCGGCGGACGCGCGGCGGCCTGCGTTCGGGGCGCCGCCGCCGCGCATCCGCCTCATGCCAGGTCGACGGGGCAATCGGCAGTACCCTGCAGATCGGCTCGATTCCGTAAACCTCTTTATGATCATCTATGAAAGCGATCATTGCCAATGTGGGCGGTTAAGCATCTCAGGCATCGCTTGAAGCGATGCCGCTCTGCCTTCGATCCTCAGCGAAATATGCGGACGCCTTCCGAAGTATCTCGTTGGCCTGGCGAAGCTCCTTCACTTCGCGCTCTTCGGTGCTCGCTCCCGCCCGCTTGCCGGAATCCCGTGCAGCCTGCGCCTCTCAGCCCGAGCAGCGTCTGCGGCGTGCCTCCGATCTTGCCGGCAATCGAAACAACCGCAACCCATTGCGAGGCGTGATCGCGTGCATGCTCAGCTACCATCCGAACCGCGCGTTCACGCACCTCAGGCGAGTAATTTGGTCTTTGCTTCTTGTCTGTCATAAGTCCACTCACTCAAAGAAAATGGCCTCCGGCAAACCCGGCACGGTTCACCATTTGTTGCAAGGCGTTGCTCCAACCAGGAGCAACCCACCAGCAATAGCGGCGGAAGACACAACCCACCGAAGCCGTGGCCGTCAGACACCGCTTACTGATCGGCCGCAATGCGACCTCTACCAGTGACTTTGTTGCGCTGTCTGCGGATCGTCAGTGGAAGAAGCGCACGTCCGGCGCCTGCTCGCGGTGGATCGGGATGTCAGCGCGGACGAACGGCGTCACGAACCCTTTTGCCTCCTCGATCGGCGTCAGCCAGCCATCAAACCACGCCGAATCGATCATTGCGTGGCCGGCGCAACAAGGATCGACGACATTGCTTCGTCAAATCGACCAACAGAGAAACGCTCGCGGGCGGCTATGGCGGAGGCTGCATAGCGCGCCTCGAAAGCAGCAGGATCTGATCTTTTCTCGGCCGAAAGGCTCCTCAACGCATCCTTAATCGCACCGACCGAGCGGACGGGGATGAATACAGCCGGATAGTCACCGACCGTGGCGCGTAGCGCAGGAGTGTCGGAAACGATGAGCCCCTTACCTGCGCACATCGCTTCAATTATGGCCAGTGGCTGGCATTCACTCGAATACCGCGAGGGGAGCACTACGATATCAGCGGTCGCGAGCAACCGGGCGGCCTGTTCGCGGCTCAATCGACCGTGATATGTAATTGCCGCCCGATGCCGGAGAGCCGCTAGACGTTTCTGTGCATCTTTAGCTGAAAGCTCCTCGTCACCAAGCACGTCCCCCAGGACATCAAGGTCAACCGCCTCACCTTCGGCCTGCAATTCGGCGACTGCCTCAAGCGTATCGAAAGCCCCCTTGCTCGACATAATATTCGAATTCCATAGGGTTTTGAGATTAAGACCATTTACAAGACCGAATTCAGAATAATCAGTAATTCGAGCATTTACGAAGTTTTCGACCACGAAAAGCTGTTGAAAGTATATACTGCTCAGCGGACGGACAAGATGGTTCGACGGAACGACTAATGTGCATCGCCCATAAAGCCATCGGGCCAGCGGAGCAACGGGCCGCTGTCGAAGTAGAGCAACGATATCTGAGCCGTGGGCATGGACGACAACCCTCGCGCCAAACCGTGCAGCAAGCAGCGCCGGAATGTCACGCAAAAAGCCGACATTGGAGCGCGAGCAGACGAGATACAGAGTCTGAACGCGCTTTCGCGCCAGATCACGCCAAAGGCGTACGCCAGCACTGGACCAGTTTAAGATCGCGCCAACACCGCCACCAGCTCGATAAACATACTCGCGCGCTCCTTCGGATCGGTCCAATACCCGCTCAACCACGCGCCGCGTTACGAGTGACTGGCCTGTGACCAGCATATAATCTCCGGACCACAGCGCCACACACTTATTGTTTTTTGAGTGGCTATCGGATGTCATGGATACCATTTTAATTCCCCTGACACTGAGCTCGACTTTGTACGTTTTTGATCAGGTCCAGGTCCAGAAGATGCTGTTGT
>CAYUEM010000270.1:0-2937 GCA_964442925.1 uncultured Hyphomonadaceae bacterium
GGAAAGTAATTTGCGAGCTTCATGGCCGGATGCCTTTCGGGTGGAAACGTGGGACTTTTACGAGAACCCGCGCGTTCAGGGCGTATCGGGAGCCTCCCCTGGCTGCCTGGCCCGCCCTATGTGCCGCGGCGCTGCGGCGCGGCGTAGGGTGGATGGAGCGCCAGCGAAATCCACTACCGGTGGTCGCAAGATGGGCCGGGACGGTGGATTTCGGGCTGCGCCCTCTTCGCAAATTCGGGGATATCGTTGACCCTGTCCGTATGCCCCCTCCGCCCTTCGGGCACCTCCCCCGCGCGCGGGGGAGGATGAGGCCGGTCTGTCGCGGCGTGATCTTCCCCCGCCTCGCGGGGGACTGCGAAGGATCAGAAATCGCGAGAGGCGATTTCCCGAAGCAGGCCCGCGCATGCGGGTCGAAGGGGGCGAGACGACGTGCCAGGATGATACCCGAAACAACAGTTGCTACGCGGCGACGCGGCTCGCGCGCGCTGTCTGCTTGCGGTTCTACAGCGCGTTGATTGGAATCTTCATGTAGCGCTGGCCATTGTCTTCCGGCGGCGGCATGTCACCGGCGCGCATGTTGATCTGCACCGACGGCAGGATCAGCCTGGGCATGTCGAGCGTTGCATCGCGCGCGGTCCGCATGGCGATGAAGTCATCGCGCGACGTGCCGATCTTCACGTGTATGTTGGCGCGCTTCTGCTCGCCAATCGTGGTCTCCCAAACAAAGATCTCGCGCCCCGGCGCCTTGTAATCATGGCAGAGGAAAACGCGCGTTGCGTCCGGCAGCGCAAAGAGCTTCTGGATCGAGTCAAACAGCGTACCCGCATCGCCGCCCGGGAAATCGCAGCGCGCGGTGCCAAAGTCCGGCATGAATATCGTGTCACCGACAAACAGCGCATCACCGACCAGGTGGCTCATGCAGGCCGGCGTATGTCCGGGCGTATGAATGGCCCTGGCCTCGATACTGCCGATCCGATAGGTCTCTCCGTCCGCGAACAGGTGATCGAACTGGCTGCCATCGGTATGGAAGGACTGGTCCTCGTTGAAGATCTTGCTGAAAACGTCCTGAACGACGGCAATTTTATCACCGATTGCCGTTTTCCCGCCGATTTGTTCGCGGACATAAGGCGCAGCTGTCAGATGGTCAGCATGCACATGAGTATCGATGATCCATTCACAGCTCAATCCGTTCTCGCGCACAAACGCGATCAGCCGGTCTGCCGAACGGGTCTGCGTGCGCCCTGACGCCTGGTCGAAATCGAGCAGTGAATCGATCACCGCGCAGCGCTTTGTTTCCGGATCAGCGACGACATAGCTGATCGTGTTGGTGGGCTCATCGAAGAAACCGGTGACTTCAGGGTTTTGCATCTCTTGCTCCATGGCTCTGATCAAGTTCCCGGACGGGCGAACACGCCGTAACCGCCGGGTCGATTGGATTTGAATTTTGGGGAGGCGATGAGCGCTGAAGTGTGCTGCACTGTTTTGCCGAGCATGACCGCGCATACAGCGTCCAACATTTCGCGAACACGCGGCTTGTCGCTCAATATATAAAAGACGAGCTTCGATTGCTTGCGGGTGTCGACAAGCCCGGTATCGCGCAGCTTGGACAGTTCGCGCGACAAGCGTGGCTGCTTGATGCCGAGAGTCGTTTCAATGTCGCCAACCGACATTTCCGTATCGCGCAGCTGGCAGCAAATCATCAGCCGCTCAGGATGCGCCAGCGCCTTGAGAAGTTCTGTCGCCTCACTCGCCAGCGGTGCAAGGTCTTTGGACAGCGGTGTCATGGGCATGCCTGCGCGTGGGTGAGGTACCAGGCGCCGCCATTCATGGCTGAGCGTGCGTCGGCTTCGTCCTGATCGAGCGGCGGTTGCAGAACCGCCTCATCGCCCGGCTTCCAGCCTTCGGGTGTCGCGACGCCGAAAGCGTCCGACGTCTGCAAGGCCTGGAGGACGCGAAGGAGTTCATCAACAGAGCGCCCGATGTTCATTGGATAGTGAATAAGCGCGCGAATGTAGCCATCCGGATCAATGAAGTAGACTGAACGCACGGCGGCCGTTGTTGCCGACCCCTGATGGATCATGCCGTAAACGCGGCTGACGGCCATCGAGATGTCCTCAATGATCGGGAAGGTGATTTTCACACCGAACCGAGCCTCGATGTCCTTCACCCAGGCGATGTGAGCGTAGAGACTATCGACAGAAAGGCCGAGCAGGTCACAGCCCAACGCGTCAAAATCTGGTTTTGCCTTCTGCAGGGCAATAAACTCGGACGTGCAGACCGGGGTGAAGTCAGCGGGGTGGGAGAAAAACAACACCCATCGTCCACGGTAGTCGGCCAGTTTCACCTCGCCTTGCGTCGTGCGCGCAACAAAGTCTGGGGCGACATCGTCGATCTGAGCCGTGGGGGGCTGAGACATTTGCGGATTGTCGGGTTCGGTCATGGCGAAAAACTCTTGCTCGTGCTTTATAAGATACGATTTACAGATATGTCAATACAATTATGTAAATTGAATAGAGGCGTCACGACCCACCGAGAATTTCACTTCGGTAAGCGCGTCTATCGGCGAGGCCTGATCGGCGTGTCCGCTATCATGTTGATGGCAAAGAATGGCTGGATCGCGGGGATGAGCGGCGTCTGTTCCGGCTCGGTATTTGCGGCACAGCTCCACGGCTTTCACGCCGTTGGTCGGGAAATCGCTCGCCGCGATTTCTAACCCTCCCAACCGTGCTCGCGCAGCATCCCAATGATCTGCGCCTCGGTAAAACGTGATTTGCGCACCTGTCATCCTCTTTCAATCGAGGACTCTGCAAATTCATGGCCGGAATTTCGGGGGCCGGGTCAGTACCCTTGTGGCAACGCCACCTTTCACCCCCAAAAGAAAAGTAAGCGTTGTCTGGACAGCACGTCTGTTTCAGCTTGACGGCGTGAAGTTCCATG
>CAYUEM010000271.1:0-2928 GCA_964442925.1 uncultured Hyphomonadaceae bacterium
TTGAGGCGGGTCGGTTCGGCTAGGGCGGAAAGGATCGTGATCATGACTTGCTTTCGTGCATATGCGCATAACCGCATTTATATAACAATATCAGACTTTGCAAGCTCAAAGTGTCAGGACCGGCTGTCACAAATTGCGCCCATTGCTGACAGCGAGATCATCCCGAAAGGAGACATCCCAGGTGTGTTAATACACAGTCGCTCGTGATTGGAGACATCCACTCACCGATCGACCAAAATCTTTTCAAACGAACCGAACCACCTCGATTTACCGCGCATCGTTGTCTTAAGAAAGAAACAATTCGGCCGGTTAGACCCCAAAACTCGAATTTTCCGTCCTCCCGTGAAAGCGTTCCAAAAAAACCTTGCTCGGTGACCATATTTGCCTTTGCCCAGTTAGTTTCCTGACAGCGTCTCACCATCCTTCACAGCAAGGCTGATCTTTGTGATCGCAGAAAAATCGTCAAGCGGATCAGCGTCAAGCACAAGAAAGCTGGCTTCGCATCCGTTTTCCAGACATCCGACACGGCGGTCCGGGAATATAGCTGTCGCTGTTTCTCTGGTCGCGAGCCGCAATAGTTCGGATGGGGAAAACAGCCCTCGTTCGGCAGCCACCAACAAACCCGGTACAACCGTTTTTCCGTAAGAATTTGATCCGATCGCGAAATCGGTGTCCGCCGCAAGTAGCGTTTCTATGTTCCGTCTTTCCCAGTCCTCATAATCGGCTGGTCTTGGCGTTTCCCATTCAGACGTGATGAGAAGGTGCGTCACGCCGTGAACAGATGCGGTCAGGGCGTCGTCTTCACTGATAAGGCAATCATCGGCGGTATCGATGTCGAAGTACGGACTGTCAGGATCGGCTGACGAGTCCTGATAACAGGGAAGGTGGGTCACAAAAGAGGCGCCAACAGCGACGGCGGCGCGATAGTCGGCGACATTTGAAGTTGCCACCGCCAGCGGCTTTTCATGCGCCGCTGCAAGGTTGGCGATCAGTGGCAACAAGCCGGGCTCTATGCCGCCACCAGGCCCCCATTTGCCGAACCCTTCATCGTACCTGTCGCTTTGCCTGAGGAAGACTTTCACCACGTCGGGCTCCGCCTCCATCAGTAAAGCAAATTTCTCCGCAACGTCCTCGCGTGTCTCGACGACAAAATATGCGTCGTCAGCATAGGCCCGTCCGGCTCGTATTTCGTTTGCGCGAGCTACCTGCTCCTCAAAGCTTCTGATACCAAGCGCAAGCGCTTCATAGATCTCTGCAGGATGGCTCTGCGGGCCGGTGATACCGCCAAGCGAAGAGGCGACATCGACGTTTCCGGGACCGCTGAAACGATCTCTGATGGCAATGGTGCTGCGCGTTGGCGTCGTCAGGGAGAGCGCGTAAAAGACACCCGATGACAAGTACATGGAGCGATGCCATTCGAAAGTCCCTGCGCCATCGAAATGATGCGTGTGCGCGTCGGCCAGCGGTGGAATGATATAACGTCCAGAGACGTCGATTATTTCCTCAGCGCGACCGGTGCACTCGACAATGCGGTTGGAGGCGACGCAAACCGAGCGGGCCTGGAAGCTGTTGCCGTCAAAAACATCAGCTCCCTTGAACTCTGTTTCGGGGCCTGGGACCCGGCTTGTGCTCTGGCAGGCACCGAGCAAGAGCACGGACGCAAAAATGGCGGTTTTCAGCATAGGATTCCTTTCAGGTCAGTGCCTGTTCATCGCATATCGCGAAGAGATGCCGCTCAAGAATCGTTGAACCGACATGCCAGCCTGCTGAATCGACATTAGACGCCTGAAAAATGGCGGATGGCGGCAACGCCTTTTTAGAGGACCAGCCTTCGGATTCGGCTCGCTCCGTCACGGCTCGTGACCAGGGAATCGCCGTTAGACACATGCAAGCTAAGCCGTCCATTTCCTGCCGGTTCCACGGACTGAATTTGGGCGACGTTCACCAGCGTCGAACGATGTGTTCGAATGAAGCGGTCACCTAGATGATGTTCGAGTTCGACCAGTGGCAACCTTATGAACCTGCTGTCTTCTTTCATGTTCAGCGTGACGCCATCGGCCTCGGCCCGGGCCCATACGATTTCCGCGACATCTACCGGTAAGATCATGTCGCCGCTGCGAATGAAAAAGCGTTCCAGTTCCGTCGGCTGTTCCCGACCTTTGCCGCCCACACCGGGTTTTTCCGCTGCCCGCCGCGCAAACCAGTACACATAAGCGCCCCCAACTATCAGGAAGTATATTGCGACTCCCTGAAACAATTGCCAAGCGAGAGCAGGGCCGCTGAATCCGCTGAAGGTCCAGTCACCAGACTGCAGGCCTCGCCACAGCTGTAGTAGCCTGAACAACGCCTGCGTCCAGATAAGAGCAAACAGGATTGCGCCGCAGATGTGGATGACGCTCTGAATGCGCACAGCCACCATTGCGGTCCATCGGTAAGTAACGAGGAAGACCGGTATGCCCATGACAAACGGGATAATGACGTTGGACAAATAAGTGGCGAACAAGTCTAGGCCCGTAAGGCGAATCGACACAGCCAGGATTAGGGCATAGGCAGCGGCCAAAGGTAGCCAACCGAAGGCGTAGGCCTTGAGCCAGAAAGGCATGGGCCCTTCCTGCAGATCGCGATACTGGATGTTCTCCGACATTATATCGACGCTCTAACTTCGGCTCGGGTGCTGTGTGTTCGTTACTTTTTCACTGCTCCCACCATACCTTTCACCGAGAAAAAGAAAAGAAGTGGCTCAGTTTGTCTGAACAGATTGCGGCCGCTCCATAAGTGGATTTCTGCCCTCCAGACGGGCATGCTCGTCCTCCGTTCAGCCCCACCGGCCAAGGTGGCTGTCGCTCATCCCACCGCCCGCACGATCTCGCCGGTCCGCGCCGACGAAGTGCCAGCGTCAAGGCGAATGATGACGCCGCCAACCGCGAT
>CAYUEM010000272.1:0-2924 GCA_964442925.1 uncultured Hyphomonadaceae bacterium
TCAGGCCCGGCACCTGGCCATACCAGGCCGAATAGTCCTGGCTGTGCTGCGCGCCAACACGACTTGCCGCACCATTGGGACCGCGAAACACGATCGGACAGCCCATTTGTCCGCCGGACATGTACAGCGTCTTGGCGGCAGAATTGATGATATGGTCGATGGCCTGCATCGCGAAGTTGAAAGTCATGAACTCGACAACCGGGCGCAGCTTTCCGAAGGCGGCACCAACGCCAAGCCCGGCAAATCCATGCTCGGTGATCGGTGTGTCAACCACCCGGCGCGGACCGAATTCCTGAAGCAATTCGCGCGTCACCTTGTAGGCCCCCTGATATTCGGCGACCTCTTCACCCATCACGAAGACCGTTTCATCCCGGCGCATTTCCTCAGCCATCGCATCACGCAGGGCATCGCGCAGCGTGGTGTCAGTAAAGCTGGTGCCTTCGGGCAATTCCGGGTCGGGTGAGACGAGACTTTCCGGGCGCGGTGCGGCCTCTGGCTGGGCCTGTGCCGGCGCGTCCTGCTTGCGGGGGCTATTGTCCTGCGGCGCCGGGGATGCAGCCCCATTCGCCGCGCCATTTCCGGCGGTGACCGATGCGGCTTCCTCGCCCTCCTCGGCGAGCACAGCGATCACCGCATTGACCTTGACCCCTTCGGTGCCTTCGCTGATCAGGATTTTCGCCAGCGTGCCTTCATCGACGGCTTCAACCTCCATTGTCGCCTTGTCGGTCTCGATCTCGGCAATAATGTCGCCGGAGGCAATCTTGTCGCCCTCCTTCTTGAGCCACTTGGCGAGGGTGCCCTCTTCCATGGTCGGCGACAGGGCAGGCATCAGGATATCAACGGACATTCAGACGGCTCCCGTGAAGGGCAGGATTTGAAACAGGATCATCAGTGTTCCGAGCAAGCCAATCGCCCACACCAGCGAGCGCAGCGGCCCGCCGCCGAACCAGTAAAGCGGGGCATAGGCAATGCGCGCGGCCAGGAAGAGGCCTGCGCCGATCTGCGTCCACTGGTTTGTGCGGTCAGTGACCACGGCAACCAGCACCAGCGGCGCAAACAGGACAAGCGCTTCGATCATGTTCTGGTTGGCGCGTTTGGCGCGTGCAACGCGGAGATTGTCAGCCGGCAGGTCGTCGCGATTTCCAGCCAGCAACTTCGGTGTGTGCTGGCCATTGGAAAACGCACCCTGAACGAGGACCATCACAAGAAAAACGATGACGCTTGCGGTGAGATAAGACAGTTCCAATGGCATCAGCCGGCCTCCACGTCGATCAGCACATCCGTCCACAGCTCCGCCGCGTCTGGCTGCGGGCTTTCCAGCGCAAAATCGGCAGCCGCTTTCACCTCGGCCTTGATCTCGGTGTCGATGGCCTTGAGTTCCTCTTCGCTGGCGATACCGGCTGCGATCAGCTGGCCCTTCAGGCCTTCGATCGGGTCGCGGTGGGAGCGGATATCGTCAACTTCCTCGCGCTTCCTGTATTTCGCCGGGTCGGACATCGAGTGTCCGCGATAACGATAGGTCTTCATTTCGAGGATATATGGCCCGTTGCCGGAGCGCGCATGCTTGACTGCCTTCTCGCCAGCCTTTTTGACCGCAAGCACGTCCATGCCGTCAACTTCCTCGCCCTCGATCTCGAAACTGATGCCACGCTTGAAAAGTTCGATTTCTGCGCTGGCGCGCTCGACACTCGTGCCCATCGCATACTGGTTGTTCTCGATCACATAGACGACCGGCAGCTTCCACAGCGAGGCCATGTTGAAGGCCTCGTAGACCTGGCCCTGATTGGCCGCGCCGTCGCCGAAATAGGTCAGGCAAACGCGGTCTGTGTCCTTGTATCTGTTGGAGAATGCGAGGCCCGTGCCAATCGGAACCTGTGCGCCGACAATGCCATGACCGCCGAAGAAATTCTTCTCACGCGAAAACATGTGCATGCTGCCGCCCTTGCCGCGTGAATAGCCGTCCGTCCGGCCCGTCAGTTCGGCCATCACGCCGGTCGCGTCCATGCCGCAGGCCAGCATATGGCCATGGTCACGATAGCCGGTGATGACCTGGTCACCGTCGCCAATCGCCGCCTGCATCCCTGTGACGACCGCTTCCTGGCCGATATAGAGATGGCAGAAGCCGGCAATGTGCCCCATGCCGTAAAGCTGGCCGGCGCGCTCCTCGAACCGCCGGATCAGCAGCATCATGCGATAATATTCGAGAAGTTCGTCCCGCCGCGATTTTGCCAGCGTGGTGGCAGGTTTCTTTGCTGTCGTCGATTTGGACATGAGCGCTCCAACCCAGTTTTTTTTTCCATAGTGATACAGCAAAAACGAACGGTCCAGTCAGAACCGCCATGTTATTTTGCATGGGATTAGCGGCTGACCTCAACAAGAATGTATTCCTCAGGGTAAACATAGGCGAGATTTTCACGCGCAAGGCGTTCAACAAGGTCGGGGTCTATGCTTCCGGGCGACAGTCTTGCGATATCGGTTTCCAGCGCTGCGATGTCTGTTTCCAGCACGTCCAGCTCCGCACGCCGTTCATCAAGCTTGCGTTGCAGGTCGCTGAGATGACCGAGGCCGGACTCACCTGCGAACGCGTTGAAGGCGAAATACAGCATGAGGCCGCAAAGGCCAAAAGCGGGCAGGCGTGAGGACATGGCGAGACCGTTTCGCCAGAAGGGTTAAGATGCGATTTATGATTCGGCCGGAGGCCGGTCAGGTGATGAGGAAAGCGGTGCGCCCTCCCGCATTGTCAGGCCCGCGAAGTTCGCGCGAGATCCTGCGAAACCATGATATCACCGGCGGGTGCGTTCTGCGCGGGTCTCTCAGTTTGGCGGGCCGTTTTGCGCGGCGGGCGCAGGCCACATGGGTCATTTGCAGCCAGGCAACGCAGGGGTCCATGGGTCTGGCGATAGAAATTGATGGCGTGTTCGATG
>CAYUEM010000273.1:0-2921 GCA_964442925.1 uncultured Hyphomonadaceae bacterium
CCGGCGTGCCGGCGCGGATGTCGGCCTGATCCTGACCGAGGGCACGACGACCGACCGGCCGGGATCTTCGTCAGACCCGAATGTTCCGAACTTCCACACGCCCGAGGCGCTGGCGGGCTGGAAGCGGGTGGCCGAAGCGGTTCACACGGAAGGCGGCAAGATCGGTCCGCAACTCTGGCATGTCGGCATGATGCGCAAGCCCGGCACAGGCCCGCACCCCGATGCGCCTTCCGACAGCCCCGCAGGCGTCACCCATACCGGCAAACAGGTCCAGCCTGAGCCGACCGCGGAAGAAGTCGCTGACATGATCTCGGCCTATGCCCGCGCCGCCGGGAACGCAAGACGGCTCGGCTTTGACTGTGTCGAGATCCATGGTGCCCATGGCTACCTGATCGATCAGTTCTTCTGGGACGTGATGAATGTACGAAGCGACCGCTGGGGCGGAGACCTTGCCGGGCGCGCGAGGTTTGCCGGCGATGTCATTCGCGAATGCCGCGCGGCTGTGGGTGAGGATTTCCCGATCATCCTGCGCTGGTCACAATGGAAACAGCAGGATTTCGATGCCCGTCTTGCGCAGAGCCCGCAGGAACTGGAAGCCTTGCTGAAGGTCTTCGTCGATGCCGGTGTGGACATCATCCACTGTTCGCAGCGCCGCTTCTGGGAGCCGGAATTTCCCGAGATTGACGGCGAGGCGGGGCTGAACCTTGCAGGATGGGCGAAGAAACTCACCGGCCTGCCGACGATCACGGTCGGGTCTGTCGGCCTGTCGAGCGATTTCATCAACGCCTTCCGCGGCGAGGGTGCGAAAACGCGGCCACTGTCCGACCTTATCGAACGGCTGGAGCGCGGCGAGTTTGACCTCGTCGCCGTCGGCCGCGCCCTGTTGCAGGACCCTGAATGGGCCAGGAAGGTGAAAGAAGGCCGAGAGGGCGAACTGGCAGACTATGATGCCGGCGCGCTGCAAACGCTCTACTGATCGCCGAAAACGGCCCGCAAGGCTGCTGTCCGCTGGTGTTCAGCCAGCGATGCAATGTCGATCCATTGCCGGTCGATGAGGAAATACTCGATATCCTCGGGCATTTCCGCATCGTCCAGCCGGATCGGCAGCAGCGCCTTGCGATATTTGTCAGCGAGATAAACCTCACGTCGGACATGGTCGGACGCGAAGGAACGCGCCGAGCACATGATGCAGAATGTCTGAGACGATTTGATCGCCCGCACGATCATCCCGGCCCAGCCCTGTCCGGCTTTCATGCCATCCCTGTCGATCCAGACCGTTCGGCCCGACGCCTCCACCAGATCCACGATCGGGTAGACCGCTTCGGCATCCGCATGGGCATAGGAGATGAACACGCTGTCGCCATCGTCGCCATGCGCATCGGATTGTCGGGTTTTTTCGATTGATGCCGGATCGGGCCTGAGGCTTGCCTCACGTCTCTGCATATAGGCTGAGTCGGCCGCCCGAATGTCCTTGTCGACCTCAAAGAACCGGCTGGTGCGCGCGGGCTCGAAGGTCAGGTCGATCATCCCCACATCAGCGAGACCGTGAGGGTGAAGGCCATGGTCAAGCTTCACCATGACCAGGCGTTGCTGCTCCCAGGCATCAATGGCGCGATTGGTCATCAGGAAACGCCGCGCGCTCATCATCGCCGCCCTCGACCACAGCGCCAGCGTGACCTCGCCGTCCCGGGCGGGCGGATATCCAGAATGTCCGGTTTCTGTCCTGACGACATGGCCGTGCTGTTTCAGCCAGTCGGCCATCGGTTCCGCGTGGACCGCATCCTCGGGCGCGGCGATGAGGTAAATCCAGGCCATTGGAGCGCTCCTGCATGTCTGCAGATGCAGCTTATCAGGCCGCTGAAAAACGCATAGAGACGATTTCTGCAAATGGCTGCGGGAGCCCGCCTTGCCCCTCGCCTGCCCTGAGAACTGCCGGTTTGTGGTTCGCGGGCAAAAGACCCCGGATCAGTTCCGGGGCGGTCTTGAAAAGGAGAAGGGCCTGTCCAGTGACGCTTGAGACGCGGCTCATAAACGGCCGTTCTTCTGGATGAGGGTGAAACCTGACCTCAACCGTCAGGCGTTGATATAGGCCATGCCGGCATAGACGCCCGAAGTGGACAGCTCTTCCTCGATGCGGATCAGCTGGTTGTATTTCGCCAGCCGGTCGGAGCGGGCCAGCGAGCCGGTCTTGATCTGTCCGCAATTGGTCGCCACGGCAAGATCGGCAATCGTTGTGTCCTCGGTCTCGCCGGAGCGATGCGACATCACCGCCGTATAGGCGTGGCGGTGGGCCAGGTCGACCGCGTCCAGCGTCTCTGTCAGGGTGCCGATCTGGTTGACCTTGATGAGGATCGAATTGGCGACGCCGCGCTCCAGCCCCATTGCGAGACGCTCCGGATTGGTCACGAACAGATCATCGCCAACGAGCTGACATTTGTCGCCGATCAGTTCGGTCAGCGCTTGCCAGCCCTCCCAGTCATCCTCGGCCATGCCATCCTCGATCGAAAGGATCGGAAAGCGGTCAACAAGGTCTTCAAGATACCGCGCCATTCCGCCGGCATCGAGCGTCTTGCCTTCGCCGGCGAGGACATATTGTCCTCCCTTGTAGAATTCGGTCGAAGCGGCATCGAGCGCGATCGCAACCTCCTCGCCCGGCTTGTAGCCGGCTTTTTCGATCGCTTTCATGATGAACGTGATCGCTTCTTCGGCCGATTTCAGCCCCGGCGCGAAACCACCTTCGTCACCGACATTGGTGTTATGGCCCGCCTCGACCAGCTGTTTCTTCAACACATGGAACACTTCAGAACCTGTGCGCACCGCATCGGCGAGGCTCGGCGCAGCGATCGGCATGATCATGAATTCCTGAATGTCGATCGGATTGTCGGCATGCTCGCCGCCATTGATGATGTTCATCATCGGGG
>CAYUEM010000274.1:0-2913 GCA_964442925.1 uncultured Hyphomonadaceae bacterium
GTGAGCGTCCGGTGATGACCGCCTTACGCCAATTCCGATATCTGCGATGGTGCTAGTCATACGACTATCCGTATGCCCAGGAGGAAGCGTTGCAGGAGATATTGGGTCGCGAACGACGACGGCGTTGGAGCGACGAAGAGCGCGCGCGGATTGTCGCCGAAAGTTTTCAAGACGGACGATCGGTGAGCTGGGTAGCGCGGCGTCATGGGCTTTCGCCATCGCAATTGTTCGCCTGGCGCAAGGCGGCGAAGGAAGCGATAGCGCCAGGCGCTGCGGCGCCGGCGTTTTTACCGGTTGAGCTTGCTGAAAGATTGGAGGAAGGACCGCAGGCTTCACTGCGCTGCGATGAGCGCGCGGAGATTGCCTTTCCGAATGGTCGGCATTTGTTTGTGTCGCTTGGGCTGGACCGGCGGCTGCTTGAAGACCTGATCGGCGCGGTCGCGGCGGCGTCATGATCGCGTTGCCGCCCGGTACGAAGGTGTGGATTGCGGCAGGGGTGACCGACATGCGTCGCGGGTTTGATGGCCTGTCGGCCCAGGTGCAGACAGTGCTGCAACTCAACCCGTTATCGGGCCATGTCTTCGTGTTCCGGGGCCGCTCCGGCGACCGGGTGAAGGTGCTGTGGTGGGACCAGCAAGGCATGTGTCTGTTCTACAAGCGGATTGAGAAGACGAGTTTCGTTTGGCCTGCGGCGAAGGACGGGAAAGTTTCTATTACAGCGGCGCAACTCGCAAGCCTGCTTGAGGGGATGGACTGGCGTCTGACGCGGGCGGTCCCGTCAGCGCCGCAGCCCACGACCGTCGTGTAATCATTCCGTGTAAAAAGCGTATTGCTCTTTGACATTGTTGATTCACTTTCGCGGCGATGGCGTTTATCATGGGCGTCATGGAAATGTTGTCGCCCGCTTCACTCCCTGATGATGTTGATGCGCTGAAGGCGATCATCGTGAGGAACGCAACGCTCATCGCTGAGCAGTCAGCGACGCTTACGTCACAAGAGACTGAACTCCACGCCCTGACCTTGATGGTGGAGAAGCTCAAACACCAGCTTGTCGTTCTGCGCCGCGGCAGGTTCGGCGCGTCCAGCGAAGGCCTTGAACAGCTGGAGCTGTTGATCGAGGCGGTTGAAACCGAACGCGCCGAGATCCGACAACGAGCTGGCATTGCCTCTCCGCCGGAAGACAAAGCGCAACCGAAGCGTAATCCACTGCCGGATCATCTGCCGAGAGAAGACGTTGTCCATGAACCAGCGCCTGATTGCGAACATTGCGGCAAGCCTATGCGAAAGCTCGGGCAAGATGTCCGCGAGGAACTCGACTATGTCCCGGGCCGCTTCATGGTGCGCCGTCATGTGCGCCCGAAACTCTCCTGCCGGGACTGCGGGAATATCGCGCAGGCGCCGATGCCGTCTTTGCCGATCGAGCGCGGCAAGCCTGGGCCGGCGTTGCTCGCCCATGTCCTTGTGTCCAAATATTGTGATCACCTGCCGCTCTATCGCCAGGCGCAGATTTACGCGCGCGAAGGCGTCGAACTTGACCGCTCGACCATGGCCGACTGGGTCGGACGTTGCAGCGTGCTGCTCGATCCGCTGGTAGAAGCCATTGGCCGTCATGTCTTTGAGGCGGACGCCATCTTCACCGATGACACGCCCGTTCCAGTGCTCGATCCGGGGCGCGGGCGCACGAAAACCGGCAGATTCTGGGCCTATGTCCGCGACGGCCGGGCTCATGGCTCGAACGCGCCGCCGGCGGCCTTCTATCGCTACGCGCCGGATCGCAAGGGCGAGCGGCCGCGCGATCACCTGAAAGACTATCGCGGCTATCTCCATGCGGATGGTTATGCGGGCTACGAGGCGCTCTATGGCGACAGGATCAAGGAAGTCGCTTGCATGGCCCATGTGCGGCGCAAGCTGTTCGACATCGCGCAGAGCACAGGCTCGCCGATCGCGACGGAGGCGCTGCAAAAGATCGCCGAACTTTACGCCATCGAAAAAGACATTCGCGGCTCGCCGCCGGAAACCCGCATCGCTGTGCGCCAGGAACAGGCGAAGCCATTGTTCCAAGAATTGCAGCAATGGTTCGAGGCAAAGCTGACCGGGCTCCCCGGCAAGTCGGCGCTGGCCGAAGCAATACGCTACGCCATCTCCCGCATGAAGCGCATGGGACCTTATCTGGAGAACGGCATTTGCGAGTTGGACAATAACGCAGCCGAACGTTCCGTGAAAGGAATGGCGCTCGGGCGCAAGAATTACATGTTTGCCGGTTCCGACGCTGGCGGCGAGCGCGCCGCTGCAATCTACTCCCTCATCGAGACCGCCAAGCTCAATGGTGTCAACCCGCAGGCCTGGCTAACCGACGTGCTCGCCCGCATCGCCGATCATCCCATCACCAAGATCGATGACCTCCTGCCGTGGCGGTTCCAGCCCGAAAGCTGATGGCGGTCATGGCCGGACGCACACGCTCTGTCTCTGGAACAAGGCGATGTTTTCACGCGCGCGGCCTTCACGCTCGCCACAGTCCTGCTCATCCAGACAATCTTCATGGGTGGGTGGCTGGCTTTTAGAAACCGAGACGCTCTGCGGAGCTTCATAAACGCGCCGCGGCAAGCAATCATTATCGGGTTTGTAAGCGTTGTGGGTTCAGCGGGATGGTTTACCGCCATGGCACTCGAGAAGGCGGCCTTAGTGAGGGCCCTCGGCCAGATCGAGCTGGTCTTCTCCTTTATGACCGCGCGCTATTTGTTCAAACAAAAAGCAACGAAATTGGAAGTATTGGGCCTGCTCATTCTTGTGTCGGGATTACTACTAATCGTTCTACCGGAAATCTAAGCGCTCTTGTGGCTACGAACCAATCCTCGCCAGTTTAAGATATGGCCAAGGGCGACGATGAATGCACCCACGACCGAAATCGGAGTC
>CAYUEM010000275.1:0-2866 GCA_964442925.1 uncultured Hyphomonadaceae bacterium
CGACGGCGCGCGGATCGGCAGCGGCGGCCATTGCGCCATGCGGCCAGTCGGGCGTCTGCGTTTCAATAACCGGTTTGGCAATCGGATCGGCGGGAGCCGAAGGACCGCAGCCGCAAAGCCCGGCAAACGCGAAAAATCCGGTGAATACAAAACGCATGATCAACCCCCGCAAGAGACCCTTGGCATTCAAGAACCGGCACATTAGACATTTTGCAATTGGAACGAAAGCTGAAGTTGCATGAACGCTCCGGGACCGGAAAATGCGATTACCGATGTGCCGGGCCTTCGCCTTGGCAATGCCGAGGATGCCGGCGTCAGGACCGGTGCCAGTGTGATCCTTGCCGACGAGCCGGCGACAGCCGCGGTTGCGGTCGCCGGCGGCGGGCCCGGCACACGCGAAACCGACCTTCTCGCGGCCGGGATGCTGGTGCAGAAGGTCGATGCCGTCGTGTTGTCGGGCGGCAGCGCCTATGGCCTTGCCGCTGCCGATGGTGTTGCCGCAGAGCTTGGCGCAGCCGGGCGCGGTTTCGGGCTGGTCGCGCAGGCCGGCGTGCCGAAAACCCCGATTGTTCCGGCAGCGATCCTTTATGATCTCGCCAATGGCGGCAACAAGGACTGGGGGCCCCATCCGCCTTATGCCGCTCTTGGCCGGGCGGCATTGGCGGCCTGTGACAAGCCTTTGCGGCTGGGTGCGGCGGGCGCGGGATACGGTGCGCGGGCCGGAAAACATCGCGGCGGGCTCGGCTCGGCCAGCTATGTCACGCGCGAGCGGGTAACGATTGGTGCGCTGGCTGCGGTCAATTGTTTTGGCTCGGTCTACATGCCGGGAACCGACTGTTTCTGGGCCTTCGCACATGAAATCGACGGTGAGTTCGGCGGTGCGCGCCCGCCTGCCGATTACAGCGCGGCACCTGAAGACTGGGGCGACGCGAAGGCTGATGCGCGCCCTGGCGAGAACACCACCATTGCCTGCATTGCCACCGATGCGCGGCTGAGCGCTTCGGACTGCCAGCGCGTTGCCGACATGGCGCGGGCCGGTTTTGCGCGGGCGATCCGTCCGGTCTTCTCCCCGGTCGATGGTGACACGGTGTTCGTGCTGTCAACCGGCGTCGCGGGGCAGGGACCGGCCGACGCGCTGGAACTGGCGCGGTTGGGTGAACTTGCGGCCTCGACGCTGGCGCGGGCGATTGCGCGCGGGGTCTGGTTGTCGCGCGCCGCGCTGAGCTGAGAAAAGCCAGGCGCGGTGCGAAAAAGCCCGCGGGTGCCGCTTGCATGTGCAACCGGCCAGCGTTATGTCTGCGCGCTCACTGGTGCGGTCTGATAGCTCAGTTGGATAGAGCACTTGGCTACGAACCAAGGGGTCGGGGGTTCGAATCCTCCTCAGACCGCCAGTGTGGGGCCTTAAATCACTGTTATGTTAACCTATTTTGGTTCACCAGCCTAAGCTGTCCCCACACTTGTCCCCACAAATAGACTCGGCTTGCTGCCTGTTCTTGGAAAGGTGGCGGGGGCTCATTCAACCGAATTTCGACCGGCCCGCATCTCCTGCAATCGGATCAGCATCCCCATCGCCTTCTCATATTGCCGTGTCAGGCGCTCATCGAGGGCAAACAGCTTGTCCATCCGGAACGGATCGAGGCTTTCACCGAAGGCCTGCAGGCGCACCGCCGGCCCGCCCCTGGCCGCGGCCAGATAAGCGCGAAAGAAGGGCAGCACCTCAAGGACGAGGAAACGCCGAAGCCCCTCCGCGTCCGGTTGCAGCCGTTCATCCGTCTCGCAATCTTCCAGGAACCATTCAGCCGTTTCCTCGGGAAGGCTGGCAAGCGAGCGGGCATAGGCGTCTTTTTTTCCGGCTTCGAGCAGGGCGCGGGCTGTTTCGGCCGCCGCGAGCATTTCGGTCCATTCAGAAGCGCTCTTGTCATCTTCAACATCGCTGGATCGAACCGCCCTGCTTGAGGAAAGCTCAGGCGGCGTGCCATCACCCAGAGCCAGCGCGCGCCGTGTCAGCCGGTCATCGCGCTCGATGCTGGTCGCCCGGTCTAGCCCGGCCATGTGCAGCGCGCGTTCGCCCAGCACGAGCCGCCGGCGGCGCCAGTCGCACCAGACCAGCTGTTCGAGGATATGCTTCTCGGCCGGCCCGACCGGCTGATAGGTGAAGATATAATCATCCCGCAGGCTGCGGAACGCCTCGGCATCCTCCCAGGCCAGCAACCCCGCCTCATAAGCCGATGGCGGCAGGCGGTTCGAGGTCAGGTGGGCTGGCTGGCTCATGTCGCACTAGCTCCAGAAGTCACGATTGGCGCGCGGCGGCCCGATCCGGCGAGGCCGCCGCTCTGTGCGCTGCGTCAAGCGGTTCAGCAGTGCCAGCATATCGTCATGCACGTCCGCCTCGGCGGCATGGATCCGGGCGCTGATCTGATCAAACGTCTTGTCATGCATGCCCTTGGGTTTCGGGCCGATCCAGTCACCCAGGCCCAGCCCCACCCCGAGGCGGGTACGCAGTTTCTGGTTCCTGCGCGTGGCCCGGTCGCCGGGCCGCTGCCGCGATGAGGCATGCACCAGCCCATGACAGG
Source organism: uncultured Hyphomonadaceae bacterium (assembly GCA_964442925.1). GTDB lineage: Bacteria > Pseudomonadota > Alphaproteobacteria > Caulobacterales > Hyphomonadaceae > UBA5336. The sequence continues at coordinate 2,574 of CAYUEM010000275.1, forward strand.
CCCGGCAGAGAAAGCGCACGCCCGCCCCGATCAGGAAGCGCCGGCGCGAACCGCATCGCGGGCAAAGAAAATAGGCCTGCGCCCCGCCATAGGCGCGCGGGCTCCAGTCAATCGCTACGCGCTCATTCACATCCTGCCAGGGCCCGCCATTGACCCGGTGGCGATAGGAGAGGCGGATCTCGTCGCGCCCGCCAAAGACATTGATCAGGTTTGTCTCACCGTCATCGCGGGTCCAGGTGATCGTGCCAACCCAGCCATTCATGAGCAGGCCGCGTGTCGCCATCATCGCAGCA
>CAYUEM010000276.1:0-2861 GCA_964442925.1 uncultured Hyphomonadaceae bacterium
CTCCCGGATCTGCTCGAAGGGCTGGCCGAGGCGATTGATCTGCTCGCGTGGGATGCCGACGCCATTGTCGGTCACGGCGATCCGCAACTCTTCCTCGCGTGGGTCGACAGACACCACGACCCGTCCGCCGCGATCGGTAAATTTCAGCGCGTTCGATACAAGATTGAGCACCATTTGCCGGATCGCACGATGATCGGCCTCGATCATCGGCAAATCATCGCTCGCACGAAGGATCAGCTCGATACCGGCCTCTTCGGCCCTCTGGCGCAACATCCGAACGGCTGAGTCGACCGGTTCAACCGGATCAAGCGGCACCTGCGAGATCTCCATCTTGCCCGCTTCCATCTTGGCCATGTCGAGAATGCTGTTGATCAGGTCGAGCAAATGGCGCCCTGAGGTCAGTATATCGCCTGCATAGCCTTTGTAGCGGGTGTCACCGAGCGGTCCATAAAGCTCGTTGAAAAGGATTTCGGAAAACCCGTTGATCGCATTGAGCGGGGTGCGCAGTTCATGGCTCATATTGTTGAGGAAGGCGGTCTTGGAGTTGGCCGCATGTTCGGCCTTCGCTTTTTCCTCGGCAAATTTGCGCGACAATTGCGCAGCGTGCCCCTCAGAGCGCTCAAGATCGAGCACGAGCTGGCGGAGCTTTGATTTCTGGCGCTTGAGCGCTTCCTCATTGTGCACATCACTGGTGACATCAATCCCCAGCGAGATATGCCCGCCATCCGGTGTCCTGCGTTCGATCAGCTTGATCCAGCGTCCCGATTGCAGCTCAAGAAGCGAGGTGTCGGTGTCTTCAAGCGAGGCAACTTCACGGCGGACCGCACCGGCACGTGCCACACCGACCGTATCATGACCGATCCCCGGGCGCAGTGTGTCTTCAAGATGAAACGACAGCGCGAAGGCCCGGTTCCAGTAGATCAGCCGCTTGCGCGCATCCCACAGTGCGAACGGGCCGGAGAACCCTTCCATCGCACTGCGCAGGCGACGTTCGGCGCGGCGAACCTTCAGGTCGGACAGTTTCTGTTCGGTGATATCAATCACAATACCAGCAAAGCGGCCATTGGCAGCCGGCGCGGCGCGCAATTCCACAAACTGGTGCCCCTGCCCGCCCGGTGTGGCGAGATCAAAACAGATCCAGCCGGTCTCACTTGCACGCGCAAACACTGCATCGACCCTTTCGCGCTCGCGCGGCTCCATATCCTTCATCAACGTCTCGAGCGATATGTCCTGCTGGTTGCCGCAGCCCATCAACTCACCAGCCTTGTCGCTGAAGCTTAGCAGATTGCGCGCTGGATCCCAGCTCCATGCACCGGCGCGCGCGCCTGACATCAACAGTTCCAGCTCGGTTTCTGCGCTCTGCGCACGGCTGTGCGCGCCAGCTTCGTCCGCGCGTCCGCGCGCGATCATGCGCATCAGGCCGAGGATCGCCAAAGTCGGCGCGGCCAGCAGCAGCGCATAGGTCAGCAATCGCAACACTTCGTTCTGCGTGAACATCGGCGCCGGCCGCGTGACGCAGACAGTCATCGCCCCACTGGCGACAGGGCTGCATGCGGTCGCACTGCGCATCGATCCATCACCAGCATTGACGCGCGGCTGATCCAGTGCTGCGTCGCCTGGACGCAGTGCCATCTGCAGCGGGCCTGAACCGGCATTTTCACCCAGCCAATTCTGTGACTCGCCAAATCCGATCAGGGTGGGATAGCCCTGCTGCGAGAGCGCCAGGACGATGTCACCATCAGCGGTCAGACCCGCCGGCCGGCGCTCGGCAACGAGATTGATGGCTGTGTCCGCAGCCGCCCGGATCCGGCTGCCAGCAGGCGACTGAGCCGCATCACGCAGGCTGAGCAGAAGATCGACACCATCAAGATTGCCGGCAATCAGGTCATGGCCTGCGCCAGCCTTCTGTCCCAGTTGCATGGCCGCGCGCGCGGTGTTGATCCGGCCATCCAGCCGCTCGGCCATGGCAATCGATTCGCGCTGAAGCGAGACCAGCCGGTGTGTATCGGCGGCCTGTTTCTCGTCAAAGGCCTTCAGCGCCAGCGCGCCACCCTCAAGCGCAATCAGCGCGCCGAGAACCAGACCCAGGCGGGAGCCGGGCCCCTTGTGAGCGCCTCCCGCCGCCACCGGGATATCGGCCTTGCCTCGCTTTACCATGACCGCCTGCTTTCATACGCCTTGCGTCACACTCCAACGGTTTGCAAGCTAAGCCTTTAACAAGCGTTAATGCGGGGCAATTGCCTCACGCAGCGTCGCCAAGTGCCCGCCTGACAATATCGGCGGCATTCTGCGACAGGCCTGCATCTGACAGCTGCTGCAGCGTTTGTTTCGCGCTTTCGCGCACGCCCGTTTCAAGGATACGCCATTGCTCGAAAGCCGTCAGCAGCCGCGCGGCAAGCGCCGGATTGCGCGCGTCGGCCTGCCGCGCAAATTCTGCGAGGAAAGCATGTCCGCTGCCATCGCTTGCATGGAATGCGGCCAGATTGCCGTGCGCGAACACCCCAACCACCGCGCGCACCCAATTGGGGTTCGAGGCATCGAAATCTCCATGCTGTGTCAGGGCGCGCGCGCCAGCCGCATCAGCCAGCATGGCCTGCGCGGCGAACCATTTGTCGATCACCAGCGGTTGGTGCGCCCATTCGGCGTGGAAGCCCGCCAGGGCTGCCTCACGAGCCGGATCATCGATTGCGGCGAGCGCTTTCAGCGTTGCGAGCTTTTCAGTCATGTTCGGCGCGTTGTCGAACAGTGTCTTCAACTCGCCTGCCACCTCGCGCCCAAGCGTGCTCATCAGATCGATCAGCGCCGCGCGCAGCGCGCGGATCCCCGACTGTTCCGCATCCGGGCGGAACGGTGTCGGCGAT
>CAYUEM010000277.1:0-2861 GCA_964442925.1 uncultured Hyphomonadaceae bacterium
GCAGCTCACCCGGCGGCACTTGCAGCATCAGGCCGAGCAGCGGCGTGATCAGGGCCAGTGGCAGGCCGGCGGCAAGCCAGTGCGCAAACGTCTTTGCCGCCGCAATCGCGGCCAGCGGCGCATCCGCTTGCAGCCACAGGTCAAGCGTGCCGTCCTCCAGGTCGGACTGGAAAATCCGCTCCATGGTGACAAGCGATGACAGCGCCAGCGCGACCCAGAGAATGCCGCCGCCAATCGCGCTGAGCTGGTCTGGCTGCGAGCCGATCCCGAACGGCACCAGCATGGCCGCGCCAGCAAAGAAGCCGACCGGCAACAGCGCGCCTGCCCCGCCGGCCCAGGCCTCAGCAAGCGCCTGGCGGAATGCCGCAGAGATCGGCGCGCGCGCCACGCTCACAGTTGGATTTCCCGGTCGGCGCTCATCCCGACATCGCCATGCACTGCTGCGATGATCGCCCCGCCAGCCGCGCAGTGCTCGCGCATGTCGCGGTTGAGCGCCTCGCGCGCTTCATTATCAAGCGCGGAGAAGGGCTCGTCCATCAGCCAGAGCGGGCGCGGATCGAGTTTCAGCCGGGCAAGTGCGGTGCGCTGGCGCTGGCCGGCCGACAGCATCTGGGCGGGAACGTCGCAAGGCCGGCTGAGTCCGGCTTCCGCCAGCAGGGCTTCGACCGTCTCACTGCGCACCCCCCATGCCCTTGCCCACAGATGCAGATGCGTGCGCGGCGTTTCGTTCGGCTTCAGACCCGTGCGGTGGGCGATCCAGTGGAAATCGGCGTGGCGCGAAACGCGGCCTTCAGAGGGCCGTGTCAGCCCGGCAAGGATGCGCAGCAATGTGGTCTTGCCCGCACCATTGGCCCCGCGCAGGAGGACGCATTCACCTTCCGCAGCAGACAGCGAGATGTCGCGGAACAACAGGCGGTCGCCTCGCAGCACGGCCAGAGAGTATGCGCAGATAAGCGTTGATGTCATGGATGTGCTGTTTAACCGGGTTCGCGACCACCTGTCATCTGCTCAAAGCGGACCGGCCTTCAGGTCCGCCAGCGCAGCGTGGCCGGTGAGACCGGATTGCGGAAGGCGCGCTGCTCGCGGCGGGCGGCCTGCCATTCCTTCTTGATCTGGGCATACCAGATGAACTGCCGGTCGCTGTCGCCGAGCAGCATTCCCCTGCCGCTATGCGCCTCATTCTCGCGCCGCAGCCGCATGATTTCGACATCCTGGGCAAGAAACGGCCTCGCGAAAAACGGAACAATCGGCCGCAACAGCCAGAGGATCGGAGAATTCCAGTAGAAAATCTGCCGCAGCCTTGTGTGGCGCGCATCAATCGGGGTCAGCGCGGTCAGGCCGAGCACCGTGTGCCGGCGATTCTCGATATATTCCGCACGCAGGCCCGGAAGGCGAAACTCGATCCGAACCCCGATCTGTCCGCCGATCAAATTGTAGATATCGGAATTGACCGGGGCGTGAGGCATCATGGTGAAGCCGAAATCATTTGGCGTGAACGGTTTGGTCTTCTCCTTCAGGATGCCATTGCCGCGCCAGATCGGGCTCTTGTGCACAAACGGCGTGTGAGCCGGGTCGAGCAGGCCATAGGCGGCGTCGTCCTGATGGGCGGGTATGATCACGTCAGCGCAGTAGCGCACCCGCCCCTTCGGCCCGGAAAGGCGCGGCGGGGCCTTGCTGGCCTGTTGTGCAGGCCCCTGTGGGCCGGGATAAAAGCACCAGATCAGCCCTTCACTCTCGCAAATGCGCGAGGGCGCGCCGTCAAGCCGGGCCGTGACCTCGCCGTCTCGGCTGCGCTGCAGTTCCAGTTGCCCACCGCAAAACCCGATTGTCTTATCGGTCCCGCGCCGCAATTTGCCGCTCAGCAAGGCGACATACCAGACATCCGACATCAGGCTTTCGCCATCGGTTGGGCAGGTTGCGTCGCACGCTGTATCGGCGTCCCCGGTCACGATGTGGTCTCCAATCAGAATTTTGCTTTCATAATCTAACGCGCGCGTGTTTCAAGCCGAAGCAGGGCAGGGCAGGCGCGTTGGCGCTCGAAATGACAGCTTGCGACCAAAGCCCGAACCGGCAGGCAATTGCGCGCAGCGGTTTTGCAGCTTAAACGTGGGAGTCAAAGCAGAGCGCCGGCAAATTTTTCCGCACGGTGCCCGATATCGTTCACATCTGGCAATAGCGAGGCCCTCCCATGCCGTCCCTCGACAGTTTCAACGCCCGCCGCACACTGACCGTCGGCGCGAGGACATACACCTATTACTCGCTTCAGGCGGCCGGCGAAAACGGGCTTGGCGATGTCTCGCGCCTGCCGGCCTCGCTGAAAGTGCTGCTGGAAAACCTGCTGCGCAACGAAGATGGCAAGGCGGTGACGAAGGCCGATATCCAGGCGATGGCGGCCTGGCTGGACAATAAAGGCGCGGTCAGCCACGAGATCGCATATCAGCCGGCCCGCGTGCTGATGCAGGATTTCACCGGCGTGCCGGCCGTGGTCGACCTGGCTGCGATGCGCGATGCAGCAAAAAAGCTAGGCGCGCGTGCCGATGCCATCAATCCGCAGGTCCCGGTCGATCTGGTCATCGACCACTCGGTGATGGTCGATTATTTCGCCGGCTCGAAGAGTTTTGCCAAGAATGTCGAGCGCGAATATGAGCGCAATGGCGAGCGCTACAAGTTCCTCAAATGGGGTGCAAAAGCCTTCCGGAATTTCCGCGTCGTGCCGCCGGGCACGGGCATCTGCCATCAGGTCAATCTTGAATATCTCGGCCAGACCGTCTGGACGAAGGAAGAGGGCGGCGAGACGCTCGCCTATCCCGACACCTGCGTGGGCACCGACAGCCACACGACAATGATCAACGGCCTTTCCG
>CAYUEM010000278.1:0-2792 GCA_964442925.1 uncultured Hyphomonadaceae bacterium
GAGGCATGAACTCCGTCAGTCTGCGCCCTGATTTCTGATGTCTCGTTTTGCGCCCTTTACAGACGATTCCGCCGGCTGTCTTGAGTATCCGGCGTCGCTCTTTTGGTCTCACATGATGAGGGCCTTGCTCGAGGCCCTCACTGTTTGCCGTTCCTTGTGGGACAAGGCTGCGTCGGCTTTCTGGTTTTCAAAAGTCGGTGCTGAGCGTGAGCATCACATTGCGGCCCGGGCTGAGCGTGATGATCTTGTAGGTGTCGAGGAAGTCGCGATAGGGCTCGTCGAGAAGGTTCTCGACGCCAAGCGAGACATCTATGGCACCGAACCGTGCGCCTGCCGTCGCATCGATGAGCGTGTAGCTGTCGGTGGAGGCGGTTCCGAAAGGTGGCGGCGGCGTATCGAACTGGATGAAGGGTTCGATGGGGCTTTCTGCAGCCTGACTGTCAGCATAGTCGAGACCGAAGACGAGATAGGCGTCCTCTGCCGGCCCAAGGGAGGCCCGCATCAGCTCAAGTTCGGCCCGCAGTTTGAGGGGTGGGAGCAGTGGCGCCGTGGTGCCGTCGTCAAGCTCTCAATCGACATATTCCACCACACCGCGCAGTTCGGCCCAATCGGTCACGCGATGGCCAGCTTCGATATCGAAGCCTTGCAACTGAGCGTCTTGCTGGCTGACCTGGAAGATGGACAAGCCCGCAGGACAAGTGTACCCACGGCACCGAACGGTCCATTGGCAGCTTCCAGCGAAACGGCGCCCGTCACCTGACGAAAGGCGCTCTGGTAACCGAGTGTGGCACGACCGCCAAAAAGCGTTTCGCCCGGCGCCGCGGAGGGTGGGCGCTTCGAGATCACATTCACCACCCCGCCAATGGCATCGGATCCGTAGAGAATGCTTGATGAGCCACGCATGACTTCGATGCGCTCGGCAATGTAGGGATCGATGTTGGCGGGATGGCGGATGCCATACTGTTGAAAGTCGAGACTGAGCTCGTCCGAAAGGATACGCACCCGATTGCCCGAAAGCCCACGGACGACAACATTGCCGACCTGATCACCGGTTGCGAGCTTGCCGACACCCGCAAAACCATCGGCGAAGCTGCCAAGACCTGCAGAAGCCATTCGGTCTTTCTCTTTGCCCCCAATCACACTGACATCGCTGGGCGTGGTCAGCGGGCTGGCGAGTTGCGCCGTTCCGGTGAAGATGATCGGTTCTGCGATCATCGGTTCATCCTCGACCTGGGCGAAAGCGCTGGACGCGAGAAGCGGCGCGCTGGCAGCGGCGGCAAGCAAGTATAAGCGGATCATGTGGACACCCCTCGAAAAGTGTTATGTGATAACGTCTTTCTGGTGGGGTGAGCCCCGCTGGCCATGCGGCAAAACATCATCGGTAGGACTACGGAGTGGTGAGCGGTGCGGGGCATTGGTAAAGCGTCAAGGTCTAGAACGGCGACACGGTAATCGAAATCCAACTTCTATTGATGGGAGCGCAGAATGAAACTGGCAAAACAGCTTGGCACCGCAACGGCAACATTTGCATTTGTTCTGGCAGGATGCGCGAGCGCACCGGACACGAGCGGAACGGTTTCCTCCGCACCGACATTGGCAAGCGTGACAGAGGCAGCAACCATTATTCTGGAGAATGAATACGTCCGAGTGACCCGGGTCTCGTTGGCGGCAGGGTCAAGCCTGCCCACACATGCCGGCGAACGGCGGGCAATCTATGCTCTCAGCGACTACAGTACCCTTTGGACCGACGAAGACATGACGGAGGCGACCAAGCGTTGGTCAGCCGGAGAGGTCCACTTTCACGAAGCTGGAGAGCACAGTCTCACGAATTCAGGGGAAACAGACGCGGTGTTCCTGATCGTGGAACGTCTTGGAGAGGATCTGCCCGCTGCTGCAACGGCACCTGTTTCGGATGCCGCCATCCGTAGCCCGGCGACAACAGAGCTTCTGGCGGAAGACGATACGTTCCGAGTCCTGCGCGTCACGCTCGCCCCCGGTGAGGCCCAACCGATGCATGGCGGTCGTCCACGGGTGATCTACTCGCTCAGTGACTACGAGATTGGATGGCGGGAGGTCGGTGAGCCCGAGAAAACCCGAACTTGGTCCCAAGGCGATGTACACTGGCACCTGTCAGGGGAGCATGGAGCGAGGAACACGGGCTATACGATTGCGAGCTGGCTCATCGTGTCGCTGAAGGACTGATTGGCGACTTTTATACCAATGTGCGCAGATGATGACTCATCTGCGCATCCGGCGCATTAGCGCCGACGCGCAGTCGCGCTTGCCCTGCACTGCACGGATCGGTTCCGATCCATGCAGCTTGGTATTACTTCGCCTCGGCACCCTTCGGTTTGGACCACGGGTCGTTGATCTGGTCATGGCTTACCAATTTCAGACCTCTTCCCTGCCATTCAAACACTCTCCGCCGGTGCCCCCTTCCACCGTTGAGCCTCAAATCGTAATACCCTTGCAGAACGGACCCCGCGTTCCAGTCCAACTTGGGTCTCGGGGATCGCCGTTATCCCGTCCTCTTTTCAACGGAACGGCTCACGAGCCGAGCTTTGTGGCGCGCTGGGACGTCGCCATCAGTCGACAGCCGCTTGTGGGCTCCATATCGGGAATGGGTCCGCCAAGTCGCCTTCAGCCGGATTATGATCTTCCGGCAACAGGGCTGCATCGAGGCGCGCGGTCAGGGCCGGCCAGTCGATCCCGGCGCCAATGAAGACCAGTTCCTGGTGCCGGTCGCCCCAGGGCTCTTGCCAATGGGTCTTGAGGTAGTCGCGCAGGGCGGG
>CAYUEM010000279.1:0-2746 GCA_964442925.1 uncultured Hyphomonadaceae bacterium
TCTGGTCATCGAGGTGGCGATTGTCCGGCCCGGCCAGATACAGGGCGATATGGTCCACCCCTATCTGCGCCGCAGGCAGGGCAAGGAGCGCGTCACCTATCCCCGCCCGTCACCGGAACATGGCCACCCCAAGGAGCTGGAAAACATTCTCGGGCGCACGCTCGGCGTGCCCCTGTTCCAGGAACAGGCGATGCAGATCGCGATGGATGCAGCGCGCTTCACGCCTGAAGAGGCCAATGGCCTGCGCCGCGCCATGGCGACTTTCCGAAAGGTCGGCACGATCGCGCAATATCAGGACAAGATGGTCGAGCGGATGATCGCGCGCGGCTATCAGCCGGACTTTGCGCGGCGCTGTTTCGACCAGATCAAGGGTTTTGGCGAATATGGTTTTCCCGAAAGTCATGCGGCGAGCTTTGCCCTGCTGGTTTATGTCTCGTCATGGCTGAAATGCCATCACCCGGATATATTCTGCGCCGCGCTGCTCAATTCCCAGCCGATGGGCTTTTATGCCCCGGCGCAGATTGTGCGCGATGCGCGTGAGCACGGCGTTGAGGTGCGCGGGGTCGATGTCAACCATTCCGACTGGGACAGCACGCTGGAGCCGGCCGGCGAGGACGGCCCGCTTCTGGCGGTGCGCCTCGGCCTGCGTCAGGTCGACGGGTTGCGCAAGGATGAAGCCGAAAGCCTGATCGCGGCGCGCGGTGAGGGCTATTACACGGTTGAGGCGCTGCGGCGTCGTGCCGGCCTGATGCGACGGTCCGGCGAGTTGCTGGCCGCGGCCGATGCTTTCCGCTCGATCGGACTGGACCGGCGCGCGGCATTGTGGGCGGTGCGTGGCCTTCCTGCACAAGCCAGCCTGCCACTGTTTGCCGCCGCCGATGCCGATGAACAGGGCGCAGAGCGCGCGGTCCGCCTGCCGGAAATGCCCGCGAGCGAACATGTGCTGCAGGATTACCAGACCACCCGGCTGTCCTTGAAGGATCATCCGATGGCCTTTCTGCGTGAAGGCTATGCCCGCGCAGCCTTCCTGACGACGGCGCAGGCAACGCACGCGCCCGGCGGCGCACTTGTGCGCACCGCAGGGGTGGTGCTGGTGCGCCAGAAGCCGGGCTCGGCCAATGGCGTGGTGTTCATCACCATCGAGGATGAGACCGGCATCGCCAATCTCGTGGTCTGGCCGCGCAAGGTGGAGGTCTATCGCGCCGTGGTGATGGGCGCGCGCATCCTGGCGGTGGAGGGCCGTGTGCAGCGGGCCGACACTGTCACCCATATCGTAGCCGAGCGACTGGCCGACCGCACCGGCGATCTCGGCTGGCTGAGCGAGGCGCGCACAGGCAACCTGCCGCAGGCGCGCAGCGATGACCCGCTACACGGTGTGATTGCCCGCGCCGATGAGGTGAAACGCCCGGTCGGGCCCGATCCGCGCACACATCCGCGCAATGTCCGTGTCATCCCGAAAAGCCGCGACTTTCACTGAGGCGTGAACCGGACATGACTTGACCGACGCCCCCGCCCCGGCGGACAGCTGCAACAGCAAATCCAAACAAGGCTGAAAACATGTCGCGATTCTTTCCCTTTTTGAGCGTTCTTGTCCTGCTGGCGGCCAGTGTTTCCGCCATGGTCGCGCTGTCGAACTGGTTCGCACTCGCCGCCGCACCGCTCGGCCTGCTTGGACTGGTTGGGTTTTACGACCTCCTGCAGCGCCGCCATACGATCTGGCGCAATTATCCGCTGACCGGGCGGATTCGCTGGATTGGCGAGGCGATGCGCCCGTTCCTGCGCGCCTATATCGTCGAAAGCGAGACCGAAGGGCGCCCGTTCAACACTGAAGAACGCGCGATGGTTTACCGCCGCGCCAAGAATGTCAGTTCGGTCGAGCCGTTCGGCAGCCAGGTCGATATGGCCCGCCCGCCCTATGAATGGCTTTCGCATTCGATCGCCGCGATGAAGCCGGTCAACGACAATCCGCGCGTGCGTGTCGGCGCGCCGGGAACCGCAAAGCCCTATTCGGCCAGCGTTTTCAACATTTCCGCGATGAGTTTCGGCTCGCTCGGCGCGCACGCCATTGAATCGCTCAATCGTGGCGCAGCCAAGGGGGGCTTCTATCACGACACCGGCGAGGGCGGCATTTCGCGCTATCACCGCGCCGGCGGGGCTGACCTGGTCTGGGAGCTCGGTTCGGGCTATTTCGGCGCACGTGCCAGCGATGGCAGCTTCGATCCCGTCCAGTTTGCGGAAACGGCCACAACTGAGCAGGTCAGGATGATCGAAATCAAACTCAGCCAGGGCGCAAAGCCGGGCCATGGCGGGGTTCTGCCCGGTGCCAAGGTGACAGCGGAGATCGCCGAGGCACGCGGCATTCCCGTCGGCGAGACCTGTTTCTCCCCGCCGGCGCATTCGGCGTTTTCCACACCGCTGGAGCTGATGGATTTCATCGCCCGGCTGCGTGAGTTGTCGGGCGGCAAGCCGGTTGGGCTGAAACTGTGTGTCGGCAATCGCTGGGAGGTCCTGGCGCTGATGAAAGCGAGCCTTCAGAGCGGGATTCGGCCTGATTTCATCGTCATTGATGGCGGCGAGGGCGGCACTGGCGCGGCGCCGGCGGAGTTTCTCGATCATGTCGGCGCGCCGCTGCGTCAGGGCTTGCTGCTGGCGCGCAACGCGCTGGTCGGGACCGGGCTGAAAGACGAGATTGCGCTGGCCTGTTCGGGCAAGCAGATATCGGCCTTCTCGCTGGCCGCCTCGATGG
>CAYUEM010000280.1:0-2737 GCA_964442925.1 uncultured Hyphomonadaceae bacterium
CGAGACCTATCGCTATCTCGGCGCAGCGCCGAGAGAGCTGAACTGGCGCTGCGAGGTCAGCGCAGGCGGGCATGTTTGCAGCGTGGAAGGCTTTGCCGGCTGCCAGCTGGAGGAATTGCGCATCAGTGAGACCCGAAGCTGCGGGCCAGCGTGATCGGCTGCGCTCGGCACCGCGGACGCTGTTGTGGCGCGTGCGTGCGCTTGGCGGACTGGTGGGCAGGGGAGTCGGTCAGCATTAGGGGCTGTTTCGCAATCCGAATCGGTATTTATTCATATAGAGATGTCTGATGATTGGAAACCGTTCGATATATGGTTGCTTTGCTACGACGTGACGATCGTGGAGGCGGCGCTTTTGACGATCAATCTGGAGCCGCAGCGGATTTCACAAAAGATCGATAACTACTTTGAGGCCGATTTGCCAGAGGGCTATCTTCCCGCGCGCAATGCTATTGCATCCGCTGTTGGTCGTAATGAAATAGTGGGAGAGCTCAATAATGTAATTATTGAGACGCCTAACGGCCCGCAAGAAATTCCTGGTGACATAGATTGTAATCGTTCGCGCGTCGATCTCATGGAGCTGCGTGAATGGCTTCACAAGCTCGGTTACCGCGACACCTTCCTCAGACTTGAACAGGCTGAACAAACCGGTTTCAGAAACGAAAGTCATCCGCGTTACGCTCCAAAGCTCGCGGCTGCCGTTGAAGCTTGGGAAGCGTTTGACGAAACGTCAACTGAAACCGGCACGCCAAAACAACGTCTCGCGAGATGGCTCAGGTTGAATGCGTCTCGATTTGGTCTGACCGACGATGACGGTAAGCCCAGCGAAAATGTCATCGAGAACCTGGCCAAGGTTGCAAATTGGGCCGTGTCAGGAGGGGCTCCGAAGCGGAGTTTGGTCCAGATTGATGAAAATTCGGATATCGCGGGCTCAGATATTAGAAATTCTGCCTCGACAAATAGTGATGCAGAACAAAACCCGGACGCGGTAGACAGAAACCTAGACTAAGTAAATCTCCAATTATTTCAGGGATCTGTGTGATTGCTCGCGCGTAACCTGTTTCCAAATCACGCGAACGAGGGGGTAAGTTGGGTGGGAATATAGGGTGAACATTTTTCAACCTGTTACCTATTTGAAAGCCAGTTGATCCCGGATGATTTCGTCTCCAGCAACACGGAGACGATCTATGTCCGACCCCATCGAATTTCCCCGCATTGGCCTTGTGCGCCTGAAACTAATCGAGACTGTAGCGCCCTGTTTAAATGTTCACTTTACGAAAGGCGATTGAATCATGGTGAAAGCACATCCGAAAAACGAGCGGATCAAGCGCAAACATCTGCAATGGCTTTCAGCGGCCAAGGGCGCGACCGAGACGACGATTGACCAGGCCGCCGCCGCCATCGCGCTGTTTGAAAAATCCACGCGCGGAAAGGATTTCGCGGCGTTCCACATCGAACAGGCGATGAAGTTCAAACGCGACCTGGAAAAGCCAAACGCGAAGACGGGCAAGCCGCTCGCCAAGGCCACCATCCGCGCGCGCCTGATGGCGGTGCGGGCCTTCTTCATGTGGCTGGCGGACCAGCAAGGCTACAAGAGCCGGATCAGCCATTCCGACTGCGCCTATTTCAATCTGACGTCCAATGACACGCGCATTGCCACGGCGCGGCGTGAGCGCCCGGTGCCGAGCCTGGAACAGGTGCACCATGTCGTTGCCAGCGCGCCGCATGAAACGGCGGTGGAGAAGCGTGACCGGGCACTGATCGCCTTCACCCTGCTGACGGGGATGCGCGATGCGGCGATTGCCTCGCTGCCGATCGGGAAGGTCGATATCGAGGCGCGGCGCGTTGACCAGGATGCGCGTGTGGTGCGCACCAAGGATGCCAAGACGATGCAGACCTTCTTCTTTCCGGTGGGCGGGGAGGCCGAAGCGATTGTGGCCGACTGGCTGACCTATTTGCGCCGAGACCTGCTATTCGCGGACTCTGATCCGCTGTTCCCGAAAACCCGCATCAAACTTGGCGAGGCGGGCGAGTTTGCCGCAACCGGTCTTGATCGTGCCTATTGGTCGAGCGCGCAGCCGATCCGGCGTATTTTTCGTGAGCGGTTCGAGGCGGCGGGCCTGCCCTATTTCCACCCGCACAGCATTCGCAAGACGCTGATGAAACTCGCCTTCGACCGCAAGCTGGACCCGGAAGCGCTCAAGGTCTGGAGCCAGAATCTTGGCCATGAAAACCTCGCCACCAGCCTGAACAGCTACGGCCATGTCGGCGCGTGGCGTGTGGCTGACGTGATGGCGGAATTGGCGAAGCCGGAGGGTGACAGTGCTAGCAAGGATACGCCGCCCGAAGTGCTGGACTGGATTGCGCGGCAGGCGCGGCGGACGTGACGCCCGCGCGCGGCGTTGCGGGCCTTGCCGGATTGCGGCAGACACTTGGCGAGCTTTGAAATCAGGGGGCTGACCATCATGCCGACGCTGGACTGGATCGGGAAGCAGGCGGTGGTGAACCATCATCGCGAGGTGCCGTATCGGCTGATCCATTGCGATAGCGACCTGTCGGCGGGCGATCCGGATGCGGGCAATCTTCTGGTGCAGGGCGACAATCTGGAGGCGCTGCGCGCGCTGCTGCCCTATTATGCGGGCAAGGTGAAGTGCATCTATATCGATCCGCCTTACAACACGGGCAATGAGCTCGACTTTGTACGTTTTTGATCAGGTCCAGGTCCAGAAGATGCTGTTGT
>CAYUEM010000281.1:0-2737 GCA_964442925.1 uncultured Hyphomonadaceae bacterium
TCACGAACGGATACGTGCCGTGATCGACATCCAGCATCACACCCTGCGCGCCCTCAAACAGGATCCGCCGGCGCAGATGCACGCTGTCATTGAGTTTCTTCCAGACCGGCTGGGCATAGACCAGGACTTTCGGCGCGATCTCCAGAAGGCTCTGTTTCAGTGCCTCGCCGTCGGGCTCATCAAGACCGATCCCGGCGCGCAGGGGCCGGTGATGGGCCAGCAGGCGCTCGATCTTCAGGTCCAGCGCCGCCGGATCGGCAAGATCGGCAACGCGGATCGCGCGCCGGCCGACCCGGTCCTCATAGGCCGGACCGATGCCCCGCTTGGTGGTGCCGATCTGTGCGTCGCCGAGCGCACCCTCTCTGGCCGCGTCGATATCCTTGTGCCAGGGCAGGATCAGACAGGCATTGTCGGCGAGGATCAGGTCATCGGGGCCAAGCTGCACCCCTTCCCGGTTCATGCCGGCAATCTCGTCAAGCAGTTGCCAGGGATCGACGACGACGCCATTGCCGATCACCGACAGCTTGCCACCGCGCACCACGCCGGAGGGCAGCAGGTGCAGCTTGAACGTCTTGTCGCCGATGACGAGCGTGTGCCCGGCATTGTGGCCACCCTGAAACCGCACGATGACATCGGCGCGGTGGGACAGCCAGTCCACGATCTTGCCTTTTCCTTCATCGCCCCACTGGGCGCCGACGACGACAACGCCTGACATCGCTTCCTGCCTTCTTTATCGATTTCAGTCCGCCAACAGGCATGGTTTGGGGGGCAAGCGCAAGTGCCGCGTGAGCACCCGCACTTGATTGACGATTGATCCAGGTCAAGACTGCATCAGCAGAGAACCGGTTTATTGTGAGTGATCGCCAGAAACGGGTCCGCCCTCATGTTAGCCCGGCGAAAGGAGACTTTATCCGATGTCCGTTACCGTCATGCTCAGTGGCACAGAAACAAGCGACGAGATCGCCGTCTTGCAGGCGCTGTCTGTTGCCCGAAGGCTGAAAACGCCGCTGAACGGCCTTTGCGCCCTGCCCGATCCGGCCAGCGCGCTGCTGTACACCACATCGCCCTATATGATCGGCATTGGCGGGGCGGCCATGGACAGTGTCAACAAGGCCCAGGAAGACGTCATCAATGCGGCGCGCCAGATGTTCGAGCGGCTTGCCGAGGCGTCCGGCGAGGGCGTTGAATGTCGGTTTGAACACCGCGTCGGACAGACCGATCGCGAGGCCGGCGACGCGGCCTGCCTTGCCGATGCCATCGTGTTCCCGCGTGACGCCGGAAACCCCGCGCATGCACTTGGCCGGGCTTTTGAACACGTGATGATGGATACCCGCCTGCCGGTCCTGCTCGCCGGGAATGCAACCAGCGAAGCCGGTCCGGCCCTGATCGCCTGGGATGGCAGTCCACAGGCTGCGCGCGCCGTCCGACTGAATGAGGGCCTGATCCGTATGGCCGGAGACGCCCTGATTGCCCAGAACCCCGATGATCTCGGTGAACGGCGCGACCGCAAGTCGGCTGACGCCGATGCGCTGAAAACCTGGCTGGAAGCGCGCGGTGTCCATGCGGCAAGCGCGGAATTTTCCGGCGATATCGCTGATGGACTGATCTCGCTGGCCGGCGAGCATGGCGCGCAGATGATCATTGCCGGCGCTTATGGCCATTCGCGAGCCGGCGAATTCCTGTTCGGCGGGGCCACACGCGGCCTGCTGCACGCCAAGGCTGCGCCGCCGCTTGCGCTGGTCCACTGAAATCATCGCTCAGAACGGGGCGGGATCGCGAAAATTGAGCCGTTCACCGCTGACCGGGTGGCGCACTGCCAGCCGGCACGCATGCAGCATCAGCCGCTCGCCATCGTGAAGATCGTCAGCCTCGCCATAGAGCGTGTCACCAAGTATCGGGTGGCCGATCGCAGCCAGGTGCACGCGCAACTGATGTGTGCGACCGGTCACCGGCTCCAGTTCAAGCGCAATGCCCGGCCCGGACGGCCCAAGCACGCGATAGTGCGTCAGGCTCGGCTTGCCATTGGCAGGGTCGACTTTCTGACGCGGCCGGTTCGGCCAGTCCGCACTCAGCGGCAGCGCGATCTCGCCCTGAACGGGCGACGGTGCCTTGCGGGTCAGGGCGCGATAGGTCTTGTGGACATGGCGCGCTGCGAAGGCCCGGTTGAGCTGTTTCAGGCATGCGTCCGAGCGCGCCAGGATGATCAGCCCCGATGTTTCCATGTCCAGCCTGTGAGCCGCCCGAATGCCGGGAAACGCGCTCGCCAGCCGCGCTTCCAGACAGTCGGCCTTGGCTGGCCCACGCCCCGGAACCGATAGCAGGCCCGCAGGCTTTGAGGCCACGACAATATCGCTGTCTGCATGAATGATGGCCGGGGCATCAGGCGGTGGCCGGTAAACGCACCCGTTCATTTCGCCGCGACAAGGCCTTCGCCGTCCAGCCAGTGAAGATGGACCGCGAAAACCGTGCCGTCGGGGCCGGTTTCATGCAGGCTGAGTTCGCCCTGCATCGCGCGCGCAAGGTCACGCGCAATCGCAAGGCCAAGTCCGGTTCCGTTGCGTTTTCGTGCGGTCTGAAAGGGCTGGAACAGGTTCTGTGCCAGCTCTTCAGGCAAGCCCGGACCATTATCGGCGATCAGCAGCGCGTCGCCCTGCCGGAATGCACGGATTTCCCCGCCCTCGCCAATGGCCTCGACGGCATTGCGCACGAGATTTGCGACAATGCGGTGCAGATGGTC
>CAYUEM010000282.1:0-2693 GCA_964442925.1 uncultured Hyphomonadaceae bacterium
GAGCATCGCATTCGTAATGCGGGGGTCGGGGGTTCAAGTCCCTCTTGCGGCACCACACTCCTGTCCGACATACTCCAGCGACGTACAAAAAGCACAATAAATTCATGGCGCTAAATGCAAACTGCCCGGTTCTGGTGTCCGATACGATACGAGGCAGTGTGTTGATATCCGGCGGATTTGTTGGTACTAGTGTTGGTATACGCGATACCAACAAGATTCGGTACCAACAAATGCCTCTTACCGATGTTCAGATTCGGAACATGAAGCCGCAGGCCAGAGCCTACCGGCGGGCGGATGGTGGCGGGCTTTTTATTGAGGTTCGGCCCGGTGGTTCGAAGCTCTGGCGGCTGGCCTACAGGTTCGATGGCAAACAGAAACTGATGGCTTTCGGAAGCTATCCGGAAACCTCGCTCGCAAGGGCACGGGAAAAACGCCAGGCCGCCAAGGCCGTTCTACAGGATGGCGTGGACCCGATGGCGCAAGCGCGTGCGCAGAAGGAAACCCGGCGGGCGGAAGTCGAGCACAGCTTTCAGATGATCGCCGCGCAATTGCTTGAAAAGCTGGGGCGCGAGGGCCTGGCAACCAGCACGCTGGAAAAGAAGCAATGGCTTCTCGATATGGCAAATGCGGAACTTGGCGCGATGCCGATCAGCACGATCAGCGCAGCGGATGTTTTGCGATGCCTGAAAAAGGTCGATGATCTTGGCAATTATGAAACGGCAAAGCGTTTGCGCACGGCCATTGGGCAAGTCTTTCGCTATGCCATCGCCACGGCGCGTGCTGAAAATGACCCCACGATTGCCTTGCGCGGTGCGCTGACATCGCCAAAGGTGAAGCATCGCGCAGCGGTCACTGACCGGCAGGCCTTTGGTGCCTTGATCAGGGCGATCTGGAACTATGATGGCGGGGTGGAAACCCGCGCGGGGCTGAAACTCATGGCTCTGCTTTATCCGCGTCCGGGTGAGCTGCGGCTTGCCACTTGGCAAGAGCTTGATCTTGTCAAAGCGATCTGGGTGATCCCCGCTGAGCGCACGAAGATGCGGCGCGAGCATGCCAAGCCCTTGCCTGCATTGGCAGTTGAAATCCTCGAAGACCTCAAACGCTATACTGGCGACAAGGTGCTGGCCTTTCCGTCGCCCGTTTCGGCATTGCGACCGATCAGCGAAAACACGATGAACAGCGCGCTGCGGCGGCTCGGGTATTCCAAGGCCGTGCACACACCGCACGGTTTTCGGGCCAGTGCGTCCAGCCTTCTGAATGAAAGTGGCCTCTGGAATGCCGACGCCATCGAAGCCGAACTGGCTCATATCGGAAGCGATCAGGTGCGCCGGGCCTATCATCGAACGCAGTATTGGGATGAGCGGGTGCGCATGGCGGACTGGTGGGTGGGGGAGATCGAGGCGTTGCTTGCCGCCTGACCCTTCCATCTTTCCGCTCCCCGCGCCCTGCTGGCCCCCGCATCTGGACTCTCGCTATTCCTGTCCTGTAGCGTCGCACTGAGTGTGAGGAGGGACGCGTTATGAGGCTTCGGGGATTTGGTGTTTCGTTTATCGTTATGGTGTGCACGCTGGCTCTGCCTGTGGCAGGTGTGCTGAGTGTGCCCGCCCATGCCCAGACGCCCGTGGCGGTGCAGGGGCTGGATGCGGCGCGCGAGGTGGCGCTGGCGAAATATGATGCCTCGGTCACGCAGGCGGCCTATCTGCGCGATGCTGATGCCGCGCTGCGGGCCCTGCGCGGGCAGATCGAGACGCTGCAGGCGGAGATCGCGGCGGGCAGATCGGCGGCGCAGGCCGAACTCACCGCCCTGCGCGAGCGTTTCGTGGCCGAGCTTGCCTCGCGCGACGCCGCCTATGCCCGCGAGATCGCGGTGTTCCGCGATGCGGTCGAAGATATCGCCGCCACGCCGGAAGGGCTTGAGGCTCTCGCCCGGTTCAATGCCGGTGACGAGATCGGCGCGCTCGCCATTCTAGACGATCTGCGCGCGGCCAATGATGCGGCGCGTGCCGTTCGAGCGAACCTCGAAAGCGCGGTGGAAGCCCGCCGCATCGCCGCCCTGGCGCTCGATGCGCGCGGCCGCGGCACGCTCACCACGGTGGATGTGATCGCGCGCTATGAGGAGATCACGCGGCTTGAACCGGGCCTGCACTGGGACTGGGTGGAGCTTGGCCGACTTTACACTGATGCTGGCGACCTCACCGGCGCCCTGCGCGCGGCGCGCAAGGCCGAGGAGACAGCCGGAAATGAAGGGGACCGCTCTGTGGCGTTCGAGGCGCTCGGCAACGTCTATGTTACGCGGGGCAATCTGCCCGCCGCGCTCGCAAGCTTCGAGCAACGCCACGCCATTGCAAAGCGTCTCGCCGAGGCCGATCCGGGCAATGCCGGATGGCAGCGCGACCTGTCGGTGTCCTATGATAGGCTCGGTGAGGTCTACGAGGCGCAGGGCAATCTGCCCGCCGCGCTGGCAAGCTTCGAGCAAAGCTTCGTCATAAGACAGCGTCTCGCCGAGGCCGATCCCGGCAATGCCGGATGGCAGCATGATCTGGGGATCAGCCATGAGCGCATCGGCGATGTCCTGATAGAGCAAGGCGATCTCAGCAGCGCGTTGGAAAACTACCAGCAAAGTGAGCGACTGATTTCCCGTCTCGCCGAGGCCGATCCGGGCAATGCCGGATGGCAGCGCGACCTGTCGGTGT
>CAYUEM010000283.1:0-2688 GCA_964442925.1 uncultured Hyphomonadaceae bacterium
ACCGGGATGACTCCACCTCCACCGGGACCAACAACCTGGTACTGGCCGGTATCTTCCAGCCGCGATAGGGCGCGTTCACCTCGGGCAGGCCGATATACCCTGCCCCGCCATTGTCAGAGGAGAAAACGATGATCGTATTGTCGGCCAGCCCTTCTGCCTCGAGCTTGTCCATCACACGCCCGACCGAGCGGTCAACAGCGCGGATCATGGCCGCATAGACGCGCAGGCGGTGCGGCTCGATATCGCCAACCGCCTCATAATCCTCGCGCGTGGCCTGCAGCGGGCTGTGCGGGCCCCAATGAGCGAGATAGAGGAAGAAGGGCCGGTTCCTGTTCGCCTCGATCGCCTTGAGGGCCTCATCGGTCCAGTAGTCGGTCAGATAGCCGCCCGGCTCGAACGGGTCCGGCGTGTAGGCTTCGCCAGCCCGGTTGAATTCGGCGGAGAATTGCAGAATTCCCCAGAGGAACCTGTCGATGGGATCAAAATCCAGTTTCGCATTGACGACATCCGGATCATCCTCGGGCAGGTACAGGCTGCTTGCCATCAGCAGGCTTTCATCGAAACCCTGAGATGCCGGTCGGAACCGCTCTGCGCGGCCGAGATGCCACTTGCCGATATGGATATTGTGATAGCCCTGCGGCTTGAGCGCTTCGGCGATGGTCACCTCTTCCGGCGGCAGGCCCATGTCTGCGAACTCCACTGGTGCTTCATCGACTTCAGGGTTCCCATAGCCACGAGGCATGCCCGTATCCTCGTTATCTCCACGTGAGAACAAACCAAGCATACGGCCCATGCCACCCGGCATGGGTGTGAATTCAAACCCGGTGCGAGACGGGTAACGTCCGGTCAGCAGCATTGCGCGAGACGGAGCACAGGTGCCCGTTCCGGCATAGGCGGTGGTGAACATCGCGCCCTGCGCAGCAAGCCGGTCGATATTCGGCGTCGGCACAGCCCCGCCGGCAACGCCGCCGCCAAAGGTGGAGATGTCATTGATCCCCAGATCATCGGCAAGGATGAAGACAATGTTCGGCGGGCCTTCAGAGCGGTCTGTCGCCGCCGTGGCCGGCCCCTGCGCCCACTCGATCGGCCTGTTTTCGGCCACATCCACCTTGGCGGCGCGCTGGATCATGTGGAAGATGATCGCCGTGCGGTTCAGCCAGGCCAGGGCGCCAGCTCCGATCAGGACAACGACCAGGCCGATAATTATTCGCTTCCACATTAATTCTTTCCTCCCTCGCTGCCGTCCGGATGTCTGCGCCCCGGACTGGCTGGCGAATATTATGACTTAATTTATGTCATTAAACTGGTCTGGCTGGTATGTGTCAACGATTTATCCATGGAGATCTCAACTCACTGAACAAGGGCCTCAACATGCATTCCGGTGTCGATCCCGCCGTGGCGAAGGGTTTCCTTGTTACGCATGAAGGCGAGGCGCTTCAGGGTGGTTTCCAACCGAGGATACCCGGCAGTGCAATCGCGGTCCGGACTTTTCAACGCGCTGCAGCCCACCCCGGAGGCAATTGGCCAGAACGGCTCGTTTTTCTGAGCCTCACTCGAATGCCGGTAGCAGCCTTTCGAAGTAATGGCCGAGATCGACGGCGAAACGATCATCAGAGGCCAGCGTCTTCAGATGCGCCCCAAGGTGGCCAAATGGACGAAGCGAGGGGACCAGGAAATCGAGACCGAGCTTCTCGAACCGCTCGGCATGTAAGGATTCGGAGGTCAGCTGACACAGATCGCAGACCGGCCCGATATCCGCCAGCGTAATGGCATCGCCCACGACATGGCTTGAGCTTGCAAGCGCCCGGTCGAGGCCGGACGCGAACGCGGTCAGCTCGGCTGCCATTTCCGCATGCAGGGCCGGCGTCATGTTATCCTTCGCCAGCAGGTAGCGCTGAAGGTCGCGGGCGAAAACGAGCGACCGGTCGAGGAAGGAGTCGATCCGCGATTGTTCCATCGGGCCGCTGCCCAGGAGCGTATTGGCGCGATTACCGGTGCGCGCTGCCGCCCGCATGATGGAATTGGACTCGAAGATGCCGATCCGCCCGTCACCGGAAAAGCCCGCCGGCACATTTCCGAAAGGGTGCGCGCGCAGAAAATCGTCGCTTTTGAACAGCGTCACGCCCTTGAACCCGACGGCTGCCTCACGTGCGAAAGCCGACAGGCTTTGCTTGTCCTCTTCGGACAATTCGCGCGCATCGAAATCCCAGAGCCAGTTGACCAGTTTTGGGGGCGCGTCGCCCACAATCTCGACCTCGGCACCTGAAAACCGCGCCGCAATCGTCGCCTTGTAGAGCCTCGGATTGGGCAGGTACGTGAAGATGCGCAGATCGGCCATGGCTCGCTCTCAGATGGAAAAGTTCAGCGTCGCTTATGAAATCGACTTCTCCTGCCCCTCCCAATAGGGCGCGCGGAGCTCTCGTTTCAGGACTTTCATTGCCCCCGACAGGGGGAGCGGTTCCCGCCTGAAATCAACCGATTTGGGCACCTTGTAGCCCGCGATCGACTCGCGCGCATGAGCGATGATCTCTTCTGCCGTCGGTTCGGCACCGTCCTCCAGGACCACCACCGCGTGCACAGCTTCGCCCCAGGTCTTGTCGGGAATGCCGATCACGGCGACCTGGGCCACGGCGGGATGGCTCCCGATCGCGTTTTCAACCTCGGCGGAATAGATGTTCTCACCGCCGG
>CAYUEM010000284.1:0-2643 GCA_964442925.1 uncultured Hyphomonadaceae bacterium
GCCTTGGCACACAGGCCGGTCAGAAGCGGCTGACCGAAGTGCTGAACGAAGCCGGGTTCGCCAATGTGCGCCGCGCCGCCGAGACGCCGACCAACATGGTCCTTGAAGCGCGCGCTTAGCAGGCTGCTGAAAAACCAGATCACGCGGCCCATCCTTCGAGACGCGACCGTGCCGGCCACTCCTCTTCGATGAGGTATCTCATTGGTTTTCCTCATCGGCGAGGTGCGAGCGAAGCGAGCCTTTAAAGGACGAGGAAAACCTGAAGACGCGTTTTTCAGCAGCCTGCTAGAGCGCTTCCGCCTTTGGCAGAAACGCTATGGTGCGTCTTTTCCGGTTGCGCCCTGCAGGTTGTCCGACCCGCAGGGCATCCGGTTCGTCGCCGGCTCAGTCCAGCGGTTTGATCTCGTTTCGTGCGCCAAGCAGGACCACATTTGGCGCGAACTGGGCGGCCTCTTGCGCATCGATCTGTGCGAAGGCGGCGATGATCACCGCGTCGCCAACCGCGAAATGGCGCGCCGCTGCGCCGTTTACGCCGATCGTGCGCGAGCCACGCGGGGCTTCAAGCGCATAGGTCGAGATGCGCGCACCATTGGTGACGTTCCAGATGTCCACGCGCTCATGGGGCAGGATCCCAGAGGCTTCCAGCAGGTCCTGGTCGATGGAGACCGAGCCCTCGTAGTGAAGGTCACACTGCGTCACTGTGGCGGAATGCAGTTTGGCCTTCAGCATATTCAGCAGCATGCTACGTTATTCTCCCTGTGTGACAGGCGGCATCCGCCGCGCGAGTGCCATATCGATCGTGTTGTTGCAGCGCAAGGATGCAAGTCCTATGCATTTTTTCGCGAGCAAGGTCAAAGACTCGTGTTGGTTACAGGCTTGCGCTGAAAATTGTGGTGTGCCGCAACTGCGAAATCACACCCCGGTCATGTCCGCAAGCACGCGCGCGAGCAGCTTCTGGAAGCCTGTCCCGAACAGCGGCGACCATGTATAGGCGTCGCTGTCCATCGGCTTGGTCGAATTGACCCCGGCAATGTGCAGCCCACCCGCCTCGCGCGTGAACCACGGCCCCCCGGAGGAGCCTTCGGTCAGTCCGTTCTCGGCCTTGATCAGATGCGCAGAGCCGTCATCAATCCGCTCTCCAGTGCTGGCAAACAGGAACCGGCCATCAAACGCAAAGCCCGATCCGGGCTGGCGAGGATAGCCGACACTGGTGAACGGGCCATCAGGGCTGGTATTCATCAGTAGAGGTGCGGTTCCGGTCTGTGCCGCAATCGGTGCGTCGAGCCGGATCATCGCAAGGTCGTAAGACCCGACATTGCTGCCGGGAGCCGCGTCCGTCCAGCCTGATAGCGTATAGATCGCTTCGCCAGCCCATCGCCCCGCCGATGTGCCCGCCTTGTATTGCGGCTGGAACAGCACCCAGTCGGCAAAACCGCGCTCACCGATCAGCGCGTCGCTGCGTGAATAGGCACAATGGCCCACAGTCAGCACAACCCGCTCGGCAATCACCGTGCCGGTGCAATGGCGCACCTTGCCATTGAACACTGCGGTAACCCGTCCAACAGCTGCGAACGGCCAGGTATCGGGCTGTGCAACCGCTTCGGTAATCGCACCGCCAAGGGTTTCATCGGCCGCAACAAGGCGCTGGTTCATCGACCTGTCAGGCGGCACGCCAGCAGGGGTCTCGCCAGCGGTGGTCAGCGCTGTGTCTTCAAGCTGGTCAATCGCCGTTCGTGGTGGTTTGCGGTGCCAGTCGGCCTGCATCTCGACCACCAGCGCACCGGCTGGCTCGCCTTCGCCGACCTCGCGATGATGGCCCGGCGGCGGCGCAACCGCAGCCATCAGAATTTCCAGATTGGCGTCAATATCCATGGCCGCAAGAATGCCGGCAGAACGTGAACAAAGTCTACCACGCGCAACAGCTGCGTATGCCTCACAGGTCGAACAGGGCGTCGGCGTCTTCGCCGATGGCGAATTTGCCGCCTTCGGTGATCCCGGCGATGCGGCCCGGTGCTTCGGCAAGTGCGGTTTCGGCGTAAAAACCGGCCAGCGCGGTCATCCGGGCGCGCTTCGCGGCGGTCTCCGCGCGCGCTGCCACCGCGCCGCGGGTCAGGAAATGTCCGCCGATCACATCGCCGGCAAGCTGCAGATAGGCGGTGGCGCCGGCCAGTGCAGCCTGCCGGTCCTGCCCGATTGTCTCGGCCATCCAATGTGTGGCTGTTTCGAGCGCGCTTGCCGCTGCATCCAGACGCTCACCAACCTGGACAAGCTGCGGGTCATTGGTGGCCCGCGCGTCGCGCACACTGGCCCGGATGTCCGCGATCATGTCGGCCATCGCATCGCCGCCATCGCGGGCGATCTTGCGTCCGACTAGATCGACCGCCTGAATGCCATTGGTGCCTTCATAGATCGGCGCGATCCGCGCATCGCGATAAAGCTGCGCTGCGAGTGTCTCGTCCATGAAGCCCATGCCGCCATGCACCTGAACGCCAAGGCTGGCCATCTCGACGCCCATGTCGGTTGACCAGGCCTTGGCAATCGGTGTCAGCAGGTCTTCGCGGGCGCGGGCGGCTGCGCGCTCTGCGTCGCTCTCGCCATGGCTGGCAAGGTCAGCGGCCACACCGCATGCATAACAGATCGCCC
>CAYUEM010000285.1:0-2596 GCA_964442925.1 uncultured Hyphomonadaceae bacterium
CCATCTGGCGCGAGCGCACGATGATATCCTTGAGGATCTTGTTCATCGCGGTGCCAAGATGGATATGCCCGTTGGCATAAGGCGGGCCGTCATGCAGGATGAAGGCTTTGGCGCTGCGCCCGCGCGCATCCTCGCGCAGCTTGTCATAGAGCTTCATCTCATCCCAGCGGGCAATCCATTCCGGTTCGCGCTGGGGCAGGCCGCCGCGCATCGGGAAATCGGTTTTCGGCAGAAACAATGTGTCGCGATAATCGCGCATGGCGGTCTCGTTTTGTGTGTCAGACATCGGATAAAGAGCCGTTTTCGGAAAATTCGGGTTCGGCCAGCCCTGTCCCGGGCGGCGGCGATATTGGTGGAAACCTTCCCGGCTCGGCGCGCTCGCGCTCATCTGCCGAAAGCAGCAGACAGCTCAGCGCCCGGCCGGGCCGGTAATTCGTATGCCGCAGAACAAAGCCATGATAGCGCGGCTATAGCGTGCAACCGGGCCGGCGTCCATCCTCGCGAAAGCTGCGCCTTGCCGCGCTCAGCGCCGGCCGAACAGTTTCTCGATATCGGTCAGTTTCAGCTCGACATAGGTCGGGCGGCCATGATTGCACTGGCCGGAATGCGGCGTGACCTCCATCTGTCGCAGAAGCGCGTTCATTTCCGCGCCGTTCAGCCGCCGGCCCGCACGCACCGACCCGCGACAGGCCATATTGCCCATCACCTCCTCGAACCGCTCCTTCAGCGCGAGCCCGGCATCATATTCGGCGAAATCATCGGCAAGATCGCGGATCAGCCCACCTGCATCCATCTGCCCGAACAGGGCCGGGGTCGCGCGCACACAGACCGCGCCGGGGCCAAAGGGTTCAATTTCAAGACCCAGCTCGGCCAGTTCGTCCGCCCGCTCGATCACGCGTGCCGCTTCATCCTCGCTGAGCTCCACGACATCGGGGATCAGCAGCGACTGGCGCTTCACCCCGCCTGCTTCCATCTGGCGCTTCATGTCCTCATAGACGAGGCGTTCATGCGCGGCATGCTGATCGACAATGACGATGCCGTCTGCGGTCTGCGCGACGATATAGGTTTCATGCAGCTGCGCACGGGCGACACCGAGCGGAAAGGCCTGCGCATCCGGCGCTGCCTCCGGCTCGACACGGGCTGAGGGGGCGAGCGCATCTGCGGGCGGGCTGCCCTGTGCCTGCCAGACCGGTTGCAGCGGTTCCTGCATCCCGCTGGGAATGCCCGTCGCAGCGGGCCGGACCTGAGCCTCTGCCCACAGGCTGGAGCGGGCATAAATGTCTGCGCGTGGCGGTTCGGGACGCACCTTGCCCAGCGCCTCGCCGGCAATGCTCGTGCTGGCGCGGTGACCGGCACCGGCCAGCGAATGGCGCAGCGCCCCGATCAGCAGCCCGCGGACATTGCCGGCATCGCGAAAGCGCACCTCGGTCTTGGCCGGGTGGACATTGACATCGACAAATTCTGCATCGAGTTCGACGAACAGCGCCGCCATCGGGTGGCGGTCACGGGCGAGAAAATCGGCATAGGCCGCGCGGATCACTCCGTTCAGCATCCGGTCTTTGACCGGCCGGCCATTGACGAACAGGAACTGCATCTGGGCATTGCCGCGATTGAGCGTCGGCAGGCCGGCAAAGCCCGACACGGTGACCCCTTCGCGTTCGGCCTCGATCGCGATTGCATTCTCGCGAAACTCCCGCCCCATGATTGCGCCGAGCCGGGCCAGCCGGGCTTCGCTCGCCTCGCCGGTTTCGCCCGCATGGCGCAGGATCGCGCGGCCATTGCTTTCCAGTGTGAAACCGATATCGGCGCGCGCCATGGCCAGACGGCGCATCGTGTCGGTCACCGCCATGGTCTCGGCGCGTTCCGACTTCATGAATTTCAGCCGCGCCGGCGTCGCATGGAAGAGGTCGCGCACCTCGATCAGTGTGCCGCTCGCGCCGCGTCCGGTCCAGGCAGCAGGCTTCGGGCCTTCGATACGGCCCGCTTCGACAAACACCTCGGCTGTCTCGCAGCCCGGTGCGCGCGATGTCAGGGTCATGCGCGACACGCTGGCGATCGAGGGCAGCGCTTCGCCGCGAAAGCCCATCGAATGGATGTTGAGCAGGTCAACACGCCCATCAGGGCCGGGCGCCAGCTTCGATGTGGCATGGCGCTCCAGCGCAGTGAGGATTTCGCCGCCCTCCATGCCGCAGCCATCATCCTCGACACATATCCGCCTCAGCCCGCCGGAATCGATGGATACCGAAACATGGCTTGCCCCGGCATCAATCGCGTTCTCGACCAGTTCCTTGACCGCTGCGGCCGGACGCTCGACGACTTCGCCAGCGGCAATACGGTTGATCGCATCAGCTGGCAGACGGGCGATATGGGGGCGGGGACTCACAGAATCAGGCATAACCCCATTGTATCAGAGTGCTGCGCCCCCGCGTAGGGCGCTTGGCGTGCGCGCGTCATACGCCTTGCGTGACGGGCAATGTTGCCAGGGCAGCCTTGAGCGCGGCGAAGTCCTCTGGCAATGGCGCTTCGAAACGCAAGGTTGCACCGCTGACCGGGTGGACAAAACCGAGCCGCGCAGCATGCAGGGCCTGACGCGGGA
>CAYUEM010000286.1:0-2594 GCA_964442925.1 uncultured Hyphomonadaceae bacterium
CTGTTCGCACGTCGGCGACCCGCAGAGAGACCAGATCGCAGCCTCTCAGCTTGCTGTCGATCGCCAGATTGAACAGCGCCAGGCCGCGGCGTTTTTCAGCGATCTCAAGACGGACCCGGATCGCCTAAACCTCTTGCGGCTTCAACGGCGCCTTCTGGCCAATCAGCTTGCCACGGGTCCAGGTAATCCACGTCCCGCTTGCGACATCAAATGGCATGAGTTCCTCCGTCAGTTGCCATTCGATGACGCCTCAATGCACTTGCCAGGCCGGAATCCTTATGTCTGCATCTGCGCCCGTTGCTGACGCTCTCAACCGAACAGCATCTGACAATTCATTGACGGAAACTGTCTCTCGCGATCCTAACCTTAAGCGTCAGGCATGGCAGCCGTTGCCAGCACTCCGATAGCGATCTATGGCCGCTGCGCTGACAGGGCTCGACCGAGGATGAGCGAAGCGGTAGACTTACAGAAGATCGATTGACCGCTGATTGGGGGAAACACCTTGGCAGACAGTACTGACCGCGTTGGCGATCCCGTATATGGAACATTCCAGAACGAGATATACTTTGCGGGTCTTCGGGGCGTTGTTCCGAAGTATCCGATCAGCTTTGCCGATCTTGTTGCGCGCGCCACCACGGCTCTCCCTCCAGATGTGTTGAGCTACGTCCAGGGAGGATGCGGTGACGAGTTTACTCAGGACCGGAATGCCTCAGCCTTTGCACACTGGGGCATGGTGCCCCGCATGTTGGTTGATTGCTCGACACGCGACCTCTCGGTGGATCTGTTCGGCGACACGCTGCCAAATCCCGCCTTCATGGCGCCGATCGGGGTCAATGGAATTTGCACCCAGGACGGGCATGGAGATATCGCCGCCGCGAAGGCTTCCGCGCTCACCGGTGTACCATTCATGGCATCCACGTTGGCGAATGATCCGCTGGAAGAGGTCATCAAGCATTGCGGCGACGTGCCAGCCTATTTTCAGCTCTACACGCCCAAAAACCGGGAGCTTGCTGAAAGCCTGATCACCCGCGCGGAACGGGCCGGTTACAAGGCTCTAGTGATCACGCTCGATACATGGATCACGGGTTGGCGCCCACGTGATCTGACGGGTGCGAACTTCCCCCAGTTGCGTGGCCATGTGCTGGAGAATTACTTCTGCGACCCGGTATTCCGGAGCCTGCTTAAAAAGCCGCCCGCTGAGGATTTGCAGACCGCCGTGTTTACCTGGGCAAGTATTTTTGGTGAAGTCCTGACTTGGGACCACATCCCGTGGCTGCGTCAGGCAACGAAGCTGCCGATCATTTTGAAAGGCATTTGTCACCCTGATGATGCGCGCAAGGCGGCAGATCTTGGAGTCGATGCGGTGTACTGCTCCAACCATGGCGGTCGTCAGGCCAATGGAGGCATTTCGGCGATCGACATGCTGCCCGGTGTCGTCGAAGGTGCCGGCACTATGCCAGTTCTTTTCGACTCAGGCGTCCGCTCGGGCACCGACATGATCAAGGCAATTGCGCTTGGCGCCACGATGGTCGGCATCGGGCGACCTTATACCTATGGGCTGGCCCTCGGCGGTGCGGAAGGGGCCGCCCATGTGCTGCGCTGCATGTTGGCGGAGGCGGACTTGCTGATGGCGGTGAACGGCTATCCAACGATTGCAGATGTACGGCGAGAAGGCGCACGACGCGTTTAACAGATGCCTGGCTGACTGAAGAGCGAGCGCTTCAGGCTCGATCGCGCCGGAAGCGGGCATTCTCGACGCTGCTGGGGAATGACTGGTGTGTGCCGAATTGGCTTTGATTGCCATTGGCCGCGTCAGGAAGCATCACTTCAGTCCGGTCAGCCAACGTCAGGGCCGCCTCGCCGAAAATCAAGGGCGGATTGGATGTCGACCCACGGGCTTGAAGATGTTTCAGCGATAGTCTTTCGAGTTGGAGCGCGTGAAGCCAGACTGTATGATCTGTCAGGTCTCTTCGAGATGCATTGATTAGGAGGTCCGCAATGCCAAAGCCATTTTCAGACCTTCCTCAGATTGCCGACGAACTGGGCGCGCACCTCCCTGAGGCGATAGAGTCTGGCGCGGTCCATGAGCTTGGCCAAATGCTGGCTCGCATGGGTGTCGCATCTCACCTTGTCACCGCCCTGTTCAAGGAAGCGCGGCTCAAACGTCCGCGTGTAAAACGCTTGGCTGCCTATTATGCGCTCTTGCATGCGGCGCTTGACAGTCTGCGCATTGACGCAAATGGAGGCGACCGCGACGCGGCTCTATCGTTGAACTTCCTTGTCGATTATCTCGCCGATGTTGTCGACCGGGGCAGCGTCGAACCTGCGATTTTGATTGAAATCGGCGAGGCCTTTGCGCTCGCCGGCCTGACGCCACCAGAGGCCCTGCGCGCGGCGCTCAGCACGCTGACCGACCAGCTTGCCGAGGAAACCGCGCATGCGTCCAGTTCCATCGCAGACTTGCCAGACATCTTCGCGGAGTTGGGCGACGACGCCTTTGCTATCCACGAGCAGGTTCGTCTCTCTTCGGCCGCCTACCAGCACAGACATCGATTTGCCATGGCCGCCGGGCTGGCGATGAGCGCGTCTCCTGG
>CAYUEM010000287.1:0-2589 GCA_964442925.1 uncultured Hyphomonadaceae bacterium
GCGCCCTGAACGCGGCCTGGCCCATTCCCTGGCCAGCGCGCGCGATATGAACCTTTACCATGACGCGGCGCATGCGGAATTTCGGGTAGGGTGTCTGGCGGAAATGGCTCGCCCGTCCGGCACCGGTGCCGCGCGCGATCTGCGCGCCGCTGAAGGCTGCCTTCGCAGGGGGCGGCGACAGTCGCCTGACCGCGCGGTTCAGCTGCGTCCTGAACCGCCTGCCGCCACCTGATCCCACATCGCCCAGCTTGCCCAGGCGCGGGGTGAATTCATCATCCCCGCTCATGGCGCAAATGCCTCTGGCGCCCTCTTAACCCAATGAAATATCTGGGTTTTCCCGAAAGGAGGGCGCCACAAGATCTCGCAAGAGGCGCCAAAAAAGTGATGTGCAGACAAGGGGTTAAGGGGCCGAGGGCGCCAACCCTTTAATCTTGCCCTCCGGGTCCGCCTTGCAAATCCTTGCCGATCCTTGCGAGCGCTTGCGAGATCGCTGGTCATCGCTTTTTCCACAAAACCGCGGCCATACCGTCGAGATCGCCCTCCTTCATGACCCCGAAATAACGCCCATCGAGTGATCTCGGATGGTCGTTTAGAAGAAAAACCTCGCCGCTTTCCAACACATGACAGCCGTGCCAGCGCGGCAATTCAAGGCCGCCGGACGCTTCCACAAGCGCCTCGGCGACCACGGTCTGATTGATCAGTATGGTCTCATCTTCGCGGCAGATTTCATCGCCGGGAAGGGCCACAATCTGCTTCACAAGTGGCCAGTCAGGTCCAGTAAAGCCATGCGATGAGGTCCATATTCCGGCCTCTGACCTGGCGGAGACAACGGCCCACCCGCACAGGGTGAGCGGGCCGTCGCTGCGCCAATAGAGGCCGATGGGCGCGCTCTGCGTCCGGTTCCAGATCAGGCGTTCGCGAACCGGTATGACCGCGCTTGAGATCAGCACGCCGCAAGCGCCAAGGGCAAGGAGCAGCGTCCTTGCACAGCTCATTTCGGGGCCCTTGAGCCGCTGTCACGATAGCGTCGGCGCTCGGACCATTCGATCAGATCATCGATATGGTAGAAGACCAGACCGCCATGTTTGCGATAAGCCGGGCCACCGCCAACCCAGCGATAATGCTCCAGCGTCGAGCGTGTCAGGCCGAGATAATCAGCCGCCTCCTGGGCGCGCAGGAACGGGCTCCTGCGCCCGCCATTTTCTTCTATTGTTGTCATGATGTCCTGTCCTTTCCGGTCGCTTGGGGACCTGCGAAAAGTTCAGCACAGCTTGCAAGATTTCGGGGGGATCGTTCAGCCGGCAGGGGCCAGCGATCCCCTTGCCGAAAGGGCAGGATTCATCAGGTCCAGATAGCCGCCCTGCATCAGGGCAAGGCCCTTCTTGCGAAGCCTGCGCATGCGGTTTCGTACGCTTTCATCGGGCTCGCTGTAGCGCTCATGGCCTTCCTTTTCGCCGTAAATGACCATCGCCGCATCGCGATGCGAGCCGCCCAGCAGGTGAACGTCCAGCGCGATCAGGGCGTCTCGAAGACCCAGCGCCGTGCTGGTCCAGTGCGGGCCGGTGGGCTGCTCGGGAAGGAAGCCATCATAAACCATTTTCAGCCTGCGAAGCGTCTTGATCCTGGCGTCAACCGGTCCGAAGAAGCGCAGCATGAAGCGCAGATCAACGTCGCCAGACAAGAGGCTATCGCCCTCGCAGCGCAGCTGGATCGTACGGTTGCAGTAGACGATGCGCAGATGTTGCGTGCCGTCATGATCAATGAAGAGGGATCGCGGACAGGTCAGACGCGACAGGTTGAACAGACCTTCGCCGCAACGATCCCTGAGGCTCGGCTTCACGGCGCGGACATCGACAGTGGCGACACGGTGATTGGCTGCTTCGGTCCAGAAGATCGGTGCATCAAGGCACGAGCGTCTTGGGCTGACGAAGAAGGAAAGGCCAAAGCGCGCAGCGTCCGGTTCGGGCCTTGAGAGTCTAAGAAGTTCCATACCGCAGGGGCGGCGGGTCCGCGTCAACGCGCCGTCCAGATGAAGAGTGTGTGCACCTGAATAGTCGGGCCATCGGCGCGAAAATTCCCAGGCCCAGCTGCCGAGCGTTACATTCCTGAGATAGGTGTAGTGGTCTGCATGCAAACGCTGAAAATCCCCACTGGTTTCGATCCAGAAGAGCAAAACCCATGCCAACACGCGGTGCGGGTCTCGCATTAGCGGCATGAAATCAAACAGGAAAACCGCCCCGGAGACGATCTCCGGGGTGGCTCACTGGCGATGGATCTGAGCCTTAATCCCGCGGGTT
Source organism: uncultured Hyphomonadaceae bacterium (assembly GCA_964442925.1). Lineage (GTDB taxonomy): Bacteria > Pseudomonadota > Alphaproteobacteria > Caulobacterales > Hyphomonadaceae > UBA5336. The sequence goes on from CAYUEM010000287.1 coordinate 2,298, forward strand.
CCAGAGGATCACGTGGCGCCCCTTTTTGCCTTTCACGGGGGCGAGGTTTGCGTAGATCTTGCGCGGGCCGATCTGCGGGTCTGCCAGGGTGATCGAGACATATTCGCGTCCCGATCCCTTGGCTTTGCGAAGCCACCCGCCGCCGATTTCGGTCGAGGTTTCACCGGCGAAGATGCGGTAGTCGGGCTGACCGTCTGCGGCTTTCTCCGCGTTCTTCTCGATGCGGATCGGGCTGGTGAGGTTCATCATTGCAAGAGCGCCTTCGAAGCCGTTGGTGGTCTCGCTGACATAT
>CAYUEM010000288.1:0-2578 GCA_964442925.1 uncultured Hyphomonadaceae bacterium
ATGAACGCCAGCAGCTCGGCCTTGACCGGCCCTTCGCCGATGAACAGGAAATGGCCCTCGGGCACGATGAAGAGCGGGGTGGAATCGAGGCTGTATCCGGGTGACCATTGATGCGTGAGGTAGGATTTATCCCCCAATGTCTCGCGATAGACCCGGGCGTTTTCCGACCGCGAGCGGCCCTGCGGGAGGTAGTTCAGCCGACCTGCAAATTCCGTCGGCACCGGCTCGCCATTGAGAAAGAGCTGCTCGTCGCGCATTTCGACCCTGTCGCCGGGCAGGCCGATGAGCCGCTTTATCATCACCCGGTCCCAATGGGGATGCATGAACACAACGACGTCGCCGCGTTCAGGCTGGCTGGCAAAAATCCGCCCGCCAGACAGAGGCAGGATACGCCCCACGCCCCACGGCACCGAATAGCGGCTGTAGCCATAGGCGAATTTCGACACCGCCACCCGGTCACCCACCCGCAGATTGGGGATCATGCTTTCCGAGGGGATCACCCGCTGCTCAAAGGCAAGCATCGAAAACACGAAAAAGATCGGCAGGAAAACCGCCAGCGTGGCGCCCCACTCGCGGAGCTCGCGCACGATTTTCTGTTGCAACGTGCGCGGGGCTTCATCCGCGCGGTCGCTGGCGGCGCGTTTTGATGACATCAAAAGTGGCTCCTGCTGGGATCGGTATCGCAGCCCCCCCTCTAGCGGGCCAATCGGGCCTTGCGAAGTGAAAAGGACACAAATTGATGGTTGTTTGCGAAATGATGCACAGGCCATCGGCCTGAAAAGCCTGCGGCAGGGCTTGCATTTTGCGCAAATTCGATGAGTGTGTCGGCCCGTCTCCTTGCAAGACGGATCGATTCTCGCGGTTGGCCGCTCCGGCGAAAAACAACCCGAAACCCCGGACATGACGCGCGACAAGAGGCAGCAATTCATGAAACTGACAATCGAACGTGGCGATCTTCTCAGTGCCCTTTCACATGTCCAGAATGTGGTGGAGCGGCGCAACACGATTCCGATCCTGTCGAACGTCCTGCTGCACGCCGAAAATGGCGCGCTGACACTGACCGCCACCGATCTCGACATTGAGGCCATTGACAGCGCGCCCGCGCAGATCGCCAGAGAAGGATCGATCACCGCGCCGGCCGGCACACTGTTTGACGTGGTTCGCAAACTTCCGTCTGGCGCCGATGTCGAATTCGAACTGCAACCGGAAAACCAGCGTCTTGCCATTCGTGCCGGTCGCTCGAATTTTGCGCTTCCGACACTGCCGGCCAGCGATTTCCAGACCATGACTGGCGATGCGGGCGCCACCCGGCTTGAACTGGACGCGGCCGATCTGCGCCGCCTGATCGACAAGACCCGTTTCGCGATCTCGACCGAGGAAACACGCTATTATCTCAACGGAGTCTACCTTCACGCAGGCGACGGAAATGACGGGCGGGTGCTGCGCACGGTGGCCACGGACGGCCACCGCCTTGCGCTGGCGGAAATGGCGTTGCCCGCCGGCGGTGAGGGGCTGGAAGGCGTGATCGTGCCGCGCAAGGCAATCGCAGAGGCGCGCCGTCTGATCGATACGGCCAGCGAACCGGTGACGATCGAAGTGACCGATTCCAAGATCGTCTTCCGGTCGGGTGCAGCGGTGCTGACCGCAAAGCTGATTGATGGTTCATTTCCTGATTATGCCCGCGTCATCCCGCGCGGCAATGACCGCTTGCTGGTGGTCGACAACAAGGCGTTCGAGGCTGCCGTTGACCGGGTGTCCACCGTGTCTGCGGAGCGCTCGCGTTCGGTCAAGATGTCGCTCGACGAAGGCCGGCTGACACTGGCCGTCAGCAATGCCGAAACGGGTCAGGGACAGGAAGAGATTGAAGCCGAATACAGCGCCGAGCCAATGGAAATCGGCTTCAATGCGAAATACCTGCTCGACATTGCCAGCCAGATCGAAGGCAGCGAGGTGCATTTCCTGTTCAGCGACCCCGCCAGCCCGGCACTTGTTCTCGATCCGGAAGATGCACATGCCCAATATGTGCTGATGCCGCTTCGGGTGTGAGGTGCCCCGGTCGCCATGGCCGCCGACGGCAAGGCCAAGGTCAAAGACGCCATTAAGGATGCAGCCAAGGAACTCGGCACGGCGATCGACCTCGTCGGCTACGTCCGCCTGCAGCTCGGCGAAGGGATCGAAGTCGAGGAAGACAACTTCGCCGAGGAAGTGCAAAAGCTGGCCGGCTGAAAACGTCGTCAGCTGAACCGGTCGCGGCCCATACCCGGTGTGGCACTCCGGCTTGGCTCAACTTTGACTACCGAGCTTGCGCAGAGGGCGCTGAATGTTTCGCGCCCTCGGCGGATTATTGTTCCCGCTGATATAGTGATTTTGCCACTCTTAATTGCGTGCGCCGCGCTTGCGCTGTCGTATGCAAGCGCCGTTCGTCCTCGACTCAGCGGTTCTTGATATTGCTTGGGTAGCAGAGTAAAGCAATCACTGGTCTTGTATCTCCTGATTATTTCTGGTCGCGACTAACTGATCAATAAGACAATAAGCGCACAATTGCGGATCTGTACCCTGATAAGCCGCGGCGATTGCA
>CAYUEM010000289.1:0-2567 GCA_964442925.1 uncultured Hyphomonadaceae bacterium
CCGGGCGCGCGCGCCGGGCGGCTCGTTCATCTGGCCGTAAACCAGTGTTGCGCGGCTTTCGCCATCGAGATTGATCACCTTGGAGTCGATCATCTCATGATAGAGGTCATTGCCCTCGCGCGTGCGCTCACCGACCCCGGCAAACACCGAATAGCCGCCGAACAGTTTCGCGATATTGTTGATCAGTTCCATGATCAGTACGGTCTTGCCGACGCCGGCACCGCCAAACAGACCGATCTTGCCGCCTTTGGCATAAGGGCAGAGCAGATCAATCACCTTGATGCCGGTCACGAGGATTTCCGATTCGGTCGACTGATCGACAAATGCCGGGGCCTCCTGGTGGATCGCGCGCTCGGCATCGGCGTTCAGCGGGCCAAGCTCGTCAATCGGCTCGCCGATGACATTCATGATCCGACCGAGCGTCGCTGCGCCAACCGGAACCGTGATCGCGCGCCCGGTATCGGCCACGCCCTGCCCGCGCACAAGTCCTTCGGTGGAGTCCATGGCGATGGTGCGCACGGTGTTCTCGCCGAGATGCTGGGCAACTTCGAGCACTAGGCGTGAACCATTATTTTCCGTTTCAAGGGCATTGAGGATATTCGGCAGGTTACCGTCGAATTCGACATCGACAACAGCGCCGATAATCTGTGAAACCTTGCCCTTGTAATTGGCCGGACTGCTCATTCGCATCTTCTCCTTTGGAGCGGACTTCGTCTTGTTCTTCGATTGTGCGGGTGCTGGCGATCCAACCTGCGCGTCGGTTGCAGGGGCTGCGCTGGCAGAACGTTGCGGGCCCGACTTTGCCGGACTGGCTTCAGGCTGCGGAGTTTTGCCTGCCGCCAGACGGGTGCCGGACTGTGCCGTCGCAGCCGTGCTACCCGCCTTCAGCGGCGCGTCCTCGACGACCAGCTCGTCCCTGGCCGCTTGCTGCGGCTTGCAAACGCCACAGGCGCGCACATCGGAATACGGCAGCGACTTGCCCAGTGCTTCAGCTGCCGAAAACGTATCGAACGGCCCGTGCCACTCATCATCATCATTGCTGGTGTCGCCGCCGACACCGGCACCGTCATTGCAGTAGCGGCAGCTGCCAAGATGGATCCGGGCGCGCTTGGCAATGCGGTTTTCGTAAACCCAATAGCTCATGGCGTGTCTCCAGACCGGTTAAAGCGCTTCCGCGCCGGAGATGATCTCGATCAGCTCCTTGGTGATCTGCGCCTGACGGGCGCGGTTGTATTTCAGGCTGAGATCATTGATCAGATCACCGGCGTTGCGTGTGGCATTGTCCATCGCCGTCATCGAGGCGGCCTGTTCGCCCGCCGCGCTTTCCAGCATTGCCGAGAGCAGCTGCGTGTTGAGATAACGTGGCAGCAGAGCTTCCAGGATTGCCTCCTCGGACGGTTCATACTGATAGATCGCGCCTTTCAGGTCGATGACCGCGGCATCTTCCGGCGGCCGGGCCGGGATCAGCTGGCGCGCCACCGGCACCTGGCTGATGACATTTCGAAACTCGGAGAAAATCAGCGTGGCAACGTCAAACTCGCCGGCTTCGAACCGGTGGGCAAGCTCATTGCCGAAGCCAATCGCGGCCTCGGTGAAATTGTTGCCCTTCACCTCCGACAGATCGACATGATCGATGAACATGTCGCCATATTCGCGGCCGAGCTGTTCGCGGCCCTTCTTGCCGATGGTGATGATCTTCACGCTCTTGCCGGCAGCGCGCAGCTGACCGATTTCCTGTTTCGCCCGCTTGACCGTGTAGCTATTGAACCCGCCGCACAGCCCGCGTTCCGCAGTCAGCACCAGAAGCAGGTGCACATCCTCACGCCCCGTTCCGGCGAGCAGTTTCGGCCCGCCTTCGCCACCGGAAGCGGCCGCCGTCAGATTGGCAATCACCGCGGCAAGGCGCGTGGCATAGGGCCGCGAAGCCTCAGCGGCCTCCTGCGCACGCTTCAGCTTGGCCGCGGCGACCATCTGCTTGGCCTTGGTGATCTTCTGCGTGGATTTCACGCTGGAGATCCGGCCCTTGAGTTCCTTCAGGCTGGCCATTTTTAAGGTACGTCCTCGTAATCAGCAATACGCGCCGAAAGGTCAGGCAAAGCTCTTGGTGAATTCGTCCAGCGCGCCCTTGATGCCGTCCTCGATATCATCCGACAGCGCCTTTTCAGCAGCGATCTTCTCCAGCAGGGATTTCTTCTGCCCGCGCAGGAAGGACAGGAGCTCTGCCTCATAGCGCGTCACATCGCCGACCGGGACGTCATCGAGATAGCCGCGCGTGCCGGCATAGATCACGCAGACCTGTTCTTCCATCAGCAGCGGCGAATATTGCGGCTGCTTGAGAAGCTCGGTCAGGCGGGCACCGCGGTTGAGCAGTTTCTGCGTGGCCGCATCGAGATCGGAGCCAAACTTCGCAAACGCCGCCATCTCGCGATACTGCGCCAACTCACCCTTCATCGAGCCGGCCACCTTCTTCATCGCCTTGGTCTGCGCAGCAGAGCCAACGCGCGACACCGACAGGCCGACATTCACGGCCGGGCGGATGCCCTGATAGAACAGGTCGGTTTCCAGGA
>CAYUEM010000290.1:0-2533 GCA_964442925.1 uncultured Hyphomonadaceae bacterium
TGCCGAGGGCGCCGATATGGTCATGGTCAAACCCGGCCTGCCCTATCTCGACATTGTCCAGCGCGTGTCGGAGAGTTTTGCGGTTCCGACCATCGCATTTCAGGTTTCAGGCGAATATGCGCAGATCGTGGCCGCCGCCGAGCGCGGCTGGATTGATGGCGACCGGGTGATGCTGGAAACGCTGTTGGCGTTCAAGCGCGCGGGTGCAGCCGGGATCATCACCTATTTCGGCGCAAAAGCGGCTGAAATGCTCGGTTAGGGCGGTTTCCGACCAAATTGCACCACTTGGCGGGGTGAATTTTGTGTTCTGGCGAGGAGCATACCGGACCAGCATGCGAGCATGCTGGGAGGATTGCGACGCTGTCAGAGCGCAAAAGGCACTCCAGCGTCGAACGGCAAGAACGCTTTCAATATGACCGTCTGCTGCGGAGATTATCGATCGACCACTCGTCTTTTCCGCCAGGATCGTCGTCGCGCAAAGGTCCGCCGATGCCAGCATCGCCGGACTTAACGCTCCTAGCCCTGACGAAAAAATCCAAGCGGCCAAGTGATGCAATTTGGTCGGAAACCGCCCAAGGGCGCAAATCTCCCCAAACGCCTCGGCTCAGACGCTGAGAACCTTGACGAGCCACCACACGACACGGGCGATCCCTGCTGCGACAAGCGCCGCGACGAGAGCGCCCGCATACTGAGCGAATACGCCATATTCCAAGTCCCCCAGCACAAGGCGCGCAACGATGAAAGCGCCGACCGCGACCGTCGCATAGACAACGAAGTCTAAAAGTTTGCCGAAAATATCGAGCCCATTCTCAAGGAACCTCAGCAGCGCCATCACAGCGACGTCACCTCGAAAAGATCATAGTCACCGACAGAGAAATCACTGAACACCTGCTGACCTGACAGACCGGAACGCAGCGCCTGTTCAAGATCGACATCGATCGCGAGATCGGTCGCAGCGACGATGATCAGCCGGCGCTGATTGGCCGAGCGCTGCAGGCAGCCGGGCTCGCCGGTACAATCGAGATCATTCTGGTTTTCACCCAGGTTGATTGCAAAGAGGATCGGGATCGGGCCGTCCGGGCAGGCATTTCTGAGGTCTGCCAGAGCCCCCCCTACGCGTGCGCCGCGGCTGCGGGCCAGCCGGCGATTGGGTTCGGTCGGGCCTTCAAACGATGCCGTCCCGACACTGAACGCCGCCTTGGCGCTGCAAAATCGCTGGCGAAACTCCGGCGAGTTGCGGATCGGGGCGAAGCTCGCCGGCTGTCCATTGTCCTGCAAACCGGTGGAAGACCCGATGAGCCAGTTGAAACGCTGATGCAGGACATAGAGACGAAACTGCGCCGCGCGTCCCGCACTGTCCGTGCCCGCAAATGGCGCGCTTTCGCCCCATGTCCCGCCGTCAAGCGCATTCAGGTCGCGATTGCAGGGATTGTTCTCTCCCAGCACCATCCGGTCCCAGGCGGCTGCGCGCGCATAGCTGGGATCATCACTGTTCTGACGGTCATCGGCATCATCGGTGCAGATCACCTTGCCAGTGCTCCGTTCAATACCGTAATTTCCGCCAGTGGCACCTGACTGCGCATGCGCAATTGTACCAAAGCCAAGACATGCAATTAGCATGAGCAATCTGCGAGCCGGCATGACTTGGTCTCCACTTCACTATTTATTTCCGGGCCAAATTCTATTGTCGAAACCGGACAAATGCAATCTCGCGCGATTTTGTTTCAATCGTGTTGAAGCGCCGATACAAATATATCGGGATCGACATTGCCGCCGGAGAGGATGATTGCGACCTTACCGCCGCGCATGTCTTCTCTCAGCCCGCGCAATGCGGCTGCAAGCGCCACCGCGCCACCTGGCTCGACCACAAGCTTGAGATGGCGGAAGGCAAACCGCATCGCCGCCTTCACTTCGCTGTCGCTGACCACCAGTCCGCCTGCAAGGCGTCCTTTTGCCAGCGCGAACGGCATCCTGCCCGGCTGCGGCGTCAATATCGCATCGCAGAATGAGTGCGTGCCCGGCTGATTGGCGAGGATCTCTCCGGCGGCAATCGAGCGCGCCCAGTCATCATGGCCGGCAGGCTCGACGCTCCAGAAAGCGGGCCGCTGCGGGTTGTCATCAAAGGCAAGCGCCGTGCCGGTAATCAGGCCGCCACCGCCCGCGCAGCACAGCACATGATCGAGCTGCAGCTGTCTCTGCCCGGCCTGGCGCTGCAATTCCAGCCCGACGGTCCCCTGCCCGGCTATGATGTGCAGGTCGTCATAGCTCGGCACGAGCACAGCTGCGCGCTCGGTCGCCAGCGCTTCGGCTATCTCTTCGCGGCTCTCGCTTTCACGGTCATAGAAATGGATTTGCGCGCCATCGCCCGGCACACCCTCGCATTTCACTTTCGGGGCGTCAGAGGGCATGACGATCAGCGCCGGCAGGCCGAAATGACGGGCCGCGCGCGCGATCCCCTGCGCATGGTTGCCCGAAGAGCAGGCCACGACGCCGCCGGGCCTCCCGGTCCCGAGCCGCATCGGCCCCCTCGACC
>CAYUEM010000291.1:0-2529 GCA_964442925.1 uncultured Hyphomonadaceae bacterium
GGACTTCGCAGGGTCTTTCTCCTGGCAATCGGCCAGCTTGCCGGGCAGTGAGGTGATGTCGAGTGCGGATTTGCGCCGGGTCAGTTCGCGCGCCTTGCGCGCCGCCTCGCGCGCAGCCGCCGCCTCGACCACCTTCTCCATGATTGCCTGCGCCGGCTTGGGATTTTCCTCGAACCATTCGGCGAGTTTTTCACCAATCAGGCTTTCAACCACCGGGCGCACCTCCGATGAGACCAGCTTGTCCTTGGTCTGCGAGGAGAATTTCGGATCGGGCACCTTGACGCTGAGGACGCAGGTCAGCCCCTCACGCGCATCATCGCCGGAGATTTCGACCTTTTCCTTTTTCGCGATGCCGCTGGTGCTGGCATATTTGTTGATGATCCGCGTCAACGCACCGCGAAAGCCTGCCAGATGCGCGCCGCCATCTCGCTGCGGGATGGTATTGGTGAAACACAGAACGGTTTCATGATAGCTGTCATTCCACTCCAGCGCGGCCTCGACCGTGATGCCGTCCTTCTCGCCAATGACGTGGATAACATCCGGGATCAGGGCCGATTTCTGGCGGTCGAGATGCTCGACAAAGGCTTTCACCCCACCATCATACTGCAAAACGACTTCGACCGGCTCGGGCCCGCGCAGATCATTGAAAACAATGCGCACGCCGGAATTGAGAAAGGCCAGCTCACGCAGCCTGTGCTCCAGCGTCCTGGCATTGAATTGCGTCATTGTGAAGGTCTCATCAGAGACCATGAAACGCACCTGCGAGCCGGTATAAGCCCGGCCATCATCAAGCCGCGGGCTTTCGCCGACGACCGCCAGCGGGGCTTCGGTAAACCCGCCATTGACGAAGCGCACAAAGTGCTCCTTGCCGCCGCGATGCACGCGCAGCTCCAGCCAGTGCGACAAGGCGTTGACGACAGACACGCCAACACCGTGCAGGCCGCCGGAAACCTTGTAGGTATTCTGGTCAAACTTGCCGCCGGCATGCAGCTCGGTCATGATCACTTCAGCCGCAGAACGGTTTTCGCTCTCATGCCAGTCCACCGGAATGCCGCGGCCATTGTCGGACACTTCCGCACTGCCATCGGCGTGAAGGGTGACGATGACCTTGTCGGCATGGCCGGCCAGCGCCTCGTCGATGGCATTGTCGACGACTTCGTAGATCATGTGGTGAAGGCCGGAGCCATCATCCGTATCGCCGATATACATGCCGGGACGCTTGCGCACCGCTTCGAGGCCCTTGAGAACCTTGATGGATTGGGCGCCGTATTCCGGTGTCTCATCAATCGTTTCGGCCATCGGCTTCAGTCTTTCTCATCGATTCGAAAACTCCCGTTTTTATAGGGGGTTTGGCGGCAAAAGGGAAATTGGAAAGACGCTGAAATAACAGTCCGTTCCGGGATGTTTTCAGCCGTTGGGCCGCGCGGCATCGCCAGCTTCGCCCTGACAGCGTGCGCGGATGTCTTCGGAGCGGTTATGCGCGCCGTCCGGGCTCCATCCGGGCGGATTGACGAGGCGGGCGATCCAGCGCCATGGACGCAGTCCGTCGCTGGCGCAATCGCGGGCGAGCGCGGCGGCTTCGTGATAGGCGACGACGAGCGGGTTGTGGCTGCCAAGCGGCTTGACGATGCCGTAAACGCAGGGTTCATCGCCGCGCTCGGCCTCGAATGTGCCGAATAACCGGTCCCAGATGATGAACACACCGGCATAGTTGCGATCAAGATAGCGCGGATTGATCGCGTGGTGCACGCGGTGGTGGCTTGGCGTGTTCATCACCGCCTCGAATGCGCGCGGCATCCTGTCGATCGCCTCGGTGTGGATCCAGAACTGATACAGCAGGTTCAGCCCGCCGGCGAAGAACACGTATGACGGATGAAACCCGACCAGCACCAGCGGCCAGCCGAGAATGATCAGCCCCGTAAACGGCCCGAACCATGGCTGGCGCAGCGCGGTCGTCAGGTTGTAATGCGTCGAGGAATGGTGCGTGACATGCTCCATCCAGAACCAGCGCATCCGGTGGGCAAACCGGTGCTTCCAGTAATAGATCAGGTCATAGAGCACAAACACCGCGACGAAGCTCCACCATGTCACCGGGAGGCTGGCCAGCCGCCACGGCCAGACCAGCATCATCAGCCAGAGCGCAGCCGCCCCGGTCAGCGTGTTGACGACGACATTGCCGAGCCCCATCGCCATCGACGTGACCGCATCGGCCGTCGTGTAGCGCCCTCGCGCCCGGCCGGTCGCCACGGCCCACCATTCGATGACCACGGCAAGGACAAAGGCCGGCGCTGCGAGCGTCGTGACGGCGGGAAAGACGGGCATGTCCGGCATGAAATTTCAGTGCGCACGTCTCCGGAAACTGTCAAGGCGCGCCCTGCGCTCTTGTGAGGCGAAGCCCGGCGTGGCACAAATTGTGTCACAAACAGAAGGTGGCGGACATGGGAAAACAGATGAGCATGCGCGAGCTGCGCGCCGCGCTTTCGAAAATCGAGCACGAACTCGCCGAACATGGCGAGATCGAACTGACGC
>CAYUEM010000292.1:0-2529 GCA_964442925.1 uncultured Hyphomonadaceae bacterium
AAAAGGACCTCGGCACCGAGCTGGACTGGGTCGCCGTCGACCATCACAATACCGGCCATCCCCACACCCACATTGTGGTGCGCGGCAAGGATGAGCTGGGACGCGATCTCATCATCGCGCGCGACTATCTGACCGAGGGCTTGCGCGAGCTCGCCAGCGCGATCGTAACAGATGAACTCGGACCCCGCCGCGATCTCGATATTGCCCGCGCTCAGGAACGCGATGTCACTGCGGGCCGGCTGACAGGACTGGATGCGAAGATCGAGCGCCTTGCACGAACCGGGGCGCTCGACCGCCCTGATGACGCGGCTGGCTCCAGCCGGTTTGACCGCGCCCTGATCCGGCGACGCCTCGCACACCTGAAAGAGATGGGGCTTGCGTCGGCACAGAATGGCGAACGCTGGACGCTTGAGGAAGGCTGGACCAACAGGTTGCGATCCATCGGACGCGAGGGCGACCGTATTCGCGAAATCGCCGCCGCCTTCACCACGGGCGATGGCCCACTGGGCAGGGTCTATGATCCGGGCCATGAAAACGCCCGCACGATCGTCGGACGGGTTGTGACCGACGGCCCCGAGGATGAGCTTCGCAATCGCCGCTACCTGATCCTCGAAGCGCTTGATGGCGAGCGCTGGCATGTCGGCCTCGGCGAGACCCTGCCAGGCGCTGTGCCGCCCAGGGGCGCGGTCGTGGAGATCGCGCCGGCACCAGCCATGCCGCGCGCGTCGGACAGAAGCATTGCCAGCATCGCGGCCCTGAATGGAGGAGTGTACTCAGACGCTTTGCATCTAAGCTTCGATCCGGCATCGAGGGCTGACTATCGCCTTGCGCATGTGCGCCGCCTCGAGGCGATGCGCCGGGCAGGTCTTGTGAGCCGCGAGGCCGATGGGCGATTTGCGATTGGTGCCGACTATCTCGGCAAGGCCGCCCGATTTGAAGCGGCCCGCACAGGCGGGGTGCGCATGGAGGTGAAATCATGGCTGTCTGTCGAGGCGCAGATCGAGCGGCGCGCTCCGGCCTGGCTCGACGGCGTGGAGGGGGTAAAAGTTGCAGGCCGGGGGTTCGGACAGGACGTGCTTTCGGCACAAGCCGCGCGGCGCGCTTTCCTGGAGCGCGAAGGCTGGCTTGGGGATGACGGCCAGATCAGATCAGATATCCAGCGTCGGCTCGCTGCTGAGGAATTGAAATCCGCCGCAGCCAGCATTCGCGGCAAGGGCGCGTTCCTCAAGCTCGAAGACGGCATGGCGATCAACGGTGTCTATGAGCACCCGGTGGACCTGGCCCAGGGCCGTTTCGCGCTGGTGGCCCGTTCAATGGAATTTACCCTTGTGCCCTGGCGACCAGAGCTTGAGCGCTATCGCGGCGCGGAAATTAGCGTGAAAGCGCGGGGTAGCGGCATCGACTGGACGGTCGGCAGAGCGCGGGGGATGGGGCGTTGACGCGGGCATCGGCAACCGGCCATCGGGAGTTGCAAAAAAACCGATCGGTCGCGTCCCGTTCACTTTGCAGTCTTGTTTATTTAGGAATGTCTGAAAATTCAAATAGAGATTTCATCCAATGCATCGACAAATGCTCTCAATAAAAGAAGTTATTTTACTTGATTAAAATTTCATAATTTTGGGTCGGGACCCATTAATGGGTCCCGACCCTTATTCTCCACTACGCGATTCAAACACATCGCCTTGCGAACTCTTGCGGCTTTCCCGTCTGGGCGGGAGGTTCATTCTGTCTGATGCTTGAGCGCTCTCCTTGTCTGTTCGGAGCGCTTCATGACCGGCACGAAAGTTCTCATCGGCACCATTTTTCTGGTCTGCCTGATCATCCTCTTTTCCGTCTGGGGCGCGACGCAGTGGACAGCGCATGCGTTGGGCTATCAGCCGGGGCTTGGCCGGCCATGGTTCATGTTTGAAGACTGGCCGGTCTATCGCCCCTGGCGCCTGTTCCAGTGGTGGTATGCCTATGAAGCCTATGCGCCGGGTGTGTTTGCGCACGCCGGCCTCATGGCGGCTGGCGGCGGGTTTCTTGGCGCTGTCGTCGCCATGATCGGCTCGCTGCTGCGGGCGCGCTCGAAGAAACATCTCACCACTTATGGTTCAGCGCGCTGGGCCAGTGCGCGTGATGTGCGCAGGGCTGGGCTACTGGTCGAGGACGGGGTGTTTCTCGGGCGCTGGAAAAATGCCTATCTTCGTCATGACGGACCTGAACATGTCATGGCCTTCGCGCCGACCCGCTCCGGCAAGGGTGTTGGGCTCGTGGTGCCCACCTTGCTCGGCTGGACCGGCAGCGCCGTCATTCACGACATCAAGGGCGAGAACTGGGATCTCACCTCTGGCTGGCGGTCGACCTTCTCCCACTGCCTGCGGTTCGAGCCAACCCATGCCGCCTCGGTCAGGTTCAATCCCTTGAGCGAAGTGCGCCGCGGCGACAATGAGGTGCGCGATGTCCAGAACATTGCCGACATTCTCGTCGATCCAGAAGGATCGCTGGAGCGCCGCAACCATTGGGAAAAGACCGGGCATGCGCTTCTGG
>CAYUEM010000293.1:0-2496 GCA_964442925.1 uncultured Hyphomonadaceae bacterium
GTCGGTTGAGAACTTGTTGAAGAAAATCACGGCCGGGATCGCCGCCACCAGGCCGAGGCCGGTCGCGAACAGCGCTTCAGCAATCGGCCCACCAACACTGGCAAGGCTTGTGTCCTGGCGCTCGGAAATCTCGATAAACGCATTCATGATCCCCCAGACCGTGCCGAAAAGGCCAATGAAGGGCGAAGCCGAGGCCACAGAGGCAAGCACGCCCAGCCCGCCGCTCTGGCGGCTGAGTTCGCGGTCAACCGCCGCGCGCATCGACCGCTCGGCACGACTGACGATCTGCGGTGCCAGCGCCGGCTCAGGCTGGCCGCGCCGTGCATCATTCCATTCCCGCGAAATCGAGGCGAACACCCGCGCGGCAGGATCACCGCCGGCACCGGGTCGCGCTTCCATTTCATCGAGTCGCCCGGTCCAGAACGCCTCTTCATATTTGCGAGCGTTCTTCCTCGCGCCGCCAAGGGTAAACAGCTTCTCGGCAATGATTGCCCATGACCAGATGCTTGCGACCAGAAGGACCAACAGCACCAGCTGGACAACAGGGTCAGCTTCAAGCAGCAGCCCGACCATCGAAAACCCGGCGTCCTCCTGCGGAAGCGCCGTGACGGTGGTGTCCTGCATCAGGGCAAGCAACATGAGCGATCTCTCCAGACACAATCAAATTCAGTCTCACAAACGCGGTCTGCCACAAGCCAGTGCCAAGCAGGGGCGGCGCGCGTGAATGTGCGCAAAATTACATTCAAGCCAGCCATCACAGGCAATTCTGACGAAATCGGGGCAATCGACCTCACCTTTTACAGTTGCAGCGAATAAAGACCGGTTTGGTTAACCAAACCTGCCCCATTCGACGCCGCCCGCGATCTTCCGTTTCAGCTTTTTTCCGGCTTGAGCACACCGCGATTGAGAAGCTCCTCGGCGATCTGCACGGCATTGAGCGCTGCGCCCTTGCGCAGATTGTCAGACACACACCACAGCGCCAGACCATTCTCCACGGTTTCATCGCGGCGCACGCGCGAGACAAAAGTGGCCCATTCGCCGACCGCCTCGACCGGAGTGATGTAAAGCTCCTCTTGCGGGTCATCGACCAGCATCACGCCGGGGGCTGCACGCAGGATCTTGCGCGCCGAGCCCGGCGTGATCGGATTTTCAAACTCGATGTGCACCGCTTCGGAATGGCTGACAAAGACCGGAACGCGCACGCAGGTCGCTGTCAGCTTTATCGCCGGATCGAGGATCTTTTTGACCTCATCGCTCATTTTCTGCTCTTCGGTCGTGTAGCCACTCGCCAGGAAATCGCCGCCATGCGGGATCACATTGAAAGCGATCTGCCTTGGATATTCGACCGGCTCGACCGGATCATTGACGTAAATGCCCTTGGTCTGGTTCCACAGCTCGTCCATCGCCGCCTTGCCGCTGCCGGACACCGACTGATAGGTCGCCACGACAACGCGCCTGATGCCGGCTGCATCATGCAGCGGCTTGAGCGCAACCACGAGCTGGGCAGTGGAACAGTTGGGATTGGCGATGATGTTGCGGGCCGCATAGCCCATCACCGCGTCTGCGTTCACTTCCGGCACGACAAGCGGGATGTCGGCATCCATCCGCCAGGCCGAAGAATTGTCGATCACGATCGCGCCCTGTGCCGCGATTTTCGGCGACCATTCGCGAGAAACCGAACCGCCGGCGGACATCAGGCACAGGTCGATCTTCGAAAAATCAAAGTCGTCGAGCACCTGACATTTCAATGTCCGGTCGCCAAGACTGACCTCACGGCCTTTGGACCTTTGCGATGCGACGGCGAACACCTCGTCGGCGGGGAACATCCGCTCATCAAGTATGTTCATCATTTCCTGTCCGACATTGCCGGTTGCGCCGACAACTGCGATACGTAAGGCCATTCGAGATTCACTCCGTTTGTCTGTGGCGGATAAAATTAGAGTTCGCCGCCTTGTAAATGGTGCAGGCTGCGAAAATGTCGGGCCGGGCCGCGCCTCGGTGCCGGACCAGAAAGGGGCCCCTGCTTTGATTAACGATGTGATCGCACAGTATATCGCCTGCTACAATGCGCGCGACATTGACGGCATGCTGGAATTTGTCACCGAAGACGTCGTTTTCGAGAACATTTCCAATACCGGCCAGTCAATGCGCCTTGAGGGCCGCGAGGCCATGCGCAGTGTCGCGGAGCTGTCGGGCAATGCCTTTTCCTATCGCCGGCAGAAGCTGATCAACATGATCGCGCTTGAAGACCGCGCCGCCGCCGAGGTCGAGTTCGAGGGCAAGGCGGCTGTTGACCTGCCAAATGGCACACGGGCGGGCGAAACCGTCAGGGTGCGCGGTGCCTCGTTTTTCGAGTTTCGCGGCAACCGGCTCAGCCGCATCGCAGACTATAGCTAGCAGGCTGCGAGGATTGAGGACGCACCCCTGGCGCAAAAGGCCATTGCTCAGGTGGTGGAAGTGAAAAGGAGTCTATCTTTGTTTATATTGGTTTTTGAG
>CAYUEM010000294.1:0-1923 GCA_964442925.1 uncultured Hyphomonadaceae bacterium
GTCCTTCAACTCGAAGCCAAGGCGCATATCACCGTCCAGAAATGGATCGATGACGGCGGGCTCGAACAGCCTCCAACCGCTCCGGCGTCCATCATTGAGATTCACCGCCGCTTCTGCGAGTTGCTGCCGGAAGACCTGCTCTTTGTGGAAGACCCCGAGACAAAGAAGAAGCTTTCCGTCGTACCTGGCAAGCTGCGTGAGTGCTATGTGAAGGTCGGACGCCACATTCCGCCGAGCCCTGGCGCTGTTCCGCGCTTTCTGGAGCGGCTGCATCAGGGCTACGCGCGCGCTGGCCGCATCGAGTCGATCCTGGCCGCTGCCTGCGCCCATCATCGCTTGCTCTGGGTGCACCCTTTCATGGACGGCAACGGGCGCGTTGCACGTCTGATGTCCTACGCCATGCTGCGGAATTCTCTCGACACGCGCGGGCTTTGGTCGGTCGCGCGCGGCCTCGCGCGGCGAGAGGCGGACTATAAAGCCCATTTGCAAGCCTGCGACGGGGACAGGCGCGGCGATAGGGATGGACGCGGCACGCTCAGCGAAGCGGCTCTGGCGTCCTTTGTTGAATTGTTCTTGCGCATTAGCATTGATCAGGTCGAATTCATGGGCTCGCTGATGCAGGCGGATCGATTGCGCGCCCGGATCATGATCTGGGCTGAGGAAGAGATGCGGGCCGGAAACCTGCCCCCGAAATCCGATCTAGTGCTGAAGGCTATCCTCTATCAGGGCATTCTGGAGCGCGGCGAGGTCGATTCCATGCTCGGCATGAGCGCGCGCGCTGCACGCCGGATCACCTCGGCCCTTCTCAAGGCCGGGGCTCTACGCTCCGAAAGTACGCGTGCGCCGCTGCATCTGGCCTTTCCGGCAAAATACGCGGAGCGGTGGATGCCGGGCCTTTTCCCTGGGGGCTAACACGAAATCTAACGCTTGCTGCGCCCGGCCGGCGGCGTCAACGTTCCGCCCGCGAGGGCTGGCCACTGAACTAGAGAAAGGCGGGGAAGCCGGGATGGCCGAGACCGCGGACGGCGGGCACGGTTCACGACAGCCCGGTCCGCAAGGTGAAGGGCGCATCAGCGCGATATCGCTAAGATCATTCACGGTACGATCGGGTTCGCGGCTATCACCGAACGCGGCTGCCTCGATTTGCCCGAGTGGGTATGCGCCTTGGCGGCCGATTCGAAGACATGGGTTCAAGCGGGCATCTAGTCCCCTGCCGGGCTGGGAACGTAGCGCGTGAAATAGTCACGAGAGCGTTCCTGCGCCTTGCTGAGATCGGAAGGAGAAAGGTTTCGTTCGATCAGAGAACGTGCTTCTCTCGCGTCTTTCACCCCTTTTGCCGCACTGATACTCACCCACGCATAGGCTTCGATAAAATCCTGCGGTACACTGCGGCCTTTTTCATACATTACCCCGAGATTGTACTGTGCCTGAGCAAGACCTTGCTCGGCGGCCAGGCGAAACCAGCGGACCGCTTTGGCATCGTCTTGCGGCAGCCCTTGGCCCTCGCGCTTGGCCCTCGCGCTTGGCCATCGCACTCGGCCATCGCGCTTGGCCGTCGCCCTTGGCCATCGCACTCGGCCATCGACTGGATCGAAAGCTCGGACCACCGCCAGCGGACGACCAGGGCGCATCGGTTATTCTTCGTTTTGGACAACCAGGTGCGGCTCACCCGTCTCGTCGTCCAACGCAAATCGAGCAAACCGTTCCGATCGATAGGGGCGTCCATCGATGCCAATCTCAATGTCTCTATGACCCCTGCTCAACATGAGGAAAGGCGGCTCGGGCAGGGGTCCCGAGGTTCGCGCACCGGCGAGGTCCTTGGGGAGTTGGTCAATGCGCTGAACATGCGCGGCATCATCGACGCGATAGATGAAACGCCGCTCATCTGATCAGCTCGCGCACAAGGCCGATGATTCGCACTCC
>CAYUEM010000294.1:1933-2493 GCA_964442925.1 uncultured Hyphomonadaceae bacterium
AACGCCGCTCATCTGATAGATCGTCGCCCGTTCGCAGATCGCCACCATAGCCGAACAGTGAAAAATAGAGAGAATTGTCCCGCCATCCTTCAACCCGGACATGCTTTGGCTGCGGGATGCCCGCGAAATCATCTATCTCAGCGGTGAGCACGATGGTCCTGCGGTCCACATCGACGAGATAAACGCGGGCCTTACGCTCGATTATCTTCGGGCTACCCCCGTTCGGAAATGTGTTGAGAAAGCCTGTGGGATCCTGGACACGGCGAAAGGTCACCGCGACGGCAAACGTGTGCGTGTTCGGCCTGGCAAGAGCATTGTCAATCTGAACGGAATTGCGCTCAGCATCGTAAGAACAGGCCGTGAGCGTCGCCATCCCCAACAAGACGGTGGCGGCGAGGCCGAGCCTGAACCTGGTCAATGCCGTTTTCATTACAATCAGCCCCGTCGGGATATGACAGTTCACTGCGTTGTATGTGCTGGAAGTTAGCGTTTCTTAAAGATCGGCTGCGAGAAATTGCCCGAGAAATTGCCTATGGCAAGCTGGCAGAGGCAAGCCGGCA
>CAYUEM010000295.1:0-2459 GCA_964442925.1 uncultured Hyphomonadaceae bacterium
AGATGGTGCTCGCGCCGGGGGTCACCAAATCAGCCATCCTCGAAGATGCGCTCAGGGCCTATCTTGATCCGCAGCGCACGGCCGCGCGCGACGATCTCTTGTTGCAGCGCCTCGACCGGCTTGAAAAACGCCAGAACGCGATGGAGCGTGACCTCGCGCTCTCTCTCGAAACCCTCGGCCAGTTCATCCTCTACTGGCTCACCCGCACAGACACCATTCCCGAAACCGAACGCGAGGCCGCCCAGCTTCTCGGCCAGCGTCGGTTCGAGTACTTCATCGATCAGGTGGCGCGCCAGGTTGCGTCGGATGCGCCATTGTCAAAGCGTGCGCTGTCGTCGCCCACAACTGATACTCATAATGAATGATTTTTGACATATTATGCCTAAGAATGGCCCGTTGTGATTTACTTTTGACGCATTAGCAAATTCGCTATTGTGGCACACCACAATGCGTCATATATGGAGCGCTAGGCTATGAAATCAGACTTCATGTATCAGTTATGACGCATAAAATCGACTTTTCAGCCGCCTCCAGCGAGGCCATCATAGAAGCGCTGGGTAAGCGCCTGGACGAGATTCGTCTGAGCCGGAATATTGCCCAAGCGGACCTGGCCCAGGAAGCAGGCGTGTCCCGCAGCACACTTTCCCGACTGTCTGACGGCAAACCCGTATCCCTCGATTCCTTCGTCCGCGTTATGCAGGCATTGCGCCTTGGTGACCATCTTGCGGCGTTGCTTCCTGATCCGAGCGTGCGCCCGGTCGACAGAGTTCGGCTCGATGGCGCTGAACGTCAGCGCGCCAGTCGAAAACGCCCCGAGCCTTCTGACTGGAGTTGGGGCGATGAAGCCGGGGACGAAGAATGACCGACACGGCGCGTGTTATCCTATGGGGTAGGGACATTGGCGCTGTGACCTGGTTGCCTGATCGCGGTCTGGGTGTGTTTCAGTACACCCCGGAATTTACTCAGTCCGGCATCGAGCTGGCGCCAATGATGATGCCACTCAGCAATACCCCTTATGAGTTCCCATCTTTATCGCGTGAAACATTCAAGGGGCTGCCCGGCATGCTCGCCGACAGCCTGCCAGATAAGTTCGGCAATACGCTGATCAATGCGTGGCTGTCGGCGCAAAGTCGCGAACCTGGAAGTTTCACACCGGTGGAGCGGCTTTGTTATACCGGCACACGCGGCATGGGCGCGCTTGAGTTCCGTCCCCCGATCAATGAGGCGCCAAGAACCGCCCGGAAGGTCGAAATCGATGCGCTTGTGTCTCTGGCTAACCGTGTGCTCGATGACAGGATCGCCCTCGAAGGCAAACTGACCGGCGAAGACGACTCCCACGCCATTGAAGACATCCTGCGCGTCGGCACTTCCGCTGGCGGGGCCCGCGCGAAAGCCGTGCTCGCCTGGAACCCGGACACGGGCGAATTCCGCTCTGGTCAGGCCACTGCTGCTGACGGCTTTTCTGAATGGCTCGTGAAATTCGACGGCGTGCGCGGCAATAGAGATAAGGAGCTGGCCGACCCTCAAGGATTTGGCCGGATCGAATATGCCTATTATCTGATGGCCCGGGCTGCAAATATCGACATGGAAGACTGCCGCCTGCATGAAGAAGGCGGACGGGCGCATTTCATGACGCGGCGGTTCGATCGCACGCCGAGGGGCGGCAAGCTGCATATGCAGTCGCTAGGCGCCCTCATGCACTACGACTTCAATGTCGCTGGTGCCTATGCCTACGAACAGGCGCTGCAAACAATCAAACGCCTGAGTCTCCCCATGCACGATATCGAACAGCAGGTACGCCGCGCTTTCCTGAACGTCCTCGCCCGCAATCAGGATGACCACGTCAAGAACATCGCCTTTCTCATGAACCGCAAAGGCGCCTGGCGACTTTCGCCCGCTTTCGATGTCGCCTATCCCTACAATCCTTCGGGCGCCTGGACCAGCCAGCATCAGATGAGCCTTAACGGCAAACGCGACAATTTTGACGCTGATGATCTGATCACTTTGGCAAGCGTGGGCGGGATCAAGAAGACAAAAGCGAAAGCCATTCTGGAGGAGGTTTCAGCTGCCGTGGCTAATTGGCGAAGCCATGCCGACAAGGCAGGCATACCCGAAGTCGACACGGCGCGCATCGAACGCGCCCACCGCCAAGAGCTGTTTATTTAGCGAGAACTTCTCAAGGACGATATTGCTGAACCTTGCGAAAGACCCTGATACGCCGCAACGGATTGCGACTTTCCCAACTATTCGAAACTAGCGCGAAATCAGACGATTGGCCTTGTCAACAGTGACAGGAGCCACACCCGCGATGTCCGCACCCGCCCGAACTGCAGAGACCGACCAACGACGCGTTTCCATGCTGCGGTCTGCCTGCGAGGGCGCGGTGCGGGCAGCGCTGGAAGCTGACGACGTTATCGAAATCCTCGCCAACCCTGACGGCTCGATCTGGATCGAGCGCG
>CAYUEM010000296.1:0-1610 GCA_964442925.1 uncultured Hyphomonadaceae bacterium
TCGCGATGAAGTCCTCGCGCGTCATGTCCGTGCGCTTCTTGCCGTCCTTGGCCAGTTCGCGCTCGACCACCATCTGCGTCGCGATGCCGGCATGGTCGGTGCCCGGCTGCCACAGCACATTCTTGCCGCGCATCCGCTCGAACCGGATCAGCACATCCTGAAGCGTGTGATTGAGGGCATGGCCCATATGCAACACGCCGGTGACGTTCGGCGGCGGGATGACGATGCAATAAGGCTCGGCCGCCGTGTCCATCGAGGGCCTGAAACAGCCCGCGTCTTCCCATCGGGTATAAAGGCGCGGTTCGGCGGTGGCGGGGTCAAAACGTGGGTCCAGCATGGGGACGGCTTATGGCGAAGCTTTGATCGCGGCGCAATGGGGCGCGGCCCGGGCTTCGAACTTCCGAGGGTCCCGGACCTGATCCAATAGCTAGCGGCTGACCAGGCGCGCTTTCAGGTCGCTGCGCTGGCCTTCGGTCAGACCCACCGTGTCTGTCAGATAGGCATCGAGACTGCCGGCTTGCGCTTCGATTGCGGCAAAGGCGGTGCGCAGGTATCGCCCGCGCACGCCCATGAACGGGCGGTAGACATCTGCGGGGTATTCGCGGTCAAGCATGTCGTTGAAATAGGCCTGCGCGTCAGGAAGCCGCGACTCGATATCCACAGCCACATTGGTCAGTTCATAATCGGCGAGAATGTCGGCGTCAGCCACGCCCAGCACATGTTTGGTCAGCGCGCACAGGATGCCGGTGCGGTCCTTGCCGGCTGCGCAGTTGACCAGCGCCGCCTCGCCCTCGCCGAGCCCTGCCAGCCGGTCGAACCAGCCGGCAAACAGCGCCACATGGTGCGGCCTGAACGGTGCGGTGCGGTAATAGTCATTCATCCAGTCATCGGCCGCTTCGGCACTCGCCTCGACGCGGCTGAGGAACTGAATGTGCGGGCTGGTCGTCTCGCGACCGCCATCATGGCTGAGGACTTCCGCCGGGCACCATTTTGCCGCCTGACGCTCGCGCTCATCGGGACGGCGCAGATCCGCCTGAAAGACAATTGACAGGCTGTCCATCCGCGCAATATCGCCGGGGCTGGCCTCGGCATGATGGCCGGAGCGGTAGAGCAGCCCGCGCCGGACCTGGCCGCCCTCCTGTGTCGGGTAGCCGCCGAAATCGCGGAAATTGCGCACGCCATCGAGCGGGACAATACGGTCTGACATGGGTGAGGTTTCCTGCTGGCAAGGGTTTCGCCGCAGTCATGCCATGCCCGGTCGCGCGCGTTAACCCGCAATCGCGATTTGCGCGGCGGTTCGCGCCGCTTCCCTCGGCCTGCCCTCGCGCGCGCTTACCGGAAGGGTGGTTCGTCAAATGCGCGCAGCTTGCGCGAATGCAGCTTCACCCCGCCGCCCTGACCGAGCTTTTCCAGTGTCGCGATGCCAATGCGGATATGTTCGCCAATCGCGCGCTCATAGAAGCGATTGGCGGCGCCGGGCAGTTTCAGTTCGCCATGCAGCGGCTTGTCGGACACGCAAAGCAGCACGCCATAAGGCACCCGCAGGCGGAACCCGTTGGCCCAGCGCAATTACCCCGGCTTCCTCAACGGGCCGGAAGCGACCCATGGCC
>CAYUEM010000296.1:1620-2457 GCA_964442925.1 uncultured Hyphomonadaceae bacterium
GCAGGCGGAACCCGTTGGCCGCGATGGTGGCGCTTTCCATGTCGATGGCGATCGCGCGCGACTTGTTGAACCGTCGCGCGCTCTCGGAAAAACGCAGCTCCCAGTTGCGGTCATCAAGGGTAACCACAGTTCCCGTGCGCAGGCGTTTCTTCAGTCCTTCGCCGGTTTCGCCTGTCACCTGCGCAGCGGCTTCCTGCAGCGCCACCTGCACCTCGGCAATCGGTGGCACCGGGATGTCGGGCGGCAGCACCGAATCGAGCACATGATCATCGCGCAGATAGGCATGGGCAAGGACATAATCGCCGATCGCCTGGCTGTGGCGCAGCCCGCCGCAATGGCCGACCATGATCCAGCATTGCGGACGCAGCACGGCGAGATGGTCAGTGATCGTCTTGGCATTTGACGGGCCGACGCCGATATTGACCAGCGTGATGCCGGGGCCATTGTCGCGGATCAGATGATAGGCTGGCATCTGGTAGCGCCGCCAAGGGCCCGCTTCGATCTTCTCCCGCGCGTTGAGATCGCCGCGCTCGATCCGCACACCGCCGGGCGCCGCCAGCGCCGTGTAGCCTTTGTCACCATTGATCTGCTCGATCGCCCAGTCACAGAAGGCATCGACATAGCGGTGATAATTGGTGAACAACACATAAGGCTGCATCTCCTCGACCCGCGTGCCGGTATAGTGCTCCAGCCGCCGCAGGGAGAAATCCACCCGCTGCGCATCAAACAGGGCGAGAGGGTGATCCTCACCCGCCGCATAAAGCTCCCCGTCAGCCACTTCATCGCCGATCAGGCTGAGATTGGGCGCGGGAAACCAGCGCGCCAGTTCCGCTGGAG
>CAYUEM010000297.1:0-2436 GCA_964442925.1 uncultured Hyphomonadaceae bacterium
GCCCGGTCGTGGAACATAGCCGAAGACAGCAAACCCCGCCGCAAGGACAACCCGCCATGCCTGTGATGAACTATCTGACGACCTGCATCTTCGATCATGGCGCGCTTGCGCAATTGCCAAAGGTGCTGAAGGGCCTTGGCGGCGAGCGGGTTTTCATCGTCACCGATCCCGGCATCAAGGCCGCCGGCCTGCTGGAGCGGGCGGTGGCCGCGCTGGAGGGCGAGCCCGCCGGCATTTTCGCGCAGACCGAGCCCAACCCGACCGAGCGTCAGGCGCGCGAGGCGACGCAGGCCTATACCGCATCCGGCGCAGACAGCCTGATCGCGCTTGGCGGCGGCTCCAGCATGGACATGGCCAAGATTGTCGGCCTGATGGCCACGCATGAAGGCCCATGGGAACAATACGGCGCGCTGAAAGGCGGCGCGCGCAGGATCGGGAAAATTCCACCGCTGATCGCCATTCCGACCACTGCCGGCACTGGATCGGAAGTTTCCGTCGGCGCGGTCGTGATCCTCGACAATGGCACCAAGGAGACCGTGGTTTCACCCAATCTGATCCCCGCAACCGCGATCTGCGACCCCGATCTCACGCTCGGCCTGCCGGCCGGGCTGACCGCCGCCACCGGCATGGATGCGGTCACCCATTGTATCGAGTCCGTGCTCAGCCCGAACGCCAATCCACCGGCCGAAGGCATCGGCTATGACGGGGTGCACCGCGCGGTCGGCAATGGCTGGCTGAAGCGCGCGGTCGCTGACGGCTCTGACGCCGAAGCGCGCTGGCACATGATGATGGCCAGCTATGAGGGCGCGCTTGCCTTCGTCAAGGGCCTTGGCGGGGTGCATGCCCTGTCACATGCCGCTGGCCGGCTGCATGAAAAGCGCCTGCACCACGGCACGCTCAATGCGATATTCCTGCCCCACCTGCTGGCCGAGAACAAAGGCGCCGCGGACGAGAAATATGCCCGGCTTGCCTTTGCGATGGGCCTGCCGGCGGGGGCCGACCTTGCCGAGGCCGTGGCGCGGCTGAATGACGATATCGGCATTCCGGCCACCCTGTCGGCGATCGGCCTTGCAAATGAGGATGGCCCGGCCATTGTCGACTATGCGCTGAAGGATCTCGCGCATCTGTCGAATGCAAAGCCGCTGGATCGCAGCGATTATGAACGCATCTATGCAGCCGCGCTGTGAGCGCTGCGCCACACTGAAAAGGGCCACACGATGACGCCGGATTTCGCGATAATCGAAGCCAATGGACTGAACCACCGGGTCGCGCTGGCCGGCCCTGAACATGGCCCGCTTGTGCTGTTCGTGCATGGTTTTCCCGAAAGCTGGTATTCCTGGCGCCATCAGATGCAGGCGCTGGCTGGCGCTGGCTATCGCGTCGCTGCGCCGGATGTGCGCGGCTATGGTGGCACTGACAAGCCGCATGCGGTCGAAGCCTACAGCATGCAGGACATCACCAGCGACATGCAGGGGCTCGCGCAGGCCCTGTCGCCAGAGCGGCCTGCGGTGATTGTCGGCCATGACTGGGGCGCACCGATTGCGTGGAACACTGCGCGGCTGCATCCGGGCACTTTCCACGCCGTTGCCGGGCTTTCGGTGCCTTATATCCCGCCGGGAGAGTTCGTGTTCATCGATCTGGTCCGCAAACTGTTCACCGAGCAGGGCAAATTCTTCTACCAGGTCTACTTCCAGGATGAAGGCCCGCCGGAAGCGGAGCTGGAGGCCGACCCCGCCGCCACGATCCGCCGGTTCTATTATGCCGTTTGCGGCGAGGCCCCGGACGGGACATGGCCAACTGACAAGCCGCACGGGGCCAGCCTGCTTGATGGACTGCCGGAGCCGAAAATCCCGCTGGACTGGCTCAGCGAGGCGGATGTTGCCTATTATGCCTCGCAATTTGCCGCCTCGGGCTTTCGCGGGCCGCTCAACCGTTATCGCAACTGGCACCGCGATCATGATTTCCTGACCGCTGCGGGCGACCCGACAATCCGCCAGCCCAGCCTGTTTATCGGCGGCACGCGCGATCTCGTGCTGAAAATGATGCCCGGTGATCCGCTCGCGCCGATGCGCCCGCACCTTGCCGACCTGCGCGGCGAGCACCTGCTCGATGGCTGTGGCCACTGGACCCAGCAGGAACGCCCTGGCGAGGTCAGCGCGATCCTGCTGGACTGGCTGGCCGGGCTTTGACGGGCGCTAACGGGCAAATCCTCGTGGTTTGCGATTGAGCGGCGCGGGAGCGATCTGACCGGACGGGGCAAAGATGATCGGGGCCGCCGCCGATCGGCAACAGTTTTTCGCCCGGACCGGCATCTGGCTCTTGCAATCCTCTCAGCGATGCGCTTTATCCCGGGTCTGGCCACGCAGTGGTCACATACCCATCAGGACGCGGGCGTAGCTCAGGGGTAGAGCACAACCTTGCCAAGGTTGGGGTCGT
>CAYUEM010000298.1:0-2432 GCA_964442925.1 uncultured Hyphomonadaceae bacterium
AGAGAGCGAAGATCGAGATGCGTTTCAATAATTTGGTCAAAGTAGCCGCCTCCTGTTTGATGAAACGGTGCACAGGCCACCAATATCGGCGACAGGCCACCCCCATTTCTTTGTGACATAAGAGGTCAGGACAAGTCCGATCCGGTCCTGCGCCGACAAAGACATATGGCGCTTCCCCAAGAATGCGTTGACACTATAAATTGCGACAAATAATATTGCAATATGAAACTGAATGAAGGTATCGAGTGGGTCGTCCATTGCTGTGCGTTGTTGGCGGCGCTCCCGCCAGGAGCGAGTTTAAAGGCACGCGACCTCGCCGAGTTCTTCGATTTGCCGCCAGCTTATCTGGCTAAGCATCTCAATGCCTTGGCAGCGGCGAACATTATTACGACCAAGCGCGGCCGAGCTGGCGGATGCCGCCTCGGCCGCCCGGCTGAAAAGATTACCCTTCTGGATATCGTCGAGGCTGTGAGCGGCTCTGGCTTGACCTTCCAATGCACCGAAATACGCCGGCGAGGGCCGTGCGCCAAAGCCAGCGACAGTTATCCGCGGCCATGCGGGATCGCCCGGGCGATGTGGCGGGCCGATGCGGCATGGCGGGCCGAACTGCGAGGTGTCTCGCTTGCAGGGATCGTCCGTCTCGGCGCTGAAGAAACACCAGAGGCGCAGCGCGCGCGATCCGTGAAATGGCTAGGGGAGCGATTGAAATGACCAAAGCCGCCTACTCGCCGGGCGCCGATAGGACTGGATTGATCCGTAAGGCGCATCGTATCAACGCTATAGCGCTGTCCGGCTTCATCGCGATCCACATGCTCACCCATGTGAGCGGCTTGTGGGGCATCGACGCCTATAACAATGTCCAATCAGCTCTGCGAACAATCTACCGGTTTCCGCCTTTCGAGATTGCGCTGCTCGCCTCCATAACGGCGCAACTGGTTCTCGGGATGGTTCTGTTGGTGGCGAGGTTGCGTCAGGGGCGCCCGCAAGGGTTCTGGAGTTGGCTCCAGATCCTGTCCGGCGGTGCCTTCTTCATCTTCATGGCGCAACATCTCTATTCGTTCACAATGGCGCGGGTCTATTTCGATCTTGATACGAATTTCTACTGGCCTGCATCGGTGATGAGTGGGCCATGGTTCATCTATTATTTCTGGCCATACTACATGTTGGGCGTGTTCGCTCTATTCGCCCACGCTGCGGCCGGAGTGAGGTTCGCCCTGCTGGACCGCGGCGCGATCAGCGCATCGCGCCGATGGCCGGCCGCACTGATCGCGGCGGGCGCGGTGCTGGCCGTGATCATTCCTCCGATCATCGCGGGAGCGTTTTACGCAATCGATCTGCCACAGGAATGGATCGACTATCTTCGCTTTTACATGTCTGATTTCGAGCCCTGGTGAAAAGATCGCCACGACCGAAACGCGGCGTTCAACATGAGATAGGCGGGCAACACACGCTCCTGGTTTGCCGGTGGCTGTTTGGCTTGAGCCGAGCTGCCAGTTTTTGCTCTGCGAGCAGAGCGAAGAAGCGCGCCTCGGCTTCCCGCGCCGGGCCAAGTCGGCGCCGAAAGCATTCTGTTCGGCAGCCTCGCCGCATTCGTTACATGCGACCAAGGGCTGAGAGGGTTCGATTATCAGAAGTCCATGGCAACTGCTGCGCCTCTACCGGCGTGCACTGGGCTTCAAAAACAACTTCCAAATAATTGCAAATGCGTCTCACCCTCACTCCCACTCTATCGTCCCTGGGGGTTTGGACGTGATGTCGTAGACGACGCGGTTGACGCCCTTCACCTCGTTGATGATACGGGTTGCGACGTGGCCGAGGAAGGCGTGGTCGAAGGGGTAATAGTCCGCCGTCATGCCGTCCACGCTGGTCACCGCACGCAGGGCCAGCACGGCCTCATAGGTGCGCTCATCGCCCATCACGCCGACCGTATTGACCGGCAGGAGCACCGCAAAGGCCTGCCAGATCTCGTCATAAAGTCCGGCCGTGCGCAGCTCCTCAAGATAGATCGCATCGGCCTTGCGCAGCGTGTCGGCCTTCGCAGCGGTGATCTCTCCCGGGATGCGGATGGCAAGGCCCGGCCCCGGAAAGGGATGACGCCCGATAAAGGCGTCCGGCAGCCCAAGCTCGCGGCCTAAAGCGCGCACCTCGTCCTTGAACAGCTCGCGCAGCGGCTCGACCAGCGCCATGTTCATCCGCTCCGGCAGGCCGCCGACATTGTGGTGAGACTTGATCGTGACGCTGGGTCCGCCTGTCGCACTCACGCTCTCGATGACATCGGGATACAGCGTGCCCTGGGCGAGGAAATCGGCCCCGCCAACCTTGCCCGCTTCTTCCTCGAACACATCGATGAACAGCCCGCCAATGATCTTGCGCTTGGCTTCGGGGTCAGACACCCCCTCCAGCGCGCCGAGGAACAGGTCAGCGGCGTCCAC
>CAYUEM010000299.1:0-2428 GCA_964442925.1 uncultured Hyphomonadaceae bacterium
GCCAGACCGTCGGCTTCGACGTGCCCGCGCGCCGCATGATCTCGAAGGTGCCGTGGCCGTCGGCTGTCGCCAGCACGATCTCGGCGCGCCAGACAAGCTTGCGCGGGGTGTTGCGGTTGGTGACCAGAGCCTGAAGCTCCGAACGCTCAGCGGGGCCAAGGTAAAGGCAGATGTCATCGCGTCTCATGCCTGAGGCATGGCACATTCGGCAGTCGCTGGGAATCCTGTGTCAGGTGGCGAACACTAGCGCTTGGAAGTCGGTCCATTGCTTTCCCTTTGGGTAGAAGTTGCGAATCATTTCATAACCCGCTGAGGCAACCTGCGCCCTTTTGACTGGACTCGCGAGCAAGCTCTTAATCACGTCAACGGCTTCTGCTGCCGACTCGTAAACCATCATGTTGTTGTTCGCAGAAAATCCATTTGGATACACTCCCTTATCGGATAGTAGGAGCGCTCCGCAACCCAGAGCTTCCCAGCAGCGCATATTCCCCCGATCCGATCCCGACATGTCAATCGCACCATTAAGGACAATTTTCGACTTCGAAATCGCGCTGTACAATTGCCGGCCAAAAACTGGAGAGGCCGCCAAGTCACGGATAGATTTCGGTCGTCGGTACTTGTATAGCGGGCCAACCGAGCCCAGCGCGGATTCCGCAATCTTCAAAAATAAAGAAGAACTGTCTAAATGATATACGACATTTGCGCTGTCTTTAAGTGACGCAACCATTTCGAGCACAAACGCGCGATTTCGGTGATGACGAGTATAGCCACCGATAAAAAGCACATCTATCTGACGAGAACAGTTCGATGCGTAGGGATCCATTTTTGGATCATGAGCAGGCGAGAAATACGCAGCGCGCATCCCTTCCTTTCGATAATCGTCAAGAATAGTTGGAAAATTACATACCATTAAATCGTACGCCGAAAAGTCAGTGCCGCCGGATGGCGCTGCCCGCCAAGCGATGCAGTACTTGACGCTACCAGGTAAGCGCTTGACAAAATCGGACGGAAATCGGATCGGATCGTTATTATAAAACACTTCAGTTCGGTGGGACTCAATTTGAGCGAGTAATATTTCTTCTAGCGAGGATTTGCCGGACATGCCGTTCTCATTTGCCCAGGTCCGCTGAAGGGAAGGGTCATTGCCAACTGCAAAAAAAGCGCTGTCGGATTCGTCGAGAACCGGCGCCAGAATGTGGATGGCTGCGAATCCGTCGTCCAAGAAAACCCGCATTTGCTCCGTGAAGGTTGTTTTGCCTTCCGTTAGGACCGCTAGCCGACTTCGATAACTCGGCATGACCGGTAGGTTTTGGAAGAGACGCATGAAGTATGAACTCCGTAAGCTTGATGAACATCCGGCGAACTGACATGTCGACCGATTTTTATCAGCCCAATTTATTTGTAGTGGCAGTAATCACGGTAAGCGGTGTCTGACGGGCACGCCTTCAGGCGGTTGACGGAGCATCAGCATTCCACGGCAGGAGGTCATCGATCCGGGATGCGGGATGGCCGATAGCGATGGCTTCGAGTGTGGCTTTGAGCCAGGCGAAGGGCTCGACGCCATTGAGCTTGCAGGTTTCGATGAGCGAGGCGATGGTTGCCCAGCTGCGTGCGCCCTCGTCATGGCCGGCGAACAGGGCGTTCTTGCGCCCCAGGGCGATGGGGCGGATGCGGTTCTCCACCGGGTTGTTGTCGATTTCGACCCGGCCGTCTGCGGTGAAGACCATGAGCCCATGGCGCAGCTTGTCGATGTAGGCGAGCTTGTCGCCGAGCCGGGATTTCCTCGAGACCCGGGCGCGCTGGACGTGCAGCCAGTCGAAGAAGTCGGTGACAAGCGGCGCGGTTTTGTCCTGGCGCACGGTGAGACGATTTTCGGCGGACGTCCCGCGGATGTCTTTCTCGATGGCGTAAAGCTTCGCGATGCGTTCCAGCCCCTCTTTCGCAATGGGCGAGGCGTCGTGGTCGTAGACTTCCTTGAGCTTGCGCCGGGCATGGGCCCAGCAATGCGCGAGCCTGAGCGCGCCACCAGCTCTGTCGTCACCCGCCAGCCGGTTATAGCCGCTATAACCATCGACCAGCAGCGTGCCGTCAAAGCCCTCAAGCATGTCCTCGGCATGCTTGCCCCCGCGCCCCGGCGCATAGGCGTAGACCACGCCCGGCGGACCGGTCCCGCCGAAGCCGCGCTCGTCCCTGGCCAGCGTCCAGAGATAGCCCGTTTTCGTCTTGCCGCGCCCGGGGTCGAGCACCGGCAATGTGGTCTCATCCATGAACAGGTGCGAGGAGCCCTTGAGATGCTCGGCAAGCCGCTCGGCGACCGGCCTCAGATGGAAGGCCGCTTTCCCGACCCAGTCCGCGAGCGTCGAACGATCGATTTCGATGCCGGACCGCGCAAAGCCCTGGGCCTGGCGATAGAGCGGCTGGTGATCGC
>CAYUEM010000300.1:0-2413 GCA_964442925.1 uncultured Hyphomonadaceae bacterium
CACGGTTATGTTGCTCGACCGCGAAGACTGCGCGGAGATCGTGAATTGCTACCTCACGGCTGCATCGCGCAGCAGCTTGCCGCCAACGCCTGACGATGTAGGGAGTGAATAAATGCGCCTGGAAAGCGATACTTATGTCCTGCTGAGCGATGCCTCCAAAGCGCTGCTGCTGGTCAACAAGGGCGACGTTGACATCCTGGACCTCAGGGTGGTCAACGTCTTTCAGCACGATAATCCGCCGAGCCGGGAACTGGGCAGCGACCGACCGGGGCGTTTTCCAACGCCGGATGGCGGGAGAGCCTCCACGGAAGAAGCGGACTGGCATGACAAGGCAGAGGCGCGCTTCCTCGCCGATGTCGCGCGGGAGACCCTGAAGGTGCTCGCCGATGCCACGCCAGCCAGCCTTGTCCTTGCGGCAGACCCTCGCTCGCTTGGCGAGCTGCGCACATTGCTTGCTGATTCCGGCTCGATCCGGCTTGTTGCGGAGATCCACCGTGACCTTGTTCACCAGCCGACCCCCGACATCGAAGCGGCGATCCTGTCGGCTTGAAACCATAACGGCAAACCCTTGCCCACCATGATGGGACAACCGACCAGTTAGGTTGAGCCCGCTACTGGTAGTGGGTTATCGCCCTGACGCAAATTAAGTGAATTGATCGGTCTTGCGTCCCATCAAATGGCATCAGCCTTTTGTCCTTCACTGATTTGTTATCGTTGTAATCTGGCTTAGCCCCAGTTCTCTGTTGTGCAAATTGGGCGGCTTGGAGATACGGTTTGGAAACACTCCTTGACGACGCCACCCTCACCACGTTCCGTGACGTCGCGCTTGCGGCTGCCTTGGGCCTGCTCATCGGGATCGAGCGCGAATGGTCGGTGGCACGCACGCAAGAGGGGACGGGCTTTGCCGGGGCGCGGACATTTACGCTTGCGGCGCTGTAGGGCGCGGTATCGGTAAAGCTGGCGCTTGGAACGGGCATGGTCATCGCCGCTTTTGGTCTGCTCGGGGGAATCACGATTGTGGCCTATTGGGCCGATGTAAGGGGCTCGCCAGGCAAAGGCGCAACGACCGAGGTCGCGTTCTTACTTGCGTTTTGTATTGGGGTCACTGTTGGTCAGGGTGGCCTCCTTGTCGCTTCCGCAACGGCGGTGGCGCTGACACTTATACTGAGCGTCAAGAGTTATACGCGAAAAATCGCGCAGACCCTGACCGAGACTGAGATACGCGCTGGCATGCGCTTTCTTGTGCTTTCGATCATCATTTTGCCCCTCGCTCCCGATCATGGGTTTGGCCCCTATGACGCCATCAATCTCAGGGAAATCTGGTTGATGGTGGTCCTCATCACCGGTCTGTCCTTTTCCGGTTACTGGATGTCAAAATGGTTCGGACCTTCGCGGGGTATACCCCTCGCGGGTTTGCTTGGCGGGTTGGCGTCATCAAGCGCAGCAACTCTCTCAATCTCCCGGATGGTTCGCAGCGGCGTCGTTGACACGCGAAACGCAGCCTCAGGCATTGTTGCAGCGGCCATGATGATGGTCGTGCGCGCCGGCATAGTGGTTTCTGCGATCTCGGGCGAACTTATCGCGCAACTTTGGCCCGGGCTAAGTGGTCTTGTCATCACGGGGCTTGTGATCAGCTATCTGTTTGGCAGGTTCAGGGAGGGATCCCAGCTACCGACGGAGGGCCTGGCCGTTCGCAATCCGCTGGAAATGGGATCGGCGATCATCTTTTCGCTCTTTCTGGCCGCGATCACCTTGCTGGCGGCCTGGGCATCAGACCAGATCGGTGAAGCTGCCCTCTTTCCCATTGCTGCCATTGCAGGTTTGATCGACGTTGACGCAGTTACAATCGCGGCCAGTCGACAAGCAGTGCTTGGCACGGTCGAAATCAACACCGCGAGCCTCGTCATCATGCTGGCGATTGGGATCAATACCCTGGTCAAGGGCCTGATCGCGCTGGTCGCAGCGGGCTTCAAGACAGCGCGTCTCGTCTTGCCAATGCTGCTCGGCGCGCTGGGTGTTGGTGCGATCATGGTGTGGCTGTTCTGACCGGGTCAGCGCGGGCGCGCTGAACCGCAAGGACGACCAGCAGACTGGCAATTGCCGCAAAGAAGCACCAGACCGAGACGAGCGCTTGCCGATAGAGCAGCATCGAAATGACAAGGCCAACGGCCCCAACCAGCCCAAACGTGCGGACATGCAACCGGCTCGAAACCAGATGGGTCCCGAGCGTGGCGATCAATCTTCATCTGCGCAAATTGGTAGAAGCCGAGCGCCCCAACTCAATCCAACCCGCGGGCAGAACGTCTTTTGCGCTCCGCCCGCGTCATCTCTTTTTGGTTGCGTGGCGAACCTGCCCCCTAACTCGCTTTCACGGCGATCTTCTTGACGCGCTTGCGTGCATCGTCCGACTTGG
>CAYUEM010000301.1:0-2407 GCA_964442925.1 uncultured Hyphomonadaceae bacterium
TGCTGAAGGAGAATATCGACGGCGAGGCGCTGCTCTGGGCGCATGACCGGCTGGTCTCGCGGCCCGAACAGCGCAAGATCCTGATGGTGATTTCCGACGGCGCGCCGGTCGATGACTCCACGCTGTCGGTCAATCTCGGCAATTATCTCGAACGCCATCTGCGCCAGGTGATCGACGAGATCGAGAACCGCTCATCGGTGGAACTGATGGCGATCGGCATTGGCCATGATGTCACCCGCTATTATCAGCGGGCGGTCACAATCGTTGACGCAGAACAGCTCGGCGGGGCAATGACCGAACAACTCGCCGCCCTGTTTGATCCCGACGGGCCGCATCCCGAAGCCATGGCCGTGCCGCCTCTGACCGAAAGGATGACAAGGGGCAGCGCGGTATCGGGCGCGTCTTCGGGTGCGCCGCGCTATGGTGCGGGAAAGGTCGATCTTGGCCGCGAGGTTCGCAAGACGTCACTGCAGGAAGTGAAAGGCCCGCGCCGATAGGCAGCGGCTGACAACGCGCCATCCTCCCGGTCTCGACCACCCCGGACCTGATCCGGGGTCTCTGGCTCAAGAGCCGGAAAATTCCTGCCAAACCTGCATTCCCTGATGATGTGGTCACATTAGTTTCGCGAGGGCGTGATATCTGGTTCTTGGGAGAGAGTGTTGCGTGATGCGCAACAGAGTGTCGGAGGTCGGGGGCCCGTTCGATGAAGTCGCCGCTGATCCATATCGGCTATCACAAGACGGCCTCGACATGGTTGCAGCGTCAATTCTTCAGCAAACAGGATGATTTTGCCGTCCTCGACTTCGACAAGGCGCTTTACCAGATCCACCCTTTCCAGTTCGAGGCGCAGGCGCAGGCGATCGCGCAAAAATATGCTGAGAAGCTTGACGCGGTGGACCCGGAAAAGGTCCCCGTGCTCAGCAATGAGCGCCTGTCGGGCCATCCCCATTCCGGCGGCCATGACAGCAAGGAAATCGCAGACAGGCTGGCGGAGGTTTTTCCGGGTGCACGGATACTGATTGTCATTCGAGAGCAAAAATCGGCAATTCTTTCAAGCTATTACCAATATGTCAAAAAAGGTGGGCTGTGCTCGCTCGCACATTATGTCGGTCCCCGGCGAGACGGACATGTGCCTTTGTTCCATCCCGATCATTTCTGTTATGATGGCCTGATTGCGTATTATTTCGGGAAATTCGGGCGCGAACGGGTCTGTGTCGTGTCATATGAGCTGTTCCGCGATGAGCCTGAGCTGTTTCTTGAAGCGCTGCTTCAGTTTACCGGGGTCGCGCCGGGACCCATGCCGGCTGTCAATCGCAAGATCAATGCATCAGCCCCTCCGGTAACGGTCTGGATGAAGTCCTGCCTGAACATTTTCATCCGTTCCGACACGGTCAATGCGTGTTCGCCCTATGCCTCTTGGCTCGGCGCAGCCATTTTCCTGCCTGTTGTCACGGCAGCCGGTCGGATCACTCCCCGTTTCGTCAATACAATACTGGCACGCCGCTGGCAGCACTATGTCGACACCAGGTTCGATGGCTACTTCGAAGCCAGCAATTTGCGCACAAAGGCCCTGACCGGCATCGATCTCAATCTTTATGACCGCGATCGCGGAACGAAAAAGGCAAGTCCGGGCGTCTGGAAAAGACGGCTCAAGCCCGCCTGACGCAACCGCTGCATTTCGCAGCGGTGTGCAGGCGCGATCTTCAAAGCCGCCACATGCCCGCGAGGTTGTTCTTCTGCATGTCGCTGGAGCCCCCGACGATCGGCATTCCGATGAGGTCGCGGACATTGCGTTCCATGTCCCAGGCATCCGACAGGCCATAAGCGCCCATCACCTGCTGGCAGGCGAGCGCGATTTCCACCCCGGTATCGGCGACAAACAGCTTTGCCATCGAGGTTTCCGCTGAACAGGACTGGCCTTCATTGGCGAGCCAGGCGGCGTGGTAGAGCATGTGCCGGCAAGCCGCGAGCCGGGTGCGCGCGGTGACGAGCTTGTGGCGGATGGCCTGGTGCTGCGCGATCGGCTTTCCGAACTGCACCCGCTCGCGCGCATAGGCCCAGGCCTCCTCGACAGAGGCGCGCGCGATGCCATAGGCGACTGCGGTGATCTCGATCTTCTCGACATCGAGGGCGCGGCCGGTGAGCATTGAAAAGCCCCGGTTCCACTGCTCCTCACCCCCGACAATCGCGCTTACGGGCACGCGGACATCATCGAAATAGACATCCATGCTCTTCGTATAGCGCAGATTGGCATGGTGCAGCGGCTGCATCGACACGCCGGGCGCATCGGTCGGGATGATCAGGAAGGAGAGGTTCTTGCGCTTCTCCTCCACAGGCCCGGTGCGCACCAGGCAATAGATATAATCTGACCAGTCTGCGCCTGTGCACCAGCGTTTTGCGCCATTGA
>CAYUEM010000302.1:0-2380 GCA_964442925.1 uncultured Hyphomonadaceae bacterium
CACGGCCGCGTCTCGAAGGATAGGCCGCGTGACCTGGTTTTTCAGCAGCCTGTTAGAGCAGTTTCCGACCAAATTGCACCACTTGGCCGCTTGCCTTTTGCGCCAGGAATGTGTCGCAATCCTCCGCCGACGCCTAACCGGCGGTCGCATCATGGCCATAGAGCCAGTCAAGCCGGCTGCGAACAATCGCGGGTGCAAACTTGCCGCCGAGCCACATCGGGCCAAACGTGGCCAGACGCGCCGCCGGGTTTGACCTGTGAAACACCGACTGGTTGGCGCGCGATGCCGCCTGAATGCGCGAAGTGCGCGCAATCCGGGCAGCATGGAAGGCTTTCAGCGCGGTTGCAGGCTCGCCGACCGCGCGCGCGCAAAGCCGGGCAAGCACGAATGCATCCTCGATCGCCATCACGGCCCCTTGCGCCAGAAACGGCAGTGTCGGGTGGCAGGCATCGCCAAGCAGGGTGACGCGGCCATCACTCCAGCGGCCAAGGGGCGGACGGTCAAACAGCGCCCAGCGGAAATGCGCATCGCTTGCCCCGATCAGCCTTGTGACGACCGGGTGCCAGCCCGCGAAATCGGCCAGCGCGTCCTCGCGCCTTCCTTCCTTTGTCCAGGATTCGCTGCGCCAGTCATCGCCTTCAACAACGCCGACAAAATTCGCCAGTGTTCCACCGCGCAGCCGGTAGGTCACGGCATGGCGACCCGGCCCAGCCCAGACAATCGCGCCGGGGGGGGGCGCATCCTCGCCGAGGCAATCAACCGGCACGCTCGCGCGCCAGGCGGTGTTGCCGGTAAAACGCGGTCGGTCCGGTCCCAGCATCTGCTCGCGAAGGGTGGAATGGATCCCGTCCGCACCGATCAGGATATCGCCGCGCACTGGCGCGTGCCCATTACGCAGTGCGTGTACACCCGCAGCGTCCTGACGATAGCCTGTCACCGCGGCACCGGTCTTCAAAGTGCCTGGCGCGCGCGCTTCAAGCGCGGATGCGAGAATGGCGACAAGATCGCCGCGATGAACATGCTGATAGCTTGCCCCCCAACGCCGTTCGCTGCGCTCGCCCAGTGCAATCTGGAACACCGGCTGGCCGGAGACGGCCAGCCGCAGCTCCAGACTTTGCGGCGCAAAGCCATCTGCGATGATCTCGCTTTCAAGACCCAGCGCGCGCAAGACTTTCATGCCGTTCGGGCTGATCTGCAGGCCAGCACCCAGCTCGCGGATCGCGGGTGCCTTCTCCAGCACTTCGACCTGCCAGCCAAAATGTTGAAAGGCGAGCGCGGTCGTCAGCCCACCAATCCCAGCGCCGACAATCACCGCTTTCATTCAGGGTTCCAATCCGGCTTGCCGGGCCAACGGTTCAGCGCGCCAAATAGACCTGCCGATTTTGCGTTTGCAGGCCAGGCCCCGCGTCTGGAAGCGATCAGTGCAGGCTTGTCGGCTGCAACTGGTGCGCGCGCGCTGCGGCAAAGGCTGCATCACGGCCCTCGACGATGGCGAGTCTCTGGCCATCGGCATCATGGACCGCGAACAGTTCATCAGACATGTCGAGGTCATCAATGGCATTGGCGGGCAGGATATTTTCCAGCTCATCCATACTGATCGGCCGAACATAAACCAGATTGGCCGACTTGAAGAGGCTCTCGGCCAGCTTCTCGGTGTCTTGTGTCATCTTTCAATCCCTCCTTTGGCAGACAGGACGACAGACGACGGGCGCAACCGGCCAGACCCCGGTATCCAGCAGCCTGGGCATTTGAGGGCTGCGCTTCGTCAGAGGCTGAAATGGTGGCCTGTGAGCGCGCGTTCAAGTGTGCAGTGCAGCGGGCGGTTGCAGCTGTCTGTTTTGTGACTGGATGGCATGCGGCCCGTCCGATAGACACGGGGAGTGGATTCCGCGCATCAAAAAACGAAGGAAAATCATGACCAAAGACGAGATTCTTTCCCTCGCCGGAATGCCCCCGGGCAACCCGAGCTATCCCTTTGGTCCTTACCGGTTCATCGACCGGCAATATTTCAACATCATCTATGAAAGCGACCCAGACGCGATCCGCGCCATGGTGCCCGAACCGCTGGAGCCTGACGGGTCCAGCCGCGTGGTCTATGAATGGATCGACATGCCCGACAGTTCCGGTTTCGGCGACTATCAGGAATCTGGGATTGTCATCCCCTGCCTGCTTGATGGCAAGCCGGTCAATTACACCGCGATGATGTTTCTCGACATCGAACCGCCGATCACGGCGGGCCGCGAAATCTGGGGCTTTCCCAAACGCTGGGGCCAGCCGGATCTGCGGGTGGAAAAGGACACGCTGACCGGGACGCTGGCCTATGCCGGCCAGCGCGTGGCGATGGGCACGATGGTCTACAAGCACGACACGCTGTGTGAAG
>CAYUEM010000303.1:0-2378 GCA_964442925.1 uncultured Hyphomonadaceae bacterium
GGCGCAGGACGGCGACGGGCCGATGCGGCTGGGGCCGATCACGGTGGAGGGGCAGGCCGAGACAGGCACGGGCCCCGTCGAGGGGTTCCGGGCGCGCAACTCGGTATCGGCCACCAACGTCGACGCCCCGCTGATCGAGACGCCGGCGACGGTGAATGTGTTGACCGGGGATTTTCTCGACACTATCGGTGCGCGCAAGATGGAAGATGCACTGGCGTACGTGCCTGGCGTCGCACCCGTAAACGTCAATGGAACAGCGGCCGCGTTCAACATCCGTGGTTTTGAGAGTCAGTCGTTTGGCGCAGCTTCCTCAAATGGTGGCGACGCGATTCGTATTGATGGTTTTCGGACCCCGGCGTGGCGCTATCACTTCGACCCAGCGCTCTATGAGCGGATCGATATATTAAAGGGTGGATCATCGCTGCTTTATGGAACAGCGAATCCCGGTGGGATGGTGCAGTTCGTCACTAAAAAGCCCGAGTTTGAACGGCGCACGCAAATTGAGGGCACGCTCGGCAGCTTCGAGACCTCGCGTTTGACACTGGATACCACCGGCCCGATTGGCGAGAACGACAAAGTCGCATATCGCCTGATTGTTACCGGTCTGGACTCGAACCAGCCTTTCCATGGGAGGAGTAGCGACAGCAGTTTCGACGAGCGCCTCATCATAAATCCACAACTAACCTGGCTGACACCCGGCGGCGGCACTTTGCGCGCCAGCTATGAATACAGTAAACACGAAAACGTACTCGACCCAGGTATCAAGCGCTTCTCGAACGGTACATATACCTTCAATTCCGATCCCTTCTTGGGGCCGGACAGTTCCCAGGACCGCGAGACTCACATCGGCATGCTCGAGTTCACTCAGCCGATTGCTGAGGATTGGCAAGTCAAACTTTCAGGCGCGATTGGTCGGACGGATGTTGACGGCATTTGGGATTTCGCGAACGACGCTCCCGATGCAAGTAATCAGTTAGGACGCTTCACGCGGCGATTTACCGAGGACTTCGAAAGCGATGAAATTCGCGCAGAGCTGAAAGGCGATTTCCATACCGGCGAATGGATGGAGCATCAACTGACCATCGGCGCCAGCCATTTGTCTGCAAAATCCGTCAATAACAACAGTTCGAAGTTTACCTCCGGCGCAATCGACGCCTTGAAACCGGTCTTTGGTTCTGCGCCCGATAGCGGACCGATGATGTTCGCCTTTTCAAATGAGCTTGAAGAGAAGGCGATTTACGTTCAGGACTTTATTTCCATCGGAGAAAAACTAAACCTCTTTGGTGGGCTTCGTTTTACCGATGCCGAGATCAGTAATGTATTCCGCAGCAGAGGAAGCGATGGCGCGGATGAGGCCCTCGATTACACCCTCGGGGCGATCTACAACCACAGCGCCTTGCTGAATCCCTTTATCAGCTATTCCACCTCGCTGATCCCCCAGCGAGGATTGCTGATGAGCGGCAAGGCGGTGCCTTTCCGTGAGGGTGAACAGATCGAGATTGGTAACAAGAGCCAATGGTTTGACGGTCGTCTTGCGACCACCGTCAGCCTGTTCGAAATCGAGCAGACCAATATCGCCGAGGGCGATCCGGCGAATCCGGGCTTCGTTATCCTGGCAGGCGACCAGCGAACCCGCGGCGTCGAGTTCGAGGCGGTTGGCAATATCACCGATCAGATCAGCCTGATTGGCGGCTACAGCTATCTGGATGCGGAATTCATTGAGGGCGCTAGCGAGGGCACCACACCTCACAGCGTGCCCGAGCAAAAAGTCTCACTGTTCGGCCAGTATGAGTTCGCCGGCGATCTTGTGGGCTGGCGCACGGGCCTTGGCTTCATCCATGTCGGTGACCGCCAAGGCAACAATGCGAACGAGTTCGAGTTGCCGAGCTATGAGCGCGTGGACGCCTTCATCGGCTATCAGCGGGCTGGCTTCGACTTCCGGCTGAGCGCCGAGAACGTGCTGGATGAGGATTACATTAGCGGCTCCGACGGCTTCGGCAATTTCGCTCAGGGTGCACCGCGCTTCTTCACCGCTACGGTGGGTTACGAGTTTTGATGCCAGTTGCGGATGTCCATTCCGGCCCCGGCGCGGTGAACCCGCGCCGGGGCTTTGCCGCTACCGTCATCCAGCGTGTCCTGCTGGCGGTGGTGGGCGGTTATTGGCTGACATCCGGGCTGGTAAGTCTGGGCGCTCTGGCCTTTGCCGCCGTCATGCCGCGCAGCGAGGCGGTGGTGCTGATGGCGATGCTGGCCTTTGTCGTCTATCTGGTGTTGTTGCTCTGGGCTTTTGCCGAGCCTCGGTTGACACGGCTCTGGCTGTTGCTGGGCAGCGGGCCCGTCGCTTTGTGGGCCGTGGAGTCGGTCGCCCTGATGGGTGG
>CAYUEM010000304.1:0-2370 GCA_964442925.1 uncultured Hyphomonadaceae bacterium
TGGCAAGGTGACCGTTCCGCGCGAAGACTTCATCACCAAGCTGCGCGCCTGCCGCTTGGCGTTTGAGGAGCTTGGCGTGGACGAGGGTGTCATCGTGGCCCGTACAGACAGCCTCGGTGCCGGCTTGACCGAGAAGATCCCGGTCTCCATCGAGCCCGACGACATGGCCGCTGAATATATCAAATGGATCGAGACGGAAGAGATCACCGACGCCAACCCGCTTAGGGACGGCGAGGTTGCCCTGCAGCGTGACGGCAAGATCGTGCGCCCGGTTCGCCTGCCCAATGGCCTTTACAAGTTCAAGGAGAATACCGGACGCGAGCGCGTGATCGAGGACTGTATCTGCTCGCTGACAGAGGGCGGCGCGGACCTGCTCTGGATCGAGACGGCGACGCCGAATGTCGACGACATTGCCTCGATGGTGAACGCCATCCGGGAGGTCGTGCCGAATGCCAAGCTGACCTATAATAACAGTCCGAGCTTCAACTGGACGCTCAACCTGCGCAAGCAGGTCCGCGAGCAGTGGATCGCCGAGGGCCAGATCAGCGAAGCCGACTATCCCGATGACGGGACCCTGATGTCCTCGGCTTTCGATGAGACCGGGCTTGGCCTTGAGGCCGATGCGCGCCTGCAGAGCTTCCAGACCGACATCTCGGCCCGCGCCGGCGTGTTCCACAATCTCATCACCCTGCCGACCTTCCACCTCACCGCCAAGGGCATGGACGAGCTGTCCAACGGCTATTTCGGTGACGAAAAGATGCTGGCCTATGTGAAGAATGTGCAGCGCGAGGAAATCCGCCGCGGCGTGTCAGCCGTCAAGCACCAGCATGAGGTCGGCTCCGATCTCGGCGACACGTTCAAGGAAATGGTGGCCGGTGAACGGGCGCTGAAAGCGGGCGGGACACACAACACCATGAACCAGTTCGAGGCGGCCGAGTAACTGCACAGATGTCTCGGCTTGTTTGAACGCTTATAGGTTGCTGGTTAAGTGGATGGCTCCTCCCTGGGTGGACACGCCGTCCACGACATCAGGAAGAGACCCGACGATCTGGAACGGATCAGGTCAATAATCGCCTTGCTAAAGCCTTCTGACGAGGGAACTTCACCCCATGCAAACGGGTATAGATACCTCGTTCAGAAGTAGCCCTCGCGTTTTTGCACTTCGAGTGACCCCTCGTCGCTGACCCGCCCGCGTCAGCAACGGGCGCGATTGTGTTGAAAAAGTCGTCTGAAGGGAGCGAATCAGCAGTTTCAAAGATTCAAGGCTGAAGATGCAGTCTGAAACTATTGAAAAAATTTCTCGGAAAAGTTCGTCTACTAATGAAACCAAGCTTTTCCGGGACTTTTTAACACAATCAGGGCAATTTGAGACATAAGGCTCGGCAATTGATTAGAGCATTCTTGACCCTAAACCGTCACTCGACCCGATTACTGGAATCGCGTTAGAAGATAGAAATGAGCGCAATACTCCCCCGCCTTCAAGCCCTAATCTCGATGCTCAGCCTTTGGTTGATCTTTGCCTGCGCGGCGAGCGTGATCTTGATGGGCCTCGCCAGCGAGGAGCCTGACGCGCGGGACGCGCTGTGCGCTATAGGCGTATGCTTTTATTCGGGTGCTGCGGATTGGTGGAACAAGATAATATACGATTTGTCTGCGGGAACGCTGATTAGCATCATCTTTTTTTGGATTTTGGTGCGTTGGCCGGAGCTTAAAAAGAGGGTGCGGATCAAGCGAAGCTTTGCAGCTCAGCACCGAGCATTCAAGACAGAAATCATCAAAAACTTTCTCGCGGTTGCGAACGGCGGTTTTGATAGCCAACTACCGGAAACACTCTTATCGCCCGGCGAATTTCGAGAATACTTCAAGCAGGATGTCGGAAACCAACAAACGCGTTGGCATGCAGTCGCGAACAATATGACAGATTATTACCTCGATGTGACACTCTTGCGGATGGAGTCATTGCGTCAGGAAATCTCGTTCGTGATGCACAATACGGATATCGACGATGAGAAGGTCATGGCGTTCTTGAAACGGCTCTCTAACGCGATGCTCATGCAGAGCAACGCTACGCGTGACTATGACGCGATTAAATCGTTTCTCGGCTTTTTCTGGAACTTCTTTGCGGGATGGGATTTTGTCGAAGGCTACCGCGCCCGCGACATAGTGGAAGAGATGATAGAGTCGATTTAGTTGCGCGGTTGTTCCATTGCGAGTCCGTCGTAGGCATGCACCGTATCCTAAGCGTCGAGCTATAGAAAGACTTGATGGCCGTTTTCGGCGATGAATTGTCGGATACTGTTCGGCTTAGAGCGGCAGCTCGGGGCGCATTTGCAGTCGTAAGAATTTGGTGCAGATCAGAGCATTCTTGGC
>CAYUEM010000305.1:0-2369 GCA_964442925.1 uncultured Hyphomonadaceae bacterium
TTTTGTTCGCCTGCGAGCAGGCTCCTACGGTGCCGATAGCAGGGTTTTGTAGGAGTGAGCGGAATAACGCAGACACCCATATCCTGAGACGCCACGTAATTTTTCCGCGGTGCTTTCGGACCGAAGCACAGGGTGCTCGGAGTCGGCGGGTAATCGGCTTCTAATTGATCAATCTTTGGTCAATCCGCCAGATTTCAGGCACACCGACTCTGGCCAGAAGCCATTTTGCTATTCGCTGGGCTGACTAGCCCGGACTGAACAGCGCCGCGGCTGCGCCCTGGCCCTTCAGGAAGGATCTGCCGAAGTCTTGAGCCAGACTTCGCAGCGCCTTGACGGTTCCGATGAAGCCATGGAACTGGCTCTTTTAAGAAATATCCGCGTTCGCGTATAAATATGATTTATCCGCGATCACGGATATTGATTAAATATCCGCGTTCGCGTATATTTGATGGTTGAGGTACACCATGCCGATACGTGATACAAAACAACTTGGCGCTGCGCTCCAGCGCGAGCGCAAGCGCCTGGGTCTGACTCAGACGCAGCTTGCCGAAAAAGCCGGTCTGCGCCAGCAGACCATTTCCGCCGTCGAGGGCGGCAAGCCACGCTCCGAGCTCCAGGTCATTTTCGACATCATGACGGCGCTTGGCCTCGAAATCTCGCTTGGCGCACGCGGCGCGCAAAGCCTGCCCGAGCTCGAAGATATCTTCTGATGGGTCGCAAGCGCAAATTCGGCATTCTACAGGTCGCTCTCAACGGGCGCCTGGTCGGGCGCCTGGCGCGCGCCACCGATGGCGCAATGCGTTTTGAGTACGCCCATGACTGGCTGGACTGGGAGCATGCGATTCCCGTTTCCACCTCCATGCCCCTCATGGACCGGCCCGTTACAGGGATCGTCGCCCGGGCCGTATTCGACAATCTGCTTCCCGATGATGACCGCATCCGTGCCCGGATTGCCGCTCGCGTGGGCGCCGAAGGCACAGACGCCTTCTCGATGTTAGCGGCGCTCGGCCGCGATTGCGTTGGCGCACTTCAGTTCCTGCCAGAAGATGCAACGCCTGCGCCGCCCGGCCCGCCGGAAGGCGAGCGGATTACGCACAGCGACATGGCCGAACGCATCCGTTCATTGGCCACCGCCCCGCTGGGCATGCGCGGCGGCGATGATGCGTTCCGCATTTCGCTTGCGGGCGCCCAGAACAAGACCGCGCTTCTTTTTCACGATGGGCAATGGATGGTGCCGACCGGCACGACGCCGACAACGCATATTCTGAAGCCCCAGATCGGCCTGGTGCAGACCGCGCATGGCGAGATCGATATGACGGCCAGCGTGCAGAATGAGCATTTCTGCATTGGCTTGTGCCGTGCGCTCGGTCTCCCTGTCGCCAGGACCGAAATCTTGCAACTGGCGGATAAACTGCTCGTTTTAAGCGTTGAGCGCTTCGACCGAAAGCTCGACGGGACGGGGCGGCTTTTGCGCCTGCCGCAGGAAGATATGTGCCAGGCGCTCGGTGTGGTTCCAACCCTGAAATATGAAAGCGATGGCGGTCCCGGCATCGGAAACTGCCTGGACCTGTTGAAATCCAGCGATACACCCGATCAAGACCGGCGCGCTTTCATGAAAGCGCAGCTTGTCTTCTGGCTGATCGGCGCAACCGACGGACACGCCAAGAACTTCTCGCTGTTCCTGAAACCACAGAGCCGGTTCGCGCTCACCCCGCTCTACGACATTTTGTCTACGCAATGGCAGCATGCTCGCCACCAGATTCCCAAGAACGCCATGCGGCTCGCGATGGCGATCGGGGACAAACGCCGATACAAGGTCGCCGAGATAGCTCCGCGTCATTTTGAGCAGACCGCACGGCAATCGGGCTTTGCCGTCACCGCCTTGCAGGAGGTGATGGCCGAAATCGTCGAGGCCCTGCCGAACGCTTCGAAGACTGTGCAGGCGGAGATTGATGACACAGTGCCCGAGGCCATGATGGAGGCGATTATCGCTGCCGCATCCAGGCGGTCGGAGCAGATCGAGACGTACCTGAACCGCTGATATCAGCCACGCCTTTTTACGCCATTCGAGTCCGCGGAAGGGGGTCGCGTGTCAGATATTGGTAAGTTCGACCGTTGAGTTCCGCTTCCGTGGTCTTCCGAATTCGAGAGAATGCTTGGGGTCGGATCTTGTTTCATACACAAATCCGCCTCTATTCACCAAGCTTTTTTAAGCAAGTCCTGCACCTTAGACCTCTCAAATGCCACATCCCAGCACCAGCTTCCAAATCCGCCCTTCTGATTAACGGCCTTGACCCAAGCGTCCAAGGCCTGGCGTTTTTGCTTGTTTTGCGGTGAGTCCTGGCCTTTGATTTCCAGGATCATCGTTT
>CAYUEM010000306.1:0-2338 GCA_964442925.1 uncultured Hyphomonadaceae bacterium
TCACGCCCTCAAGCTCAATGACTACAGGAAAAGTGAATCAGAATTCGGCCCGATCAGCACCGACTTTTTCAACACAATCGGCGCAAATCCAGACATAAGGTTTCCGGCCTGGCTTATGCATTGAGGCGTGATCGAATGGCAACTGAAGGCCCATTTCAGTCACTCTGCGCCTTCTGGCGAACGACAATCTTTTTTGCGAGAGGGTGCCTGATCTCGATGGTTGGCGATTGGCGGCGCGGATCGCGAGCTGCCGGTCGAACCAAAATTGCTTTGCAGACGTGAATGGCCGACGGTTTGATACTGATTGTTGAGGAGCAAC
The DNA here is from genome assembly GCA_964442925.1 of uncultured Hyphomonadaceae bacterium. Taxonomy (GTDB): domain Bacteria; phylum Pseudomonadota; class Alphaproteobacteria; order Caulobacterales; family Hyphomonadaceae; genus UBA5336. Next base: position 320 of record CAYUEM010000306.1, read on the forward strand.
TCCATCAATACATCTCGTTGCCATACCAAGAGGCGAATTCCGCAAAGTTCGGCACTTCTGTCGCGTTCGCCCTGGCGTCGATCGGCACTTGAATGACTGCGGGTTTGCCGGAGGCGAGCGCACGCTGGACGGCGGGGGCGATCTCGCCGATCGTATCGACGTACTCGCCGTAAGCGCCGAAACCCTCCGCGATTTTGTCTAAGCGAAGCTGCTTGCCCCAATGGGCTTCTGTCTCGGGCGACTGGTCTCCAAGCATGGCTTTGTAGGCGGCCACCTCCAGTCCCCACGCATAGTCGCAGCCGACGATGCAAACCACCGGGAGGTTCTTGCGAACCGCGGTCTCAAGCTCGGAGACATGGAAGAGAAACGCGGAATCCCCGGAGATGAGCACGACGCGGCGATCATTCCCGAAAGCGAGTTGAGCGCCTATGGCATGTGGCAAGCCGGTGCCGAGATGGCCAAAATTCTGACACCAGAGAAGATCTTTCGGATGCAGCAACGAATAGGTCGCGGCGAAAATGCTGAGCGCGCCCCCGTCCCGAACCATGATTGCGTCTTCGGGCAAATCTCGAGTCGCTTCAACGACCAAGCGCGCAGGGTGAATGGGATCGGGTTGTTCCGAAACGGATGCCTGTAGCATTTGCATGATAGCGGTATGCTCGGCTTCGTATTCAGCCAGCGACGCGGAGGCTTGGCGCGGAGTCTCGCCCAGGGCTTCAATCATCTGAGGTACGATGTCGCGAAGGTCGCCAACAAGGGGCGCGTCAATGGGGCGATTGACCCCGATCGCCATCGGGTCGCGTTCGACATAAATCCACTTCCGCTCGTCGTTTCCTTTCGCCCAGTGACCGCGGGTTCCGAAATGGATAGGTTCGCCAATCTCGGTCCCAATCGCGATGACAAGGTCGGCATGTTCGATAGCTTTAATGCCGGTCGGGGACGAATAGGCCAAACTGCGTTTGAAGAGCCCCGGCAGGACCGCACCACCGCCGGGCGTCTGGATGATGGGGCACTGGAGACGGTGGGCAAGTTGTGCGACCACCTCATGGGCGCGCGAAACGAAAACCCCCTGTCCGATGAGCAGAACCGGCGCATTGGCGGCGGAGATGAGCGATACTGCCTTCGACAGATCACGCTCGCTCGCTTCCTGATGGACGCGGCGATAAGATTGCGGCGGCGGCGCGGGTGCGAAAGACACATCCTCCTGCATCACGTTCATCGGGTACTCGATATAGACGGGTCCGGGCGCGCCACTCAGCGCACGCCTAAAGGCTTCATGGAAAATCTCGTCAACCTGATCAGCATACTCGATGACACCGACATATTTCATCGCTTCCTCAAAGAAGCGGGGCTGGCGGGTATATTGAAAGCTGCCTCGGCGAACTCTCTGATCGAACTTGCGTTGACGCTGGCCGGCGATGAAGATCGTCGGCGTGTTCTCCTTTGCGGCGCAGATTGCGGCCGGCGCCAAGTTTGCAACTCCGGGCCCTTGATTGCCAACAATGACGCCAGGAACGCCCGTCATTCGCCACAGACCGTCGGCCATGAAGGCGCCGGCTTGCTCATGGTGAGGCGCAATCACGCGCCAGCCACGCGCTTCGGCCGAAGCAAACATCATCACGAAGCTGGGATCGGGAATACCAAACAGGGTATTGATCCCTTCAGCTTCCATGAGGTCCAGCATTCGATCGTGAACGCGCATGATTCAATCTCCAAAAGGATTGCAAGCAAACGGGCACTTCTTCGTCATCTGCGTGGGTGCGACGCGAACGGAAAACCTCTGGGGCGGCGGAACATGCGACTAGGATTAATGCGTAGCATTAAATGAGCGTCGAGGCAAGTGCGCTATGGGCCACCGATGACGAGCGGCAACTTCCGGCGATGAATTGCCGTATTCCGCACCGCTGAGGCCGGCAGAAATGGGCGCAAATGCAGTCATAAAGATTTGGGGCTGATCAGGGCATTCATGGCCCTTTTCAGTCGGAAGCTGCCATCTGGATGAATGGCTCGATAAGTACT
>CAYUEM010000307.1:0-2330 GCA_964442925.1 uncultured Hyphomonadaceae bacterium
GGGGGGCTGCAAACCTGATCATCTGTGGCCGGCCGCCACCGTTGACCCATTCGTCAGAGGTGGGCAGGGCCGTGGCTCGACCCTGGCATCGAATGTGCGCTCAGGGCGCCGGAGCTCGGCCTGCCAGTCATGCAGGGCGCGGCTGGCAGGCGGTGACAGGGCAGCCTGCGCGGCCTCGCCAAGCGCGCCGCGCACAAGTGTCTTCAGCCGCCATATCCATCGCGAGGCGACAGCAGGGGCATCATCGCGCCGCGCGGAATATAGGCATGTCACATTCGGCTGGCAGGCGAGCTGGGCGAAATCATGCGCGGCAAGGCCCATGCGCTCTTCCGGATCGGGCAGGCCGATCCTTGAGCGGAAATGGCGCGGCAGATAGGCATCGACCGGCGGATGCTGTGGCCAGACGCCCTCATTGAGGCCTGCCAGCACGAGCCGGTCGGCGCTTTGCAGCCGTGCTTCGAGCGGGCCCCATATCTGCAGCCGGGGATGGCCATCGCCTTGCGGTGCCACAGCCGCCTGCGCGGCGAGCGCGCGATAGAGATCCGCCCAGGCCTGCCGTGTCTGCTGACCGGCCCGTGCCGTCATTTCCGCCATCGCAGCCAGCGTATCGCCAGCCAGCCGGCCAGCATCGCCCGCCCAGACCGTTTCACCCGCGCCGAACCGGTCCAGCAAGGCGGTGATGGCCTCAACTGCCGCGTCCCCGCCCAGGGTTGCGCCCTGATCCGGCGGGCAGGCTTGCGCCAGCCAGTCGGCCACCGCGCAGGCCGCCGCCTGTGCGTCGCCTGGCACCTTGTCGTAGCGGTCGGGGTCGCAAAGGCGGGCACCAAGCTGGCGCGACAGCTCGCCCGGATCTGTCCACCATCTCGCCGTGCGCAACACATGGCGCTCAAAGGCGCCGGGATCGCGCGGCGGCATGAATGCGCCATGTCGCAACAGCGCCGCGATCGCGACCGGGTCGCCCGGGTCGGTCCACCAGTCGAATGCGAGCGCGATGGCGCTGCCAGCGGGCGTGTGCAGAAGCGGCGTGCCCGATGATGGTGCGACATCCAGCTCCCAGCGCCGTAACAGCGCGCTCACCCGCCGCGCAAGGCCCGCATCCGGCGTCACCAGCGCAGCGGTCAGTCCCGGGGTTTCAAGCGTCTCGCGCAGGACCAGCGCGGCCAGCCGGGCCTCCTCGGCCTCGTCGCCAGCCTCGATCACGGCCAGCCCCGCCAGCGCGCGGCGGGTAAAGGCGGCCTCGCCCTCCTCGCCGGCGACCTGTGCCAGCCGCGCGCGCCAGTCCCCGGTCAGCTCGGCGGGCGACAGCGCTTCGGAAACAAGCCGTTCGCGCGCCTGGCTGGCATCTTGCGGGTGCGCACCCGGCCACGCTTTCACATCGCCCGGTGACAGGCCAAGCGCCGGCAGGGCTTGTGTGAAGGCATGCTGGGCATGGCTTGGCGCGGCGGCCATTGCGGCCCAGTCATTGGCCGGCACATCGCGCTCCAGCCCGGGCAGGATGACAAGCCCTTTGGCCAGGCCAAGCGCTGCCGACATCAGGATGCGTCCGGCCGGCGTGGTGCCCGTCGAACCGGCGATGACAACCGGGCCTGCGGGCGGATTGGCGGCCCATTCCTCGGCAAGGGCGCGTGCGGCGGCTTCGCGATAGGCCGGCGCCTCCATCGCGCCCTGTTCCGCCAGCCAGTGCGGCCAGCTCGTCGCGACAATATCAAGAAAGGCCACCGAATGCTGCCAGTGCTCGGAAAGCTCGCTGTCATCGACAAGCGCGCTGAGCCGGTCCCAACGCGCGCCACCGCTGAGTGCCGACTGGTCCAGCAGGCTTGCAAGGTCACGCGCCGAGGCCAGCGCCGCGCGAAGGGGCAGCTGTGCGCCTCTTTGTCGGTGAAATGCCTGCACCATCCCGATCAGCGCTGACAGGCGCGCCGGCTCGTCCAGCGGCGGCGGCAGGTCGGCCAGGGCCGCTTCGGCGCCATGTATCGCGGCAGTGTCGTCAAGGTCGCCAAGGGCCCTGATCTGCGGCATCAACAGGGCTCCAGGTGCCCCGGCCGCGTCGAAAAGCTCAAGTGCAAGCTGGCGCGCAGACCGCCTGTTGGGCACATAGATGAGCGCGTCAGCCAATGCCGCCGGATCACTGCGCAGGTCACTTTCCAGTGCGAGCTGGCCGGCAAGGGCGCGCAGGAAGGGGCGGGCCGGGGAGAGGGTGAAAATCCTCGGAGCCGGAGCGCAGAAGAGGCCGGTCGTGCTCACGCGCCGTGACACCTCATCCACATTTCCGCATCCTCAAGGGCCTGCGGGTCGCCGACATGCAGCCAGAAACGGTCGAGTGCCAGCCC
>CAYUEM010000308.1:0-2324 GCA_964442925.1 uncultured Hyphomonadaceae bacterium
GGCCTCTTCCGCTTCGATCTGTTCAATCACGTTCATTGTCACTCTCCGACGCTGGCCTGCCATTTCGCTGCGCAAATGCCTGCCACAGATCGGGCCGGCGCTCGCGCGTGATCTTCTCTCTTTGCGCCTGGCGCCAGACAGCAACCTTTTCGTGGTCACCAGACACCAGAACCGGCGGGATTTCCCTGCCCTCCCATACGCGCGGCCGCGTATAATGAGGATATTCAAGGAGCCCGCCCTCGAAACTCTCGTCTTCCAGCGAGGCAGCGTTGCCCGCGACACCCGGAAGCAGCCGGACAGTCGCCTCGATCAGCGCCTGCGCAACAACCTCTCCGCCGGCGAGAACAAAATCGCCCAGCGAGACCTCTTCCATGCCGCGTGCCTCGATGACACGCTGGTCCAGACCTTCGAAACGTCCGCAAAACAAAACAATCCCAGCTCCGCTGGCGATGTCTCGCACGCGGGCCTGGGTGAGCGGCGCGCCCCTTGGGCTCGGATAAATCAACGGTCGCCCGTCGGCCACCGCATCCACCGCCTTTGCCACCACATCAGGCCTGAGCACCATACCGGCACCGCCACCTGCGGGTGTGTCATCGACGGACCGGTGCTTATGGTCTGAAAACTCCCGGATGTCCAGCACTTCCAGCGACCAAATTCCACGCGCGCGCGCGCGCTCCAGAATGGACACGCCGAGCACGCCTGGAAAGGCGTCGGGAAAAAGGGTCAGGCAGGTGGCGTGAAAGGGCATGGTTTCGGACCGCTCCGGCAAATGCGCGCAGACATTACTCCCGGTCAGGCGAAGAGTCGAAACCTTGCGGCCTGGCCCCGGCGGCTTCGCCAGCCGATCGTTCCCTTGCACCGACCGCATCGGCGAGCCTTGCTTTGGCGCTTCCCGGACGCAGCGGCCTGGGTTGGCCGGGAGCCGGTGCCCAGCCGGAAAGCCAGATGATTTCGAAACTGGCACGCACTTTTCCGTCGGGGTCGCTGAAGCGTTCAGCATAGACCTGAGCCATTCGGGCCAGGACCCTGCGCGACAAACCACCTGCCCCGCCTTGGGCAAAGGCAGCCGTCTCGCCCATGCCGCGAAGGTCATCAAGCAGGCGCAGCGGTGAGCCATAGCGCACGGTCACGGTTTCGCTGTCGGCAACCGGCATCGCGAAGCCGGCGCGTTGCAGCAGCCCGGCTGTATCCTGCAGCCCCGGCAGAGGCGAAATGCGTGGGGCTGCCCCGCCGCGGATTTCAGTTTCCGCCTCGATCAGGCTTTCACGCAGCTCGCGCAATGTGCCCGCGCCCGCCAGAGCGGCGAGTAACAGGCCATCGGGACGCAATGTGTTGCGAACCTGAACCATCAGTCCGGGCAGGTCATTGATCCAGTGCAGGGCGAACGTGCTGGCTACGAGATCGAAACGGCCAGGCTCAAAGTCGAGCTGTTCGCCATTCATGACGGATCCGTTGGCGGCTCCGGCGGTCAATGCGCGCGCGATCATGCGCGGCGAAAAGTCGCAACATGTCACATCATCGACCTGACCGGCGCGCACCAGCGCCCGGCCCAGCGTGCCGTCATGACTGCAAAGGTCGAGCGCGGTGGGAAACCGGCGCGCACTGTCAGCCAGTCTTTCTGTCAAAGCCCTCGACAGGCGTGATTTGAGAAAGTCATATTCGGCGAAGCGCGGCGCTGCGCGGTCCAGCCTCCGGGCATGGCGCGGCAAGTCAAAGATGCGTGGAACAGGGCGGCTCGTCATGGCGATGGATATGGCCCCTGCGGTTCGGCAGGCCAAAGACTTTCTCAGGCGCACTGGCGAATTTGTCTGGCCGTCACGCCCGCTTCTGCACGGGCGGGCTTTCGCTGATGGGGCTGTGCCTGATGACTGGGCGCGGCTGGTTTTCCTGACGCGACCTTTTTGTGAGCGTTGCGGGCTGCCGCAGGATATCGATCTGGGCAGTGATACGATCTGCGCAGCCTGTATTGCCCGCCCGCCGCGCTGGGCACGCGCGCGCGGTGCTCTGGCCTATGACGATCTGTCGCGTCAGATTGTTTTCGGATTGAAGCGGGCCGGGCGGCGCGACGGTCTCGGTGTGATCGGCAACTGGATGGCGCAGGCCGGCGAGGACGTTCTGGCGGATGCCGATTTGCTGGTGCCGGTGCCGCTGCATTATCGCCGGCTCGTCGCGCGCGGATACAATCAGGCGGCCTGGCTGGCCGCAGCGGTTTCCAGACGCAGCGGCGTGCGCCATGCACCGGCCGTTCTGACCCGCATTCGCGCCACGCCGAGCCAGGGTGGCCTGACTGCCCGCGCGCGCCGCCGCAATGTAGCCGGGGCATT
>CAYUEM010000309.1:0-2317 GCA_964442925.1 uncultured Hyphomonadaceae bacterium
CTGAGGGCGGCAATGGCGGCTGGGGCAATATCCGGTTCAAGTCATCGCTCAACCAGGCCCCGCGCCGGGCCAATCCGGGCGAACCGGCCGAGGAGCGCTGGATCTGGCTGCGGTTGAAGCTGATCGCTGATGCCGGGCTTGTCGGCCTGCCAAATGCTGGCAAGTCGACCTTTCTTTCGGTGGTCAGCGCAGCCAGGCCGAAGATTGCCGATTATCCCTTCACCACGCTGCATCCGAGCCTCGGTGTGGTCGATCTGGGGATCGGCTCGCGGTTCGTGCTGGCGGATATTCCCGGCCTGATCAGGGGGGCGGCAGAGGGCGCGGGGCTTGGGCATCGCTTTCTTGGCCATGTCGAGCGCTGCCGGGTGTTGCTGCACCTGATTGATGCCACGCAGGATGATGTCGCCGGTGCCTGGCGCACGATCCGCGGAGAGATCGAGGCCTATGGCGGCGGGCTGGCGGAAAAGCCGGAGATCATCGCGCTGTCGAAGATCGATGCTCTGCTGCCGGAACAGGTCGATGAGCAGGCGGAACTTCTGGAGGCGGCTTGCGGGCGCACGCCACTGCGCTTGTCCGGCGTATCCGGGCAGGGCGTGCGGCTCGCGCTGGGCGCGCTCGCGCGGGCGCTCGACCTGCAGGCGGCCGAAGCCGGCGATGCTGGAATTGACGAGGACTGGTCGCCGGTCAGCTGACGGAGCGACGTGTGTGGTCAGGCTTTTGCGCCGCGTTTGCCGCTGCCATAGGCCGGCTCGGCTGCTGCGCGCGCGGTGTCGAGTGGCCAGCGCGGGCGGGCGGAAGTGGCCATCGCATTTTCCTCCACCGCGCCGGCAAGCAGGCGTTCGGCCCCGGCCAGCGCAATCATCGCGGCATTGTCGGTGCAATGGCGCAGCGGCGGTGCGATCAGGCTTGCGCCTGCGCGGAGCGCGACCGCATCCAGCCGGCTGCGGATGGCGGTGTTGGCCGCCACGCCGCCGGCGACCACAAAACGCTCCAGCCCGGTCAGTTCCAGCGCCCGGCGCGCCTTCTCGGCCAGCACATCGCAGACCGCAAGTTGGAAACTCGCACAGATGTCGGCGGTGCGCTGCGGCGTCAGTGGCTGGTCCTGCGCGGCGCGCGCGACTGCGGTTTTCAGACCGGCGAAGCTCATATCCAGCCCCGGCCGGCTGAGCAGCGGGCGCGGCAGGTCAATCGCGCGAGGATCTCCGTCACGCGCGGCGCGCTCAACTGCCGGGCCACCGGGAAAGCCGAGGCCAAGCTGTTTGGCGGTCTTGTCGAAGGCTTCGCCGGCCGCATCGTCAATCGTCGTGCCGAGCCGGGTATAAGCGCCAAGCCCGTCGACGCGGATGAACTGGCAATGGCCGCCTGAGACCAGAAGCAGCAGATAGGGAAACGGGCAGGGCGCGCTGAGGCGCGGTGACAGTGCATGGCCTTCAAGATGATTGACGGGGATGAAGGGTTTGCCACTGGCCAGCGCGATCGCCTTGCCGGTCATCATGCCGACCAGAACACCGCCAATCAGGCCCGGCCCGGACGTGGCCGCAATGCCGCTGAGCTGGTCATAATCAAGCCCGCCGGCCTGCATCGTCGCAGCGATCACATGATCGGCAATCTCGGCATGGGCGCGTGCGGCGATCTCTGGCACAACACCGCCATAAGGCGCATGCGCTTCGACCTGTGAGCGGACGGTTTCGGCGAGAATTTCTACACGCGCGCCATCATGGCGCACCAGCGCTGCGGCGGTCTCGTCGCAGCTCGATTCAATGCCGAGAACCGTGACCGCCACGCTCAGCCCTCCCGGACCAGGACAATCTTGCCGGAATGGCCGCCTTTCGCCATGTGGTCTTGCGCGGCCTGCGCATCAGCCAGCGCAAAAGTCCGGTCGAGCACCGGGCGGATGCGACCGGCTTCGACATGGCCCCAGAAACCGGCCTCCACGGCGTCGCGAATGACGCGCTTTTCCGCTGCGCTGCGCGCGCGCAAGGTCGTGCCGGTCAGAATGGCGCGCTTTAGCATCAGGCGCATCAGGTTGAGCGTGACCTCTGATCCGTTCTGATAGGCGATGTTGCAGATCCGGCCATTCAGCCGGATGATGTCGAGGTGTTTGCCGACATAATCGCCGCCGACCATGTCTAGAACGACATCGGCGCCCCCTTGCGCATTCACCACTTCGGCGAAATCCTGGGTGCGGTAATTGATCGCCACATCGCCGCCGAGCGCGCTGATCAGCTGGCATTTCTCGTCCGAGCCTGCCGTCGCAAAGATCGTTCCCGCACCCGCCTGTTTCGCCATCTGGATCGCCATCACGCCGATGCCGCTG
>CAYUEM010000310.1:0-2307 GCA_964442925.1 uncultured Hyphomonadaceae bacterium
TGCCGCCATGTTCAACTCCGTTCTGCCACGGAGCTTTTCGAATCAGTATTCGGCCGTTCTGGGAATCCCACACCGAGTCAGGTTCCGGTCAAAATGCGCTAGACCGCTTCCGCCATTGGCGGGACCGGTCATCGCTGTTATTTCGCTCACGCCAGTCAGCTACGCTGACGGCTCCGCGGGGGCGGCCCGTTCGGGCCGGGCTCGCCTCGCTCACCTCTCCGGTTTCCGCCCTGAGCCAGCGCATCGCGCGGCCCATGCTTCGAGACGGGCGCGGGATGCGCCCTCCTCAGTATGAGGTGCGAGAGCGTTGCAATTGCACGTCCCCGCACCATCAGCAACCGCGACATATTCGAAATGACCTTATCCTCATGAGCGGCTCATCTGGGGCCGTGTCTCGAAGGATGGCGACCGCATCACGCACGTTCTTCAAAAGCCTGTCAGAGGCGTTCCCTGCAAGTCGCTTTTCACGCCGCCTGCGCGGATTTCTGTCGAAGCAGCAGCCAGCGCGCGCCAAACACCGCAAGGCCAAGCGCGACCAGTCCTGCGATCAGCAACGTAAACGGCTCGGCCCCGAAAACCTCGAAATATTGCGTATAAGCATGAATGGCGAGGAAGACCACGGCGCTGACCGACAGGAACCCGCCACGCGGGCGTGTCACGATCAGGGCGATTAGAGCGCCGGCCCAGCCGAGGCTGAACATCCATTCGGGCACCTGGAAGGCGGCCTCGCGCCAGTCCTGACTGGCCCGCCAATGTCCATCAGCGCGCGCCCAGTGTTCGCCGACATGATCGCCCCAGAGCGAGCCGACCCAGAAGCCCATTGCGGCCAGGAACGCCGATGTGCGTGCCGCGCTGGTGATCATCGCCTGCCAGACCTCGCCGGCTGAATTGCGCAGTGCGTAGAGGCCGGCTGCGGCAGCGGAAAAGACAAACACGGTCAGTGTCGGCTCTGATACGAATATGGCGTAGCTGGCATGCCAGTAGCCGGTGCCTGAGCCGAGCACGGCACCGCTTGCCAGCACGCCGAGCGCAGCGAGAAACGCGGAGCGAAATCCGACCGCAGCGGCCACAGTCAGTGCGGCGATCGCCAGCGGCGGCCAGTATGCGGCGTCTTCAAACTCCATGGCGATCCAGCCGGAAACGCCAAGCACGCCGATAAAGGCGAGGCCGAGCCAGAGCACGCGCCAGTTCTGCGCCCCGTCAAGCGCCTTGAGAACACCAGCACCGCCAAGCGCCAACAATGCCAGAACCAGCCCGGTCGCTGCATTCGGGACCAGTGCGATCGCTCCTGCCGCAACCGCCATCGCACCGCCGAACAGCAAAAGATTGATCAGCAGGCCCGATCTCGCATCCGGCAGGGCGAGCGCCTTGAGCTGCTCGGCCTGCGCTGCCGAGAGCTGGCCGGAGCGGACAAGGGCCTCAGTGTCCAGACGTATCACCGACATGATGTCTCCAGTTCCCAAGAGTGAGCATATATTCACTTATTACAGAGCCATGCTCAAGGCAACCCCCGCTGCGCGCTTTTGTGCGGCCTGCGAAAGCGGTTCGGCCAATCACCACTTGGCGGACTGGCGCAGCCAAGTATAAGCCATCGCGATGACCCAACAGATCCCAAAAGTCGGAATTGTTTCGCTTGGCTGCCCGAAAGCTCTTGTCGACAGCGAGCGCATCATCACCCGGCTGCGTGCGGAGGGCTATGCGATCAGCGCCGATTATGCCGGGGCTGATCTCGTGCTTGTCAACACCTGCGGTTTTCTCGACAGTGCGCGCGAGGAAAGCCTTGAGGCGATCGGCGAGGCCATCGAGCACAACGGCAAGGTGATCGTGACCGGCTGCCTTGGCGCAGAACCCGGCCTGATCGAGGCCGCGCACCCCAAAGTGCTCGCGGTGACCGGTCCACATCAGTATGAGCAGGTCATGGACGCGGTGCACACCCATCTTTCCGCGCCGCACGATCCGCGCCTCGACCTTATCCCGCCAGCCGGCCTGCGCCTGACGCCGCGCCATTATGCCTATCTGAAAATCTCTGAAGGCTGCAACAATCGCTGCAGTTTCTGCATCATTCCAAAGCTGCGCGGCGATCTCGCCAGCCGGCCCATCCACCATGTGCTGACCGAGGCCGAAAAGCTGGTGGAGGCTGGCGTGAAGGAATTGCTGGTGATCAGCCAGGACACCTCGGCCTATGGTCTGGACGTGCGTTACAGGACGGAAGCATGGCGCGGCCAGTCCTATCAGACCCGTTTTCTCGATCTGGCGCGCGGACTCGGCGAATTGGGCGCCTGGGTCCGACTGCATTATGTCTACCCC
>CAYUEM010000311.1:0-2289 GCA_964442925.1 uncultured Hyphomonadaceae bacterium
TCGGTTTCCAGGAAGATCTGGCCATCGGTGATCGAGATCACATTGGTTGGAATATAAGCCGAAACGTCATTGGCCTGTGTCTCGATGATCGGCAGCGCTGTCAGCGATCCATTGCCGGCATCGTCACCCATCTTCGCGGCGCGCTCCAAAAGGCGCGAGTGGAGATAGAACACATCGCCCGGAAAAGCTTCGCGGCCCGGCGGGCGGCGCAGCAGCAGTGACATCTGGCGATAGGCAACCGCCTGCTTGGACAGGTCATCATAGATGATCAACGCATGCATGCCATTGTCGCGGAAATACTCGCCCATCGTGCAGCCGGTATATGGCGCGATATACTGAAGAGGGGCAGGCTCCGACGCGGTGGCGGCCACAACTATGGTGTATTCCATCGCACCGCGGTCTTCGAGCGTCTTGACCACCTGGGCAACCGTGGAGCGCTTCTGACCAATTGCGACATAGATGCAGTGCAGGATTTCGCCTTCGTTCTTCGCTTCCCACGCCGCTTTCTGATTGAGGATCGTATCAACACAGATCGCGGTCTTGCCGGTCTGGCGGTCGCCGATGATCAGCTCGCGCTGGCCACGGCCAACCGGGATCATGCCATCAATTGCCTTGATGCCGGTCATCATCGGCTCATGCACCGACTTGCGGGGAATGATGCCGGGCGCCTTGCGATCGACCTGGCGGCGCTCTGCCACGTCTTGCAACTCACCCTTGCCGTCGATCGGATTGCCGAGACCGTCGACAACCCGCCCGAGCAGGCCCTTGCCGACCGGGGCGGCCACGATCTCGTCAAGCCGCTTGACCGTGTCGCCTTCCTTGATGCCGGTATCGCTGCCGAAGATCACGACGCCGACATTGTCGGTTTCCAGGTTGAGGGCCATGCCCTTGATCCCGTTGTCGAACTCGACCATCTCGCCGGCCTGGACGCTGTCGAGTCCATAGACCCGGGCAATCCCGTCGCCGACAGAGAGCACTTGTCCGACGTCGGAGACCTCAGCCTCGGTGCCGAAACTTTCGATCTGGCGTTTGAGGATGCCGGAGATTTCTGCTGCGCTGATATCCATCTTGCGCTCACGCTCCCTTCATGGCGGTGTTCATACGATCAAGCTTGGAGGCAAGACTTGCATCGATCAGCCTTGAACCGATGCGAAGCTGTATTCCGCCGACAATGTGTTGATTTACAGTTTCAGACAGTTCCAGTTCACCGCCAACAGCCGCAGCAAGCACCACCTGCAGACGCTCACGCTGGGCGCTCGTCATCGGCTTTGCAGTGGTCACGACCGCACGCTGCACACCACGCTGGCGGGCATAAATCTCATCAAAAGCAATCTGCGCGCCGATAATGTCATGGGCGCGACCATTGCCGGCCATCGTGCCGAGAAACCTCACCATCAGCGGGCTGAGCCCGGCAGCGTCGCCGATCGCCGCCAATGCTGCAACCTTGTCTTCGCGGCGCACTGCGGGCGTTTTCAGCAGGCGGTGCAGATCGGCATTTTCGCGCGCCAGACCGGCAAAGTCGGCAAACTCCCGGTTGATGTCGGCGAGTTTGCCGGAATCCTGAGCCAGCTCGAACAAGGCACCTGCATAACGGCGCGCCGCTTCATTGGCTTTGGTGATCGTGGCTTGGGCCAAGCTGGATGATCCGTCGGCTGAAGGGCGTGTCGCGCCCGTGGTGGGATTGTGCTCAGAAGCGAGACTGCACCTGAGGCTCAAATTCCGGCGGGGCTTAGCACCTGCCTTGCAGGCTGACAACATGGCGAAAGTCGGATGAATGCGGCGGATTGGCACGGCCCGTCAGCTGTTGCCCTTGCGCGACCCTTCACAGAAATGAGTATGGGTCGATATCGACTGACACGCGGACCGAAGCGGAAGTTTTCAAACGCCCAAGCCAGCCGGCCATGAAAGCCGACAGATCGACCTCGCGCGGGCAGCGGATCAGGAAGCGGCGGCGATGACGCCCGCGCAGCACCGCAATTGGTGCCGGTGCAGGACCAAAAATCTCGACATTGCGGCCATTCGGCGCTGATGAGAGGGCAAGACGCGCGGCTTCGTCAGCGGCCTCGGCTGTCGCTGCAGACACGATCATCGCGGCAAGCCGGCCAAAAGGCGGCATTCCCATCTGCGCGCGCACATCGCGCTCAACCCGGAGGAACCCGTCGCGGTCGCCATGGCTGAGCGCGATCATCGCCGGATTCTCGGTATCATAGGTCTGGATCAGGGCACGGCCCGGTTTTTCAGCCCGCCCCGCACGCCCGGCGACCTGGCTGAGCAGCTGGAAGGTGCGCT
>CAYUEM010000312.1:0-2287 GCA_964442925.1 uncultured Hyphomonadaceae bacterium
AGCACGTAAGAGCGGTAACCCTTCGTGCGATAGCCGGTCACATGCCCGTCATGGGCCTCACCGGAGCGTGCACCCTGCAGTCCCGTGTCAACGGTCGCGTCACTCATCCAAATTCCTCCCGGGGCCGCTCGCGCATCTGCATCGGCGCGTTCCGACTGTTTTGCAAGCTAGATGAGTAAAGCGCACTCGCGCAACTGTTTTCGCTGCGTCAGGTGAGCCAAAACCCAGGCCACACGCACACAAAGCTGATGAGAAAGCACTATTTCCTCAGATCCTGACCAAGCTTTTCCAACACCGCATTGATGAAACTGGCTTCGCTGCCGCTTTCGAAAAAATCATGGGCGAGCGAGACATACTCATCAATGATGATCGCGTCCGAAAGCTCATTGTGGACCAGCAACTCAGCCGCGCCGGCGCGCAGGATCGCCCGCGAGATCGTGTCCAGCCGCGACAATCTCCAGCCCTTGGCCAGCCGCGCAGTGATCGCTGCGTCAATCTCGTCCTGCCGCGCGATCACCGAATTGACAACCGATTTGAAAAGGTCAGGGTCGGCTTCCTCGACCGGTTCACCTTCCGCGCCAAAGCCAAGCCTGTCATCCATGAATTCACGGATCACGGCATTTGCTCCGCGCCCGGTCTGCTCCATCTGATAAAGCGCCTGAATGCTGGCCAGCCGTGCACCGGCCCGGCGCGCCCGGGTCACTTCGAACGGAAGTTTCCCCGCCTCGTTCATCGCACGAATTTCTTGCGCATGGCGAGCATGGCGAGGCAGGCCTCTGCGGCGTCTTTTCCCTTGTTCTTCTGCTTGCGGTCGGCGCGTGCCCAGGCCTGGTCGCGATTTTCCACGGTGAGAATGCCATAGCCGATGGCCAGCCGGCGTTGCAGCGCCAGATCCATCAGCCCGCGTGCGCTTTCCCCGCAGACATAGTCATAATGAGTCGTTTCCCCGCGGATCACACAGCCCAGCGCAACATAGCCGTCATACCGGGCACTGTCGGCGGCCATCGCGATGATACCGGGCACCTCGAATGCGCCGGGAACCACGATGGTTTCCGAGACCGCACCGGCAGCATCAAGCACGGCCTGCGCGCCAGCCTCCAGCTCGGTGGAGATGTCTTGATAATAACGCGATGTTGCCACCAGAACGCGGTCGGTCATTTTTCGTCATCTTTCCCGATGTTGAGAGCGCGCCAGCCCTCTATGGTGAGGCCATATCCGTCAAGCCCTGCAACGCGGGTCGGCGCGGTATCGGACAGAAAAATCATCCGCGACACGCCCAGTTCACGCAGAATTTGCGCGCCGACACCATATTCGCGCAAGGGGCGATGCGGATCGGGTGCCGTTTCCCCCTTGGCACCCAGGCGCTGGGCCAGAGCGTCCGGCTGCATCGTGTTGACGAACACCATGACGCCGGGCTCCTCGGCCTGCGCGATGACCGACATCGCCTTTTCGACCAGTCCCTGACGCGGGCCGCGTTCGCCCAGAATGTCGGCAAGAACATCGGTGCGGTGGACCCTGACAAGCGTCATCACGCCCGGCGTGATCCGACCGTGCACAATCGCGATATGCTCGGTATTGTCGAGCGTGTTGCGAAAAACGACCGTCTTGAATCCCTCACCAAACCGGCTTTGCAGCGGCGCTTCGACCCGGCGTTCCAGATAACGGTCATTCTTGCGCCGCCAGGCGATCAGGTCGGCAATCGTGCCGATCTTCAGCCCATGCAACTGCGAAAAAGCGACCAGTTCAGGCAGGCGCGCCATCGTGCCGTCATCATTCATGATCTCACAGATCACGCCGGCCGGATAAAGCCCCGCCAGCCGCGAGATATCGACCGCCGCTTCGGTATGGCCAGCGCGCACCAGCGTGCCGCCATCACGCGCGATCAACGGAAACACATGGCCCGGCGAGACAATATCATGATGATCGCAAGTCGGATCGATCGCCACCGCGACCGTGCGCGAGCGGTCGGCAGCCGAAATGCCCGTGGTCACGCCTTGCGCCGCCTCGATCGAAACGGTGAAGGCCGTGCCCATGCTCTCGCGATTGTCGCGCGCCATCATGTCGAGATTGAGCACGCGGGCGCGCGCGCCGGTCATCGACAGACAGATCAGGCCGCGCCCGAACCGGGCCATGAAATTGACCGCCTCAGGTGTCGCAAAACTGGCGGGGACAACAAGATCGCCTTCATTTTCGCGATCTTCGGCATCGACGAGGATGAACATCCGCCCGTTTCGCGCATCCTCGATGATGTCATCGATGGAGGAAATGGCGTCATGGAATTGCGATG
>CAYUEM010000313.1:0-2283 GCA_964442925.1 uncultured Hyphomonadaceae bacterium
CAGCGCTTGGCGGCGGATTGCTTGTCTGGCTGCGCCCGCATTGGGACAGGTTGCGTGTGCTGCTGCCGCGCGACGGGTTTCGCCAGCGGGCGCTCTTGCTGGCCTTTGCCGGACATGTCGGCTTTTTCCTTGGCTGCGGAATTGTCGGGACCATCCTGCTTGCCAGTCTTGACCGTGGAGCGGCGGACACATTGCCGTTCCTGCATCTGGCTGCAGCGCTGGCACTGGCCTGGCTGGCGGGTTTCCTCGTTCCCGGCGCGCCGGCAGGGCTTGGCGTGCGCGAAACCGTGATCGTGATGATGATCGGCCCGGTTCATGGCACAGAAATCGCGCTCGCACTGGCCGCGCTTTACCGGATTTCCACGGTTTGTGGCGATGGTGTCGTTTTCCTTATCGCCCTGTGTTCCGGTGCCCGCGTTCGACAGGCCGTAAAGTTGAGAGCCCCGCAATGACCGACCTGACCGAACCGTCCAGTTTCAATATCGGGCGCGTGCGAGATGAACTGAGCGCGATGGCGCGGGCGCAACCGGCTGTGCTGTGGGGCCTGTGGCTGATTGGCTTTGGAATCTTCAGCACTGCCCTTCCGCGCGACATGAGCTATGACGTCCTACACTATCATATCCATAATGGCTGGTCGTTCGTGAGCGGGCGATATGGGCAGGACTTCGCACCGGCCAACATGCACAGTTTTCTCAACCCTTATATGCAGGCACTGCTGTGGGGGCTGATGGAACGACTGCCCGGCCCGCTCGTGGCTTTTCTTCTCGGAATGCTGCACGCGCTTGCCTTTCCGGCAATTTATTGGTTCGTGCGCAACCTGACCCGTGCGGCAGGGCTGGGTGAACGCGCGCTGACATGCCTATTCATCGCATTTGCGGGCTTCACCGCTGAACCAATGTTCAAGGTGGTTGCCTCGGTGCGAAATGACCATCTCGGCGCGACGGCATTCTTCGTGGCGATGGCGCTCGTGATTTCACCCGGCCCGCGCATCGATCTGCGCCGATTTGCGCTCGCCGGGCTCGTACTCGGCCTGATGATCGGCCTGAAGCCGACCAATGGTGTCTATGCGATTGGGCTGGCCATGTTTGTGCTGCTTCTGGTGCCAGGTTTGCGCGCGAAAGCAGGTGCCGTCATGAGCTGCGCGGCGGGCGGCCTGGCGGGCATAGTTGCGAGTGGCGGCGCGTGGTACTGGACGCTCTGGCGGGATTTTGGAAATCCACTCTATCCCACTCTACAAAGTGTGTTTCAATCACCGCAGGGGCCCACGACAGAGTTCATTGATTATGTTCGCGTGCCGCAGTCAGCGCTCGAGGCTTTGACCCTGCCGTTCCGCGCCGCATTCGATGGCCTGGTCGTCAATTGGTATGCCTCGTCGGATTTACGGATCGCGCTGATGTATTCCGGCGCAGTCATTCTTCTCGCCGTCATCGGATTGCGGTGGGTGTCGAAACGACCCTTGCCGAAGGACCTGCGGCCCCGTCCGCTGATCGCGCTGAGCGCCTCTATGCTCGCGATGCTGATTGTATGGATATTTGCGTTTGCGACACATCGTTATGCGATGGCGCTTTGGTGTCTGGGGCCGCTTTTTGCCTATCTCGTGCTGCGGTTTTTCGCGCCAGGGCTCAGCCAGGGCGCGCCGGGCTGGGGTGTCGCGCTTGCCGGCGCTCTCGCGCTGGTCGTCTCAACGCAGTACCCAAAACTATACCGGCAGGGCTGGACTTCGTGGAACGAGCCTTACGCCTTTGCCGCGCCGCCAGATGGCTTTGAAGACGATGGGGCATTTGTCTTCTTCTCCAACAGCCCGCCCACGGCATTTGCAGCCATGGCGTTTCCGCAGGCCCGTCTTGGGCATATCCCGGCGAGAGACTGGCAGGAATTCCCGCTGGAGAACTACCGACCGAAGATGGTTGACGCATTCGTCCGCCATGACGGTCCCGGCTGGGTCGTGATCAACACTTTTGGTGGATTGGACGTCGAAATCGAGATGACCGAACGGACGCTGCCGGTCCGGGTGGACAGGGATGACTGCCAGTTTCTGCGGACCAGTATGGACAGCGCGAAAGCCCGATTGCAAGTCTGTCGCCTTATCAGGCGGCCAGCGCAAGCGGACTGAAACGACAGGCTTATTGCGTTTGCATCCTGCCCGGCGAAGCCCCCTTGCGGCCATAGCCGTGCTTTTTCAGCAGCGCCCTGAACTGGTGATAGGTCAGGCTCAGCGCCTGCGCAGCGCGGCCCTGATGGCCCTTCTCACGCGCCAGCGCGGCATCGATCAGCTGCATTTCA
>CAYUEM010000314.1:0-2281 GCA_964442925.1 uncultured Hyphomonadaceae bacterium
CGGCCTGGGGCGGTCTGGCCCGCCTGCCGCGCTGTGTGGGCCGCGATCATGCGCTCGACATGATCCTGCGCGGCAAAAAGATATCAGGCCCTGAGGCGCTTCGTATCGGGCTGGTCAGCGAGGTCTGGCCACTCGCGCAGCTGAAGGAAAAGGCGATCGCGCTGGCCGAGGAGCTCGCGAGCATGCCGCGTCTCGCCGTCAAGGCGGTCCTTGACTGCGTGATTGGCGCACAGTCCAAGAGCCTGCACGAGTCGCTGGCTGATGAACGCCGCGCGGTCCACGCCAATGCCCGCACCGCCGACGCGAAGGAGGGCATGATGGCGTTCATCGAGAAGCGCAAGCCGGTTTTCAATCAGGCGAGTTGAACCGCACGCCTAAATTAATTGCTTGCATTATCTTTTATGAATTTCTAGTCCGTTGAAAAAAGGGCGAGACTAGCCAATCGAAGGATGGATTTGATGACGGAAACTGTGGACGTGTTCTGGTCGTTTCGCAGCCCGTATTCGCGGCTTGTCGTGCCCGATCTCCTGAAACTGCGCGAAGATTTCGATGTCGATGTTCGGTTCCGACCGGTCCTGCCGCTTGCGGTCAGGTTCCCGGAGTCGCTGTTCGATCCCAATGACAGGCGGGCACCCATGTACATTGTTCGCGACAGCATGCGGCGCGGTGAGATGCTCGGCCGTCCTGTGATCTATCCCTTGTCGCCTGACCCCATCGTGCAGGATTTCTCGACGATGAAGGTCTCCGAAGACCAGCCCTATATCTACACGCTCACGAAGCGGGGCGTTGAGGCGACACGGCAGGGCAAGGGCCTTGAATTTGCCGGTGTCGTGTCGGCGCATATTTTCGGCGGCACCAAGGACTGGGACAAGGGCACGGTCCTGCAGGACGCCGCCGCCGAGGTCGGCCTGGATCTCGATGCGCTCGACGCGGCCATCGAAGGTGGTGACCACATGGAAGAAATCGAACGCAATCACGACGCGCTCGACGCCTCGGGCCATTGGGGCGTGCCGACGATGGTCTTCAAGGGCGAACCCTTTTTCGGGCAGGATCGGATCGACACGCTGCGCTGGCGGCTGGGTCAGGCGGGGCTCGCAAAGGCGTGAGAGTGCACCATTCCAAATGGAGATTTCAATGCTGAAGTGGCTGTTTATTGTTCTCGGTGTGATCCTGCTTGCTGTGCTGATCACCTCAGTGCTCGTGACACGCGGCGGCAAGCTTATTGCTGCGAAAGGGGAAGGGACCGTCACGATCGGAGACAAGACGTTTGAAGCATTTTCGCTGCCAGACTATGCCGCCGCCTTTGTCAGTGACGATTACAAAAGCTACCTGATCGAGGTCGAGCCCGGCATCAAGGTTCACGTGCTTGAGGTCGGCTCGGGCTATCCCGTCTATATGCAGCACGGCAATCCCACCAACGGGTTGCTCTATCGCCGGGTTGTCGAACACTTGCCCACCGACCGCGTGCGGCTGATCATGCCAACAATGGTCGGGCTCGGTTTCTCCAGCAAGGTGCCGGCCGGAGAGCATACGCTGGAAAATCATATGCGCTGGATGAATGCGGCTCTCCGGCAACTCGATCTGGGCGCGCTCATCTATGTCGGCCAGGACTGGGGCGGGCCTGTCGGCATGGGCGCGCTGTCGCAATCGCCAGGCCTCGTCCAGGGGGTTGTCGCCCTGAATACCGGCTTTGTCGCGCCGACGGAGAAGATGGACCTGTCGCGCGCCCACGCGCTCGCAAAGACGCCGGTGGTCGGCGAAATTCTGCTTGAGCATGTCGTATCGATCTTCGACCGTATGCAGGAGACCCAGGGTGATCCCGCCTCAATGCCGGAAGACGTGCGAGTGATTTATGGGCGTCCGGTGCTCGAAAGCGGCAACCGAAAGGCCCCGCTTGCCCTGATGCGGATGGTGCCGGACGGGCCAGATCACCCAAGCGCAGAGCAGATGCGCACCATCGAAGCCTATGTGAACACACTGGACGTGCCCGCCGAGATCGTCTGGGGCATGAGCGATCCGATTTTCGCGCGCACCTTGCCGGTCATGCAGGGCCTGTTCCCAGGCGCACCTGTGACAGAAACCGAAGCGGGGCATTTCCTGCAAGAGGAAGTCCCCGAAGACATCGCAGCGGCGATCATGCGGGTCCTCGACAGGGTCCAAACTCCCAATGATGCTGGCGCGAATGGCATTGAGAACTGAGCCGCGCTGTAGCTCCGGTCGGAAACCTACCAATTCTCCTTGAAGGGGCGCAGGTCCATTTCATGGGTCCAGGCGGTCCGCG
>CAYUEM010000315.1:0-2277 GCA_964442925.1 uncultured Hyphomonadaceae bacterium
CGCGGCCCGGAAGGCTGGTGCGCGGGGCGCAGGACGCACCCGTCACGGCAATGGCGGCGCAGTGAGCTTTGGCAGGCGGCTGGAAAACGCACAGCGACGGCTGTTAAAATTTGCCAGACATCCGCCTGTTCCGGGCCCTGCCGCCATAGGCACAAAGTCTTCGCTTTATGGCCATGATTTCATGTATGAAAAGAGATCATTGCATCTGGAGCCCCAGCCATGAAACTGCCATTCGTCGCCAGCCTGCTTGCCCTGACCGTTCTGACCGCCTGCGGCGGAGGGGGCGGGTCGGGTGCCGATTACGAGCTCAGTCCTTCACCCCCGCCGCCGGTGATGTCAGCCCCAGCCATGAAGCGGGCGGAAATGGATGCGTTCGACGCGAATGGGCCGGAGCTTGAGGAAACCGGCGGTGGGAGCAATGGCGAGCCTGCACCGCAAGCGGGCGTCCAGTATATCGCCTACAGCCACGCCATTGGCCTGCGCATGCCGGTGGAGCAAGTCGAGCCAATGCAGCAAGGCCATGCAGCGGCCTGCCGCGCAGCCGGGCCAGCCATCTGCATCGTGACCGGATCGAGCCTCAACAACCAGTCCGATGACTATGCCAGTGCGAGCCTCGCCATCCGGGCCAGACCGGACTGGATCGAGACATTCCTCGGCGGCATCGATGAAGAAGCCAAAGCGGTCAAGGGAGAGGTTGCCAGCCGCAACACATGGGCGGAAGACCTGACCCGCCAGATCATCGACACCGATGCCCGTCTGCAGGCGCAGCGCACCTTGCAGACGCGGCTTCAGGGCCTGCTGGCGACCCGCGATGCGCAACTGGCCGACCTGCTGGCCATCGAGCGCGAGCTTGCGCGCGTCACCGGTGAGATCGAAAGCCTTGATTCAATGCTCAAGGCGATGCGCCTGCGGGTGTCGATGAGCGAACTCAACATCGACTACCAGACGCGGGTGTCTGCGGTCGGGCCGCAGCGCTTCAACCCGCTCGGACAGGCCTTTGGCGAGTTCTTCTTCAACCTCTCCAGCGGGCTTGCCGGCGTGATCACGGCATTCGCGATTGGCCTGCCATGGCTGATCCTGCTTGGCGTGATGCTGTTCATCTGGCTGCGCCTGATCTGGCCGCGCATCCGGCGCAAGAAGGCCTGAGGCCCGTTTCGAAGCCGCCTCGATCAGGTCTTGCGGCTTTGGGTGACCGTGGCGGCCAGCGCGGCAAATTGCGGCTGGACTTCTTTCTCCCAGAAGTCGCGGTCATAGGCGCGTTCGGGCGTTGCGCGCACGGCGGCGTCGATGAACTGGGCGTCCTCGCCGACAAGTATGCGCCAGCGGTCAGCCTTCACGCCGTCGAGGATGATCGTTGCGGCGGCATCCGCGTTCAGCCCGGTTTCAGAAAATTGCTGTGCACGCGCAAGGGCTTGCTCGATTTCATCGCCGCCCAGCGGGGCATTGTCCGGGTCGCCGGCAAATTCCCGCATCGAATTGAGCGCAATTGGCGTGCCGATATGGCCGGGCATGACGACCGAGGCCTTCACGTGCGGGGCATTGAGCGCAAGGTCGGTGACCAGCGCCTCGGTAAAGCCCTTGACCGCGAATTTTGCGGCTGAATAGGCGGTGTGCGGGGTGTCCGGCCCAAGGCTGGCCCAGAAGCCATTGACCGAGCTTGTATTGATGATATGCGCCTCATCGGCCCGGATCAGCGCCGGCAGGAACACCCGCGTGTTGATATAGACGCCGTTCCAGCAGACATTGAATGTGCGCTCCCACTGGCCGCGCGGGCCGGTCACAAAACTGCCACCCCCACCAATGCCGGCATTGTTGAACAGCAGGTGGATATGGTCGGTGTCATGGCTGGCCAGCACATCATCGCGGAAGGCTTCGATGCGCGCCTCGTCAGCGACATCGGCCATGAAACCCGTGACTTTCACGCCCTGGGTCGCAGTCTTTTCGGCCAGCGTGATGGTCTGGGCCATGTCGTCTTCGGAGATGTCGCACATCGCGACCGAGCAGCCTTGTTGTGCGAGCTGGCAGGCCAGTGCGCGGCCCATGCCGGTGCCGCCGCCTGTGATAACGGCGAGTTTGCCGGTGAAATCCTGCATGTCTTCCTCCCTTGTTTCTGTGCAGGTGCCAGTGTGTGCCGCGAGCGCTGTGCTGCCAAGCCCCGCCCTTGCGGCAGGTCTCGCCAAAGCCGGCGTCCCGGTGCATTCTGAACAGAAACAAGAAGGAGGTTCCCCATGAGCGTTTCATTCGACAATCTGTTTTCGGTCGCCGGCAAGACGGCGC
>CAYUEM010000316.1:0-2264 GCA_964442925.1 uncultured Hyphomonadaceae bacterium
CGGCACGGCCGCGTCTCGAAGGATAGGCCACGTGAGCTGGTTTTTCAGCAGCCTGTCAAAACCACGCACAACCGGCTCTGATGAAGACGCGCACGCGTGTGCCTGAACATTGCGAGCCGCGATCACAGCGCGCGTTTGCCTGTCTCATCGATCAGCAATTCACCGTCCTGCTTGTAAAACGGGCCGGGCGGCAGACGCTCCAGCAGGTCGAGCACCGCTTCACTCGGACGGCACAGGCGCACGCCTTTCGGGCTGGCGACGATTGGCCGGTTCACCAGAACGGGGTGTTCGAGCATGGCCGAGAGGATCGTCTCGTCGCTGACACCGTCTTCAAGCAGGCCAAGCGTCTCCGCCGGCGATTTTGTCTCGCGCAGTGCGGTTCGCGGGGTCAGGCCTGCCGCTGCAAACAGGGTTTGCAAATGCGGGCGCGTCCAGCCGGCGCTGAGATAGTCGATGACGACCGGCGTCTCGCCGCTGGCCTCGATTATCGCAAGGACATTGCGCGAGGTGCCGCAATCGGGGTTGTGGTGAATGACAATCATGATCGTGCGTCCGCTTTGCTGAGCGATGTTTCGCTCTCTGGAAAAGCATCCCGCGTCCGGTTGGCAAACGCCACCAACGACAGCATCACCGGCACTTCGACCAGAACGCCGACAACCGTGGCAAGTGCGGCACCGGAGTTGAGTCCGAACAGGCTGATCGCGACGGCCACGGCAAGCTCGAAGAAATTGGAGGTGCCGATCATCGCGCAGGGTGCCGCGATACGGTGCGGAACTTTCCACGCCCAGGCAGCCCCATAAGCAATGGCAAAAATGCCATAGGACTGGATCAAGATCGGCACCGCGATCAGCGCGATGACAAGCGGGCGAGCAACAATCGTCTCACTCTGAAAGCCGAACAATAGCACCACGGTTGCCAGAAGGCCGATAACCGACAGTGGCTTGATCCGGTCGATAAAGGCCGTCACGCCGCTTTCTCCGCCGCGTTTGGCCAGTGCGTTGCGTGTCAGGACACCGGCGACCAGCGGGATCACGACATACAGCCCGACCGACAGCAGAAGCGTCTCCCACGGCACGGCGATATCGGTCACGCCGAGCAGGAAAGCGACAATCGGCGCGAAGGCGAAAACCATGATCGCGTCGTTCACGCTGACCTGCGCGAGCGTATAATTGGCATCACCGCGCGTGAGCTGCGACCAGACAAAGACCATCGCGGTGCAGGGCGCTGCGCCGAGCAGGATCAGTCCGGCGATGTAGCCTTCCGCGTCAGCGGGCGGGATCAGCCCGGCGAAGACATGGCGGAAGAACAGCACGCCGAGCGCGGCCATGGTGAACGGCTTGATCAGCCAGTTGACCACCAGCGTGATGATCAACCCTTTCGGTTTTTCTCCGACCTGCGCCATCGCAGAGAAATCGACCCCGATCATCATCGGCCAGACCATGGCCCAGATCAGGATCGCCACGGCGAAATTGACATTGGCATATTCCAGCGCCGCCAGTGCCTGAAATGCGCTGGGAATGATCAGGCCGAGCCCGATGCCAACCAGAATGCAAAGGCTGACCCAGACCGAGAGGTATTTTTCGAAAGTGCCCATGCTTCGTGATCCTTCAGACTGTAAATGTCAGCTGTCCATAACCAGAGAGTCTATAACCGTCAGCACCGATAGTCCGGCCAGTCGGGTCTTCAAGCCACGCGTGTTTCAGCCATAACGGCGACAGTGCCAAAGCGCTGCCGGCGATCATGGCGAGACGTGTCAGCAAGCAAACAAGAACCGCGATCTTCAATGGCGTTTCTCCCCCGTCGCGGACCACGCATTCTGCTACCCTCGTAAAAGCGGACAAACAAGATTTCAACACGCAATCGAATATCGATACGATCGTAAATCTGTGACCCTGTCAGGCCTTTGCTTCGCCGCGCCCGGCTTTGTCTCAACCTCACCCTGGCAGATCGAGGATGGACGCTGCGCTGCCCGCCGGTTACGTTTCAAGTCACAAGACGCGGCAAGCAAGCGCGCGCTCCGGGAGGACAGGAAAATGGCATTTGCCGAATATTCAGATCATGACGCAACCGCACTGGCAGGACTGGTGCGCGATGGAGAGGTCACGCCTGCAGAATTGCTCGACGCGGCAATCGAGCGGGCAGGGCGCCACAACAACAAGCTCAATGGCATCGTTCATGAGGCCTTTGACGAGGCGCGCGCGGTTGCTGCCGGCGAGTTGCCCGACGGTCCGTTTCGCGGCGTGCCGTTCCTGATCAAGGACATT
>CAYUEM010000317.1:0-2263 GCA_964442925.1 uncultured Hyphomonadaceae bacterium
GCATGGACAATCTCTGGATCGCGGGCAGTTCGGTCTTTCCCACCGGCGGCTGGTCGAACCCGACCCTGACGATCATTGCGCTTTCCCTGCGCCTTGCCGACAAAGTGGCCGCTGAAGCGGCATGAGCACTGGACTGCTTCAACGCTGAGGTCGGCGATATGGCCGCCGCGCAGGCGTCATGCGCGTCAATCGTGCCGGCGGGCCTTTTCCTCAAGGCCCGACATCGACTGGCGTGTCGCGAGGGCTTGTGCGACCTCATCGAGGCTGATGCCACGCGACCTGAGGGCGACCATCAGGTGGTAGAGAAGATCGGCAGCCTCACCGGCAACGTCGCTGTCGTCCTGCGCGGCAAGAGCCAGGGCGAGCTCGACGGCTTCCTCGCCAAGCTTCTTGGCACATTGCAGCGGGCCGCGCGCGAGCAGGCTGGCCGTGTAGGACGTTCCGGGGTCAGCGCCAACACGCGACTCGATCGTTTCGCAAAGATGGGCCAGGGCCGCTTCCAGCCGGGCCGTGTCACCAAGGGGTTTGCCGCTCATATACCTGCCTCCTGAACCGGACGGACGGGAGCGCCAGCAGCCTGGAGTGCTGCGCGCGCCTGCGCCAGCGACACCTCGCCGAAATGAAAGATCGAGGCGGCAAGCACGGCATTGGCCCCGCCTTCGAGAATGGCAGGCGCGAAATCCTCGCCACGCCCCGCCCCGCCGGACGCGATCACAGGCACGTTCACGACTGCGCTGACAGCCTGCAGCATGGGGATATCAAAGCCTGATTTCGTGCCATCCCTGTCCATGCTGGTCAGCAGGATTTCGCCGGCGCCGCGCTGTTCGGCCTCGCGGGCATACTCAACCGCATCAATGCCCGTTGCGCGGCGCCCGCCATGGGTGAAGACCTCGAACCGGTCACCATCACGTCGCGCATCAATGGCGACCACGACGCACTGGCGACCGCAGCGCGCAGCGCAGGCGGAAATGACATCGCGATCAGCGACCGCCGCGGAATTGATCGCCACCTTGTCGGCCCCGGCGCGCAGGAGTGCCACCATGTCATCGGGTGTGCGCACGCCGCCGCCGACCGTCAGCGGCATGAAACACTCCCCGGCTGTGCGCGTGACGACGTCCATCAACGTGCCGCGCCCCTCATGACTGGCGGTAATGTCGAGAAAACACAGCTCGTCGGCACCGGCCTGCGAATAAGCGCGCGCAAGCTCGACGGGGTCTCCGGCATCGCGAAGATTGACGAAATTGACGCCCTTGACGGTGCGCCCGTCCTTCACGTCGAGACAAGGGATGATACGGGTCTTGAGCATCAAGACGCCAGATCGGAGTGCATTTCGCTGTGATAGATAAGATTCCAGATGCCTTGAGGCATGAAACCGTCCCTGCGCATTCGGTCGGAAACATCGGACACAAAAAACTGTAGCTGCGGAAAATGGTCGTGGATATGCTGGGTCAGCATTCCCGCGTCAGCAAAAGCAGATACGAATATGGTATTTGGAAACACCTGGGCCCAATAAGTGACAAGACTGCCGCTTGACTCCATGAAGTTCCGGAATGCCGCGTCGGATACCTGATCTGTGTTGTAGATTACCAAATGCGGTCGTTCAATCATCCGGCGCGTCCTTACTATCCCTGTCGTCAGCACTATCCGATTTCGGATCTGGAAGTGCAGGCAGCTCCTTTGAGGGCACATGAACCTCAGGCTGGCCCGCGTCACGATACATGGAAATTCTGCGCGATTCCAGCAAGTACTCCTCTGATCGAAGATCGTCAGGTCGCCTTGCAACCATGAATATGAATATCCCCAGCGTTGTCAGGACTGTAAGGCCAAAAATCGCGAGTAACACTGCGTAGACCCATTCGGGCGGACGCGCGAACATGCTGGCTGCGACAATGGTCCCGATCGTGCCGACCATCCACAGGACCGGATTGGCAGCACTTCGGACTTTCAACGATCCATGCGTCGATAGTCTGTCTATCAGCTCCTGAAGCCTCAAAACCTTCTCCAGTTGAGAAACGCAAAAACACCCGCTCAACGACGAGTACTAATCGAGAGCCGGATGATGGGGAAGCTGTCAATTTCGGTCTTGCCCTTTGACTTCCCCAGCGACGGGTCGCAAAAATCATTCCCATGAGCTGGAAACCGGAATCCGACGAGATTGCAAGGCGCCGCGAACTGGCTGGCGCACAGGGCGGGCCTGATGCTGTCGAGCGCCAGCACGAGAAGGGCCGGCTGACGGTCCGCGAACGCATCGACGCACTGGTAG
>CAYUEM010000318.1:0-2254 GCA_964442925.1 uncultured Hyphomonadaceae bacterium
CGGGGCTGGAGGCGCATCGGCTCGACATCCTTCTGGTCAACCAGCTGCCTCTGCGTGACGCCGCAACGGCCTGGACATCCCGTCTGATCGATGCCCAGCAAATCAGCCTGATCGGAGCGCCGGCGCGCGTGGCGGGCCGCAAGGATTACCGCGCCCTGCTGGCAAGCGAGCCCGTGATCCTTCCCACAGCCGATAGCGGGTTTCGCAATGGAATAGATGTGTTGCTGGAGCAGCTCTCCATCAATCCGATCATCGCAGCAGAGGTTGATGACATGGCAATGCTGAGGCTGCTAGCGCGCGAGGATATCGGGATCGCCGCCCTGCCGCCAATTGTGGTCACCGACGAGCTTGCAAATGGCCGGCTGGTCGAGGCCTGCAAGCTGCCCGGGATCACCGAGAGCTTTTTTGCCGTCACACCGCAACGCCGCTTTGAGCCCCCCGCCCTCAAATCGCTTTTGCGCGCCAATGAGGAGGATCATGAGACGGTGTTGAGCGAAAACGCCACTGAGCCGTCGGGTGTTTCATAAGAGCGGCGTCGATGGGCTTGTCTCCAATGTCGATGACCACCTGTGAGCGGCGGCGCGACGCATCCAAGGTCGTGGCGCGATTGGACCTCTCCGGGCTGGCCGAACGCGAGATGATCGAGCGCGGCCGCCGCAAGGTCGGACGCTGCATCAAGCCGGTCATTTTTTGGGCCGTGAAAAAGTCTCGACAGTTTTGCGTCGAGTTTTGGACGGCCCGTTCGGTGCCAGTGCCTCTTGTCGGGATGATCCCGCTGTCAGCAAAGGGCGCATCTGTGGACGGCGCGCCCTTGGCAAGAGTTTTTTTGAGATCTGATGCAGGTTGACCGTTAGCGGGCATCTGTTCGGCCTTTCGGGCAGCGCGAAGATGCTGCTGGCCATCATGCTTTCCGCGAGTGGAGATCCCTTGCAGAAGGCCGCACTCGAAGGTGCCGTGACCGTCGGCTGTCGCCAGCACAATTTCGGCGCGCCAGACAAGCTTGCGCGGGGTGTTGCGGTTGGTGATCAGAGCCTGAAGCTCTGAACGCTCAGCGGGGCCAAGGTAAAGGCAGATGTCATCGCGTCTCACGCCTGAGGCATGGCACATCAAGCTGTTGTTGGGAATCTTGCGTCAGGTGGCGAACACTAGAGCCTTGCTGAATATCGGGGCTCTTGTAACCTGTCGTCAGGCACATGCGTTTGGCCGAAATCGAACTCTGGTCGGGCCAAGAGGTTTCAGCCTGTCGCATTCGCGAGCACACTCAAGCCGGGGGCGCAATGCAAAAGACTCCGATACAACTTTTGATCGACGGAGCGACGGCGCATAGCGTCGTCCCCTTGTTACATGAAGATGGTAACATCATCCGCCTCTACCGGCATTGGCCGACTGCGGAGATGTCGTGGTGGACCGCATCGGTGCCCCTCGCCCAGGGCGGCCCGAACAGGGAAATCCTGCTTCAGGGCCTCGAATACGACATGGAACTATCGAGGACGCAGTATATCGCGTGGATCGACGATTTCCGCTCCGTCGGCCTGACGCTCGTCCAGTCCGCGAAGCCGTTGCCCTACGACCTGCATCCAGGGCGCTTGCGCAGTCCCGAAGGTTTCAAGGCGGTCCTGATGAAATGCGGGGCGATGCTGCTGTTCGAACTTCCGTTCGCCGATGAGACGGCTGGGTTGACGGTTTTTTCGGAACAGCACGCGAAGTGGATCCGGCGTCAGGGCGTGGCTTTGCGCGACGGGTCCTGAGCCTGACCTGGTGCATCATCCGGCGAAACATAACGCCGCTGCAAGGTCCTGTCCGGGGAAAACTGCTTGATGCGCGCAGCCTGGCTTCGTGGCGTCCACGGATGAGCAACCCGTTTCGCTCTTTCAAGACCTCGCCCGTTCCCGTCGCCCGCAATGGCAGATGCGAGGTTTGCGAAAGTTCGAGGGACCGTGACCGAAGGCCGCGTCAGCCCAAAACCCGCCGCCGTCCACGCCTGCCGTCTGTGGACCACTTCAACAACGACCGCTCCCTCGAACGCCGACCAGGATTCAAAACCCAGCGCGACGCCGCCCTCCTGAAATGGCGCGGGCGTCTCGCCGCCTGAGGGCAGGCGCATCTCACGATGCTGGAGACGGGTTCGCGTTACACTGACAAAGCCACTTGGGGGCTCGCCGAGCGCAGCAAAAACCCCTAAGCTCGAAAGTCGATATTTTGCAAAGCTGACCGGGACTGCCATGGGCCGCCTAATTGCCATTTCCAATCGAAC
>CAYUEM010000319.1:0-2250 GCA_964442925.1 uncultured Hyphomonadaceae bacterium
CACCTGCTCTTCCAGGAAGCCTTCCCAATCCAGGTTGCGAGCCGCAGCTTGAGCCGGGTCTTCGATGTCGGCGGCGAGCAGATCCGCAATGGTCACCGCTGCCGTTTCACCATACGGGTTCTCCGATGATTCCCCGAACGCTTCTTCCAGCAGAGAGAGCGAGATCAGTTCGCTGTTCCCATCCAACTGGCACGCGGGCGACAGGGCATCCGCCCGTCCCGCGTAGACACTGCGTCTGCCGCAAGCCAGGGCTTTGGAGGCGTAGAAAGACCCTATTCGAAAAGCCCCTGCGGAATTTCTGGCGCCGGCGAGCAGAGGGCGGACTGAATGTTATGGGCCTGTTGTTAGGCCTGGCAAATGGTGCCGCGGCATGCTAGCTTTCAACAAGTTAACAATCAGATAAAGTTGAATATGCCAGCATGCGCGACACCCCAAGACAATACCAACCCGCCAACCGCAAGCAACTACCTTGTGCCAGTTCCCGACACGGACTTTCGGGAGTTTTTGGCCGAAGTGGAGCAGTTGGCCCGTTTGGCGCCAGAAATCCTCGCGCGAATTGAGGAGGATCTCGATGCACACGCCCGGCGCAAGAAGCGCTTGCGCGAGGAGGATCGGCGCTTTTACGAGAGTCAGACCGCGGACCTGCCGGCGCTTGAAATCGCGTCGTGTGAGATGGCGGCCGAGGAGCTGCATCTGGAGGTAGGGCGTCCCCGGATGCCAGCGTTTCTGGTGTATGTGTTTGTGATGATTCGCGGTTTTCTCGGATCGCTCAGTTCCAAGCCATCGCGGCGCTTCCTGCTGGAGTCGATGAGCCTGCACGATTTTCTGCAGAGCCGGGGTGAGCGGCTGCCGGCGCTGACCACCATCTTGGAAAACGTTAATGCGGTGAGCGCGGAGAGCCGGGATCTGATCCAGCGCAAGCAACTGGAGCATGTGTTGGAGGAAGGCCTCGATGATTTCCTCGAGCAGACCCAGGACAGCACCGCGGTGAAAGCCAACAGCGCCTGGCCCACCGACGGCAAGATGCTCATCGGGCTGTTGGAGCGCGCTTATCGTCTTGGTCAGAAGCTCGATCTTTTCGGACTGAAGAACTTTCCAAAGGGATGGGTTGCGCGCTGGCTGAAGGAGATGAATGAGCTGGAGTTCAAGATCTGCTTGAACGCCGGCAAAGCCAATTCGCGGCGCAAGATGAAGAAATCTTATCGGCAGTTGCTCAAGCAGGGCCGCAAGGCCGGCGCGACCCTGGAGCGGGAACTGGCAGATCTCGAAGAGAATCTGCGCCTGGAGAGCCTGCCGCCCAGCCGCCGGGCGATGTTACAGCAGGTTCTGGAGCGCATCCGCAAGGACCTGTCCGAATCGCGCCGCGTGGCGGACTACGCCGAAGAGCGAGTCTTTCGTGACCAGAGTCTTCCTTCTACCGAGAAGATCCTCAGCCGGTCCGACGGCTCGGCCGCCTTTATCAAGAAGGGCGGACGGGAACCGGTGATCGGCTACAAGCCGCAACTGGTTCGCAGTGCCCAGGGACTGGTTACCAGCGTGCTGGTTCCGGAAGGCAACGCCGCCGACTCCACTCAACTCGTGCCGGCCATTATCGATTCGATTCAGCGCACCGGCGTCATTCCCGAAATAGTCAGCACCGATGACGGATACGCCTCGGCCAAGGGGCGCAAGGAATTGCTGGATCTTGGGGTGCGCATCGTGAGCATTAGCGGGGCCAAAGGCAGGAAGCTGACCGATCCCGAAGACTGGGAGAGTGAAGCCTACCGGGAGGCGCGCCGGGACCGCTCGGCGGTCGAGTCGCTGATGTTTACCATCAAAGATGGATTTGAGTTTGGTGAGCTGGGGCGCCGTGGAATCGAGGCGGTTCGAGCCGAACTCTTGGAAAAAGTTCTCGCCTACAACTGCTGCCGTACCATCCTGCTCAAGAAACGGAGGCGGGAAGAATGGAAAGAAGCGGCCTGAGCCTGCTCGCCGTGATCCGCACCGCGGTCGTCAGGGGGGAACTGTGTCCCTGAACAGGATTCGTTAGGCATTTCGCGCTGCCAAAGCGGCCCGCGAGCCTCACCACGGCCGTTTCTGGTCCTCACCACCGCCGGTTCTGGTCCTCATCCGCTTCTCCCCCCAGACTCTTCTCACCCGTAATCCAAAAATCCCCCAGCCCAGAGGGCTTTTCGAATAGGGTCCAGCTAGCTCTTCTGCCCTGATAGGGCCGCTCGAAACGCCGTTGCGTCGCGAAAGATGCCTCCCCCA
>CAYUEM010000320.1:0-2246 GCA_964442925.1 uncultured Hyphomonadaceae bacterium
ATCTGCTCCAACACCTCTCAGCTGGCAGCAGACAGCGTCGGCGAGGCGATCGGGCGCCCGCTGGTCGGGCTGATCGAAAGCCTTGCGGCGGCCTTGGCCGCATCTGGCGTGCGCCAGCCGTTGCTGCTTGGAACACCGTTCGTGATGCAGGGCGATTTCTACCGCGCTCGGCTGCAGGCTCTGACCGCCAGCACCTGTCTTGTCCCAGACGCGGACGACCGCGCGCAGATTGACCGCGTGATTTTCGATGAACTGGTCAATGGCCTTGTCCTTGAGACATCGCGGCGCGCCTGGCTCGACATCATCGCGCGCGGGCGCGGGGCAGGCGCTGACGGGGTGATCCTTGGCTGCACCGAAATCACCATGCTGATCGGGCAGGACCACACCGACCTGCCGGTCTTCGACACGACCGCGCTTCACGCAGATGCGATTGCCAGGGCGGCGATGGAGGCTTGAATGGCGCAAGGGAGACCGGGGATGAGACGTGATCGGTTAAAGGCAGTGTCTGACATAAGGATGGACAACACCCTGCATCCTGAGCCCGGTCGAAGGACAAAGGCGCGCAGCACGCCACCGTCCGGGGGCATCGCGCGATGACTGACCTTCAGGATCTTCCTTCCGCCAATCCGATTGCGATGTGCGCTCACCCGGCTTTCTGGCGGGCGGTGCGCGACGGCGACACGGTGCGCCGCGCTTTATGGGTTTCGCTGATCGTCGGCACGGCGCTGATCGCGATCAATCAGGGCGACGTAATCTTGTCGGGGGCAATGCCGCCGCTATGGAAGATTGTCCTGACCTATATCGTGCCCTATGCGGTCTCGACCTATTCGGCGGTCGCCTTCAAGCTGGCGATGGAACGCCGGGCGGCAGGGCTGTGATGTCTGATCGCGGCTGCGCCGGGGTTCAGTTGATTTCAAACATGAACTCATGAATGACCGGGCTATACGACATGCGACACGGCTCTTCAGGCTGATCTTCGGCTTTCTCCCAGCGCCATTGTGAAACCGTCTCGATGACCTCCTGATCAAAGCCGCCATACGGAACAGATGCAAGAACTTCGACATTCTTGACCTGTCCTTCGTCGATCGCGAACCTTGTGATCACAGCCCCGACAATGCCTCTTCTGGCAAGGCTTGTCGGATACTTTAACTGTGGCTTCTGAAGCAATTCGCCGGCGCAGAACGGCAATCCGCTGTCGTCATGATTGGTCTCTTCGCGCTCCGGTAGACCGACGCTGGCAGCCTCGTAAATTTCAGTGATTTCGGCTTCTTGAAGTCCGCGATGTTGTGGCGAAGAATTGAAAAAAGAGGTCATTGCATTGGACCAGGCTTGCGTCGTCCAGTAGATGTTTTCCAGCCATTGCGGGGCATTGCCATCGGCGGCTTCGGAAATTGCCAATGACCGCCTTGCGTCCAATTCCGCATCCAGCTCCACGATTGCGCGATGCGCGGATCGGTTGGGATTTCGGTTGAAACTACCGATGATGGTAGCCAGCCGCGCGTTGATGACATTTCCTGGAATCAAGTCTGCAATTGGCTGCATATGTCGTTCAGCTTCCGCGCCGCTTTCCTTTAACCGACCCCAGTCCGTAGCCTCAATGTCTGCAACGTAGCGGGCCTGGAAGGCATGTATGGAAATCAGTGTTGGCTCGGCATCGACGATGGCCGCAAGCGCGGCATCCAGCCGTTTGCGGTTGGCCCTACCGGGATCGTCAATCCAGCTGACATAAGCGGCCAGCATTTCCCGGTCGGCCATCAGCGGGTGCGCCTCGGTCGCGGGCTGGATTACCGCAAATTCCGCCGGTGCGATTGCCGCGCTGCAATCACCGAGCCGGCAAAGCGTCCAGGCACTTTCAAAGGTCAGCAGTGCAGCCGTTTCGTCTTCAGGGTGGGCCATCGCTGCCTGTGCCAGAGCGCCTGCGGCATCGGCGAGGCCTTCTTTTTCCCCATCAGACATGGCCGCATTATAGGCGGCAATATTTTGCGGCGGCACTTGCGCAGCGGCTGCAAATGGCAGGAAAAACCCGGCAAGTACCAATAGAATATTTCGCATAACCCCATCCCCCTGCTAGAGGATAAAGCTGCATGATAAAGCCAAACCAATCAAGCCCAGAGTGCAGTTGATCTTAAATTCTACCAAGAGTAGATCAAATGGCGTGGCAACGTCTCAGTAAATCCCTGCGGCCCGTGCCAGCATGACCGCGCCGATGGCGGTGACGAGATATTTCATCCACGCCTTGAAATTGA
>CAYUEM010000321.1:0-2240 GCA_964442925.1 uncultured Hyphomonadaceae bacterium
GTTCCGCGACGATCGCGAGCGCACGCCGGAAGCCCTCGAACGTGCACTGTATATCTGTCGCCGGCGGATCGAGCGCCGCGCCCGCGAGGCGGGCATTCCGGCCTTTTACATTTGCTCGCTCAGTCACCAGTCGCTGATCTACAAGGGCATGTTCCTGGCCGAGGATATCGACAATTTCTATCTCGACCTGCGTGATGAGCGGTTCGTCTCGCCGTTTGCGATCTATCACCAGCGCTATTCGACCAACACATTCCCGCAATGGGCGCTGGCCCAGCCATTTCGGATGCTTGCCCATAATGGCGAAATCAACACGCTGCAGGGCAATCTCAACTGGATGAAGAGCCACGAAATCCGCATGGTTTCCGAAGACTTCGGCGAGCATGTCGAGGATGTCAAACCGGTTGTGCCGCATGGTTCGTCGGATTCCGGGGCGCTTGACGCGGTGTTCGAAATTCTCTGCAAGGCCGGGCGCAGCGCGCCAGAAACCAAGGCGATGATGATCCCCGAAGCCTGGTCCAAGCGCGCCTCGATCATGCCCGACAAGCATGCAGCGCTGTATGCCTATTGCAATGCCGTGATGGAGCCCTGGGATGGGCCGGCGGCGGTCTGTGCCTTTGACGGGCGCTGGGCGGTGGCCGGGCTCGACCGCAATGGCCTGCGTCCGCTGCGCTGGGCGCTGACGGCGGACAATATTCTCGCAGTGGGCTCGGAATCCGGCATGTGCCCGCTTTCGGACCAGTCGATCACAAAGCGTGGCCATGTGCCTGCCGGTGGCATGATCGCCGCGGATCTTGAGACCGGCAGGTTCTATGAGCACCGCGAGATCGTCGACGAGCTGGCAGACATGCATCCTTTCGAGGAATGGCTGAAGAATGTCCGCAATCTCGACAGCGAAATCGGCCTCGGCCCGGAACCGCGCCTTTTCGATGCCGAAGCCCTGACCCGTCGGCAGTCTGCAGCCGGCTTCACGCTGGAAACCCAGGAGCTGATCCTCGCGCCAATGGCTGAAACCGGAAAGGAAGCGGTCGGATCGATGGGCGATGACACGGCACCAGCCGTGCTGACCCGCGAGTTTCGCCCCTTGAGCCATTTCTTCCGCCAAAACTTCAGCCAGGTGACCAATCCACCGATTGACCCACTTCGTGAAGACCGGGTGATGAGCCTGAAAACCCGGTTCAAGAATCTCGGCAATGTTCTCGACACTGATGAGACACAGCAGGACGTGTTCGTGCTCGAAAGCCCGGTGCTGACCACCGGCATGTATCAGCGCCTGCGTGATTTTCTCGGCGAGGGCGTGACCGAAATTGACTGCAGCTTCGATATGCAGGCCGCCAGCTTCAATGGTCGCACACTGAAAGAGGCGCTCGACCGGATCCAGCGTGAAGCCGAAGAAGCCGTGCGTGCCGGGCGCGAACATATTGTACTGACCGATGAGCAACAGGGCGATGGCCGCGCCTCGATCCCGATGATCCTTGCGACCGGCGCGGTGCACAGCCACCTGGTTGCGCAGGGCCTGCGCACATTCTGTTCGATCACGGTGCGTTCGGCGGAATGTCTCGATACCCATTATTTCGCGGTGCTTGTCGGTGTCGGAGCGACCTGCGTGAATGCCTATCTGGCGCAGGATTCCATTGCTCATCGGCATGAAAAAGGCCTGTTCGGGGACCGCTCGCTCAGCGACTGCGTGCTGTCCTACAAAGCAGCGATTGAAGGCGGCCTTCTGAAAATCCTTTCGAAAATGGGCATTTCGGTGATCTCGTCCTATCGCGGCGGCTACAATTTCGAGGCGCTTGGCCTGTCACGCGCGCTGGTTGCCGATTATTTCCCCGGCATGACCAGCCGGATTTCCGGGCTCGGTCTTGCCGGTATCGAGGAAAATACGGTCGAGCGCCACAAGATGGCGTTCGACGAAGAGGTCACCGCCCTGCCTGTGGGCGGCTTTTACCGCTTGCGCGCGCGTTCTGAGCCGCACGCGCTCGACGGACAGCTGATCCACATGTTGCAAGCGGCCTGCGACAGCGGGAATTTCGAAACCTTCCGCAAATATGCCGATGCTGTGAATGGCCGCGAGCCGATCCAGCTGCGTGACCTGCTCGATTTCAAGCCGGCGGGGCGGTCGGTTCCGCTCGACGAAATCCAGTCGATCAACGAGATTCGCAAGCGGTTTGTCACGCCCGGCATGTCGCTCGGCGCGCTCAGCCCGGAAGCGCATGGCACGCTGAATGTCGCGATGAACCGGA
>CAYUEM010000322.1:0-2233 GCA_964442925.1 uncultured Hyphomonadaceae bacterium
CATATTCACGCGATTGCGTGACGCCTGCGAGATATCCGGTCGCCGCCAGCACGATAAAGGCCTGATAGCCCCAGAACACGAACCACGGCCACAAACCGCCAGCCAGCCGCGTGCGACAGGTGCGCTGGACGACATAGAAACTGGTCGCGATCAGTACATTGCCGCCGAACGCGAAAATCACCGCTGAGGTGTGCAGCGGCCGCAGCCGTCCGAAATTCGTCCATCCCAGTTCCGGGAAATAGAAAAGGTCTGGCCAGGTCAGCTGAAGCGCAATGATCAGTCCGACGAGAAAGCCGGCAATGCCCCAGAACATCGAGGCAAAGACGCCAAATTTGACGATCGTTTCCTCATAGACTGCCGGATCGAAAAGCTGCCCCTTCTGGCCGCTTCCCGCCCACATCACGATACCGATCAGGCCGATAACCGTCAGCCCAAGGAAAGTGAGCGCGTGGAACTCCATCAGTTTGTCAACGGCACCCGCAGAGAGCAGCAGCGCGATCAGCGCAAACAGCGCTGTGACGATGCCGACGCTCAGAACACTTGTATCCGGCCCGCCTTGACGGACGCTGCTATTGGCCATGAGGAACCCCTCCGATAATTGCCCTTTTGACTGTCACACCATGTGTCGCGCGCGTCGCGATCCGGGTTTGATCTAAGTCAAGGCCGGCCGAGATGCCGCACCTGATCCCCATCTTGCCCGAAACGCTCTCGACGTGAATAGAGGGCTGCGTGCCCAATGGAAAGACCATCCAATATCTCTCAAACTGCGGCTCGCAAGCGCAACTGTGTTCCAGGCGGTCTAAAAATGTTTGCGTCGCACCGCCTGGAACACAGTTGCGCTTGCTGGAACCAACCGGAGATCGGCGCGCAGCCGGTCCTGCACATCACTGCCCAGCGCGCGGTCCAGTCGCGCATGGGTTGCGCGCCAGGTGGGCAGGGCGGCCTCAAGAAGCGCCCCGCCTTACTGGGCTGGCGCGAAGGCGATCGGTTGGATGTTGTCTTCCTCCTGAAGCAGTTCGACTCCATGCCGCATGAAGCAGCTGGATATCCCGAAACGCTCGCCAACGATGCTGTGCTCGAAATCCTTGCGGGTGTCCCTTATTCGCGCTTCCCGGTGACAGCTCAGGCCCTGATCGACAATGTCCGGATTGCTCGTCCGAAAGTGCGGCTCTGGCTGGCCGCGCGCGGCCTCGAAACGCCGGACGGTCTGGTCGTGGACGGCGATACGGACGCTCCCGAAACTGGGGTTCCGGAAGGAGACGTTGTGCGAGCCCCTCAAACTCAGAGTGATAACACTCCTGTTCGGGGCCGACCGAGCAAGAAAGCCTGGGTCATGATCGTTGAGCATGCGAAAAAGCTGCATTCGAACGATCCGTCCCGATTGAAGAAGTGTGTCGCAAACGATGTCCATGAGATCGCCCTCAACGCCTTCGGGCCAGACGAGGTTCCAGCGCCTGCAACAATCCAGCGCCGCATGAAGGACATTCTGGGCGGCTCATCCTGAAGCGGCAAAACGCCGCCTCAGCTTTTCACGGCGTTTCACAGTGGACCATGCTTCGATCACCCTGCTTCACTCTGATCTAATTTAACGAAATCATTGTACTTTTTCGCCTTCGTCAGCTGTGCTTGCGTTTCACATACTCAGTCTTTGAGGAGTGAAACATATGACACCACAATCCCATCTTCCGGGTCTCCATGAGATCCTGTCAAACAATCCAGGCTGGCTCGATGAAGCCATCGATACACAGGCTGTCAGCAGGCTGCCGGGCATTCCGGTCTGCACACTGACGACCTGGCGCTGCCGGGGTGGCGGGCCGCGCTTTCTGAAGCTTGGAAAGGCCGTGCGGTATCGCAGGCGCGCCGTCTTTGACGGGATGAAATCGAGCGAGGCGCCTTATGTCGACCGGGAGGGCGTGATCCATGACGCGTGAAACCCGTCCCCTGACAGTCCGCCTGGCGCTAGCAGAGCGGACAGACTGTCATCGCGAAGACCGGTTTGTGTACACGGGCCTGCCGACCGGAAAGCTCAATAGTTGTGGGTGTTTGGAAGATCAGATCGCCCGATCTGTCAGCATCGAAGGTGCATGGGGTGTGACACCCCCCCTTATGCGGGTTTCTTCATTTCAGATGTGCGATATCAACCATTGACGCGGTGCCGTCGCCCCATTAATTACGCCGTCTTCCCAATGACGTGCCCAGATGGCGGAATTGGTAGACGCGCACGGTTCAGGTC
>CAYUEM010000323.1:0-2216 GCA_964442925.1 uncultured Hyphomonadaceae bacterium
ATGTCGAACGGCGGTTCACCCGCTTCAATCAGTTCCTCGGCTGTGCCGGCGCGATAGTCGATCTCCAGCCCGCTGGCCTCTGCATGCGTCATGGCGGTCTTGATATTGGCCGGTGAAGCGTCAACGCCGGTGACATGCGCGCCAAGCCGCGCCATCGGTTCGCTGACCAGCCCGCCGCCGCACCCGATATCGAGCAGCCGCAGGCCTTCCAGTGGCCGCCGCGCCGTATTGTCGAGCTTGAAATGCGACACGGCCAGGTCGCGGATATAGGCAAGCCGAACGGGATTGAAGCGGTGCAGTGGGCGAAACTTGCCCTTGGGATCCCACCACTGGGCGGCAATCGCGGAAAATTTTTCCACTTCACCCGGGTCTATGCTGGGGCGGTGCAGGCCGCCGGCGATTGTGGATGCGCTCTGTGTCATTGTGTCAAAACTTCCATTTGATCGCGTGCAGGCAGCGCCTTAAGAAGGCGCACCCGATTGATACATTGAGACATGGGAAGGCGAGGGAACAAGGCAATGGCGCGTTATGTCCTGAAATTCGGCGGCACGTCGGTGGCTGATCTGGATCGGATCGCCCATGTCGCCGATCTGGTCGCCGCGCGTGCCAATGTCGGTGAGAAGCTGGCAGTGGTTGTCTCGGCAATGGCCGGCGAGACCAACCGGCTGATTGAACTGGCGCGACAATCGGCCGGCGAGGCGGTACATCCGGACGTATTCGACGATGAATATGATGTCGTGGTTTCGTCCGGCGAGCAGGTGACCAGCGGGCTGCTTGCGCTTGCGCTGCGCCGGCGCGGTCTGGCGGCGCGCAGCTGGCTCGGCTGGCAGCTGAAAATGAACACGGACGGCGCACACAGCCGGGCGCGAATTGTCGGTTTTGCCGATTCCGGACTGCCCGAAGCGGTGGATTCCGGTGAGATCGCCGTGGTTGCCGGCTTTCAGGGCGTGACTGAAAACGGCCGGGTCGCCACGCTCGGACGCGGCGGGTCGGACACAAGCGCCGTCGCCGTTGCGGCTGCGCTCGGTGCTGAGCGTTGTGATATCTATACCGATGTGGACGGCGTCTATACGACCGACCCGCGTATCGTTCCCAAAGCGCGCAGGCTTGCGAAAATATCGCATGAGGAAATGCTCGAAATGGCGTCGCTGGGCGCAAAAGTGCTGCAGACGCGATCGGTCGAACTGGCGATGAATCACGGTGTCCCGGTGCGCGTCCTGAGCAGTTTCGCGGCACACGATGACGAAAATCCAGGCACCCTGGTCTGTTCGGAGGATGAAATTGTGGAAAAGCAGGTCGTCAGCGGGGTCGCCTATTCGCGCGATGAGGCGAAGATTACCTTGTTCGGCGTTGAGGACCGACCGGGGGTATCGGCGCGGATTTTTTCGCTGCTGGCTGCAAGTCACGTCAATGTTGACATGATTGTTCAGGCCAATGCGCGCGGGGAGGGACGGGCAAATATGGTGTTCACCTGCACCCACCGCGACGCCTCTGTCGCCCAGCGAACGCTTGATGATGCACGCGATGAAATCGGCTTTGAGCGCCTTGAGGTCAATCTCGATGTCGCCAAGGTCTCGATCATCGGTGTCGGGATGAAAAGTCATACCGGCGTGGCCGAGACAATGTTCCGCGCCCTTTACGAAAAGGGCATCAATATCGACGTCATTTCGACATCGGAGATCAAGGTCTCGGTGCTGATCGAGGCTTCCTATACCGAGCTTGCCGTCCGGGCACTGCATTCAGCGTTCGGGCTTGACGCGGACTGATATCCGCCGCGACACTTCGCTCGATGCCCGAGACATATTCTCCTCCGCGACTGCTGATGAACCGGCTGCGCCACATGATGGCGGGCGACGGGGACGGTTCGCAACGGCTCGACAAGGTGGTCAAGCTGGTCGCCGGCACGATGATTGCCGATGTCTGCTCAATCTATCTGCGGACATCCGACGATGCTCTTGAACTGATCGCGACCGAAGGGTTGAGGGCGGATGCGGTGACGCGCACGCGGCTGCAAATGGACGAAGGGCTTGTTGGCCACATTGCCCGCTCGGCGCAGTTTCTGGCGATCCAGGATGCGCCGCGTCACCCGGCCTTCTCCTATCGCCCCGAGACAGGGGAAGACCCCTATCACGCCTTTCTCGGTGTTCCGATCCTGCGAGGCGGGCGGGTCAGTGGTGTGCTCACCGTGCAGAACCGCACCGAAAGGCTGTATGACG
>CAYUEM010000324.1:0-2194 GCA_964442925.1 uncultured Hyphomonadaceae bacterium
CTGAAGTGACGGGCGCAAACTCGCCGGAAGTGGACAATTTGTGTTCAGCGCTGAGCGTCTGACTTGCGGCGAGGAACAGAGCTTGTTTTAAATTCTATTCGTCCGCTCTGTCGACGTGTGCGAGTTGATCGTCAAGTGCTTTTTGGAATGCTTGCCTCGCGGTCGAACGCTCCACGTATGCTCGGCATGCTGGATACCGATCGAGTTCATTGAACCGATCGATCAGGCGCAGCACGTCGCACATGGCGATATCGGCAATCGAAAACGGCCCCGCCAGCCAATCACGCTGCAACAGAACCGCTTCAAGGTGTTGCAGACGTGAATGCAGGAACCGATCCAGGTGTTCGCGCCCGGGGCTTGCCGTCTCGTCATTCGCGAACTTGAAAAGAGACCAGGGGACGCTTTGCATCTCCACCGAGTTCAGCGCCGCGAACAGCCATTGAATGGTTTGCTACCGCAGGTTCGGATCGGCCGACATCAAGACTTCGCTCTTTTCGCCCAGATAGAGAAGAATTGCGCCGCTCTCGAAGATCGAGACATCCCCATGCGTAAGCCAGGGCACCTGGCCGAAGGGTTGCCGCGCAAGATGGGCTTCGCTTCCCTTTTCGAAGGGTATGCTCTCCACACGATACGGCAATCCCGCCTCTTCCAGCGCCCAGCGCAACCGCAGATCACGCACGTACCCCCTCGAGAAATCATGCACCCATTTGAAAGTGGTGATGACGATCTCTGACATGCAATTGCTCCACCCGGGATTTTGCAATCGGCGGTCTGGGTATCACAAAGACCAATGGAGGGCGTCCTCAGCCGCTCACGACTGCGATAGCCACCGGCGAAGAGGGCCAACTACCGCCAATGGTTTTGTTTTAACCCCCAACAGGACGTGGTCCTATCTTGCTGCTCATTCAATCATGTTGGCGATCGTGCGATCATCCCTTTCATACCTGCTGGATATCAGGGCCGGGATTATGACCGCTTCTCGCGTCTTTCTGCTTCTACTCATTGCGCTGGTGATCGCCTGGCTCGTCGTCTGGGTGATCGCCTCACGGGCCACCGCTGCGCGAGTGGCCGAGCTTGATGCACAGCGATCGCTCATCGAAACACGGCACGGCACTCTTGAATACAGCAAATGGGGCGAAGGCCCACTGGTGCTTGTGGTCCACGGCGCTGGCGGCGGCTTTGACCAGGGGCGTCTGCTGGCAGATGCCGTAGGCGGCGATGGCTTCTCTTTCATTGCCGTGTCGAGATTCGGCTATCTCGGCAGCGAGCTGCCAAAGGATCCGTCTACGGCGGCCCAGGCAGAGGCCTTCATCGATCTCTTGGACGCGCTTGAAATCGACCGGGTTCACATCCTCGCCATGTCCGGCGGCGTCCCGCCAACGTTGAAACTCGCCGAGATGTTTCCGGGCCGCGTTGGCAAAATGGCGCTGTTGTCTTCAGCGCCATTTACGCCGTTCAGTCCGGACATCGAAGATCGCCCAATTCCAACATGGGCCTATTCGGCGCTCTTGGGGAATGACACCGTATACTGGTTTCTGTCCAAAACTTTTCGAGGGCAGTTGAGAGCAGCCTTCGATGCGCGCCCGGAGTTGTTGGACAGCGCAACACCTGGAGAGGTTGAGTTTGTAAAGCGCTTGATCGACGGGTTCCTTTCGGCATCGAGACGCGTCGCTGGAGTCAACAATGAGGGGGCCGCGATTGCTCCTTCTGCGAATTACAAGCTCGCTATCGTCCAATCACTGGTACTGGTCATTCATGCGCGTGACGACCGACTCAATCCGGTCGCAGTGGCAGACATACTCCGCGCCGAGATACCTGACGCCAAGCTGGTCATTTTCGACGAGGGTGATCACCTGCTGCTTGTGCATCATGAAGACATCGCTCAGGAGATCGCCACCCACTTTCGATAATCGGCAGCTGGGTCGAACCGATTGGGCCTTTGGTCTCATCGGTCCAACGCGGCATGCAAATCGCATTTCCTTGCGGCCGCTCTGGGGCGCTCGTTTGGCTCGGCTTGTTGCTAAACCTTCTCTCAACTGCCCACTCGAGAAAAGCCTCGCGAGACCAAAATGTTTTTGCTATGTTCTCTTTATAGAGCAACAACGGGGACGATGCCGTGAACCAGCCACCCATCCCGCCCGAAGGCCTCGATCCGGTCATCAAGCGCCAGCTTGAAACCTCCCTCCACGGTCAA
>CAYUEM010000325.1:0-2191 GCA_964442925.1 uncultured Hyphomonadaceae bacterium
ATTTCAATGGGTTCCCCAGCCAGCCACGGACATATGGCGTGACCGTCCGCAAGACGTTCTAGTCTCGCAGCCGCGCTGAATTGTCGAAGAAAATAACGGAGAGACACCGTGCAAAAATCCAATGAGGGCGTGACGACGGGTTCGGCGAGCGCGACTTCAGGCGGTGCTGGTTCTGCTTCAACACGAGCCGTGGCA
This sequence comes from uncultured Hyphomonadaceae bacterium, assembly GCA_964442925.1. GTDB lineage: Bacteria > Pseudomonadota > Alphaproteobacteria > Caulobacterales > Hyphomonadaceae > UBA5336. Next base: position 196 of record CAYUEM010000325.1, read on the forward strand.
CCGCCGATGTCGCGGGCGACCAAGCTGGCACTCGGGTTCGGTGCCGTCGCTCCCGGCGTCATCGTCGGAGCGTTCGATTTCTTCCTGCTGATCTTCTACAGTCAGGTCATCGGGCTCGATGCGCGCCTTGTCGGTCTTGCCATTCTGATCGCCCTGATCATGGATGCGGTGAGCGACCCGATTGTCGGTTACTGGTCCGACAATCTCCGCTCGCGCTGGGGTCGGCGGCACCCCTTCATGTATGCTTCTGCCATCCCAGTGGCGCTCAGCTTCCTGTTCATCTGGAACCCACCCCATGATGCCAGCCAGGCCACGTTGTTCTGGTATGTGCTGATACTGGCCGTCGTCATTCGCACGGCGGTGACGTTCTACCGGACCCCGAGCACCGCCCTGATCCCGGATCTCACCAGGGATTATGACGAACGAACCTCGCTCTACAGCCTGCGTTTCCTGTTTGCCTGGTTTGGTGGCAACGCGCTGGCCGTGCTCATGTTCTTCGTCCTGTTTCCGCAGTTTGTCACCGAAAGCATAGCCGATGGACGGTTCAACCGGGATGCGTATCAAGTCTACGGCATTATCGGGGCGATCATGGTCTTCGTGTCGATTGTCGTGTCTTGCCTGGGAACGCATGCGCGCATTCTTCACCTGAACCCGCCGCCACCTGCGCGGAAAATGACCCTGGGGCTGATATTCAGGGAAATGTTCGAGACGCTGGCCGAACGGTCGTTTATCGCGCTGTTCATAGCCGCGCTTTTCGGCGCGGTGGCGAGCGGTGTTGTCTCGGGGCTTTCGCTGTATTTCTATACATATTTCTGGGCGTTTACCGAAATCCAGACCGGGATGATCTATCTGGGGACATTCGTGGCAGCGATTATCGGTTTCGTGCTCGCGCCGATCATCTCGCGCAAGATGGGAAAGAAACGCGGGGCCATGATCATCGGACTGATCGCCTTTGGCGGGGCACCGCTCCCCATCGTGCTGCGCCTGTTTGACCTGCTGCCGCCCAATGGCACGCCTTTCGTTTTCTGGTTCGTCACGATTACCAATATTGTCGATATCGGCCTGATCATCACTTTCCAGATCCTCTTCGCGTCAATGATTGCTGACCTCGTCGAAGAAAGTGAATTGAAGACAGGGCGCCGCTCGGAGGGTGTGTTCACGTCTGCGGAGACCTTCATTCGCAAGTCCGTGCAAGGGTTTGGCGTCCTGGCGGCGACACTGGTGCTCACGCTCGCGCAGTTCCCGACGGGCGCAGGCGTTGAGGATGTCGGGCCAGATGCGGTCAGGCGCCTGGGCATCTATTATGTGCCGCTCGTCCTGCTGCTTTACATGACCATGATCGCGGTGATTTCGACCTATCGGATCGACCGCGGTATTCACGAAGAAAATGTGAGGAAACTGCAGGACGCCGGCTGACGCGCCCCGGGGCGGGCAATAGGCAGTCGCGCCCGGAAAGAGGACGCGCTTCATGAAGGAACTCATCTATCATCGCCATTTCATTCCGGCGATGAAGCGCCACGCGCGGAAACTGGCCGTCGTGGACGGTGAATACCGCGCGAGTTTTGTCGAGCATGCTGGGCGTGTTTACAGGCTCGCGCACGCGCTCAGGCACCCGTTCGGCCTGTCGCGGAGCGATCGTTTCGCCGTCCTTGCACGCAACTCGCATGCCTATCTGGAACTGTATCACGCGGCCTTCCTTGGCGCTGGTGTCATCAACCCGCTCAACCTGCGCCTCAGTGCGAAGGAACTTGACTATATCATCCGCGATTCTGGCGCAGAGGTCGTGTTTGTCGACAAGCATTTTGCTGCATTGCTCGACGCGGCCAGCAAGACCGCCGGTGACTGGCCGATCCGCAAGACCGTGTTCATCGGCGATGGCGAGGCTGAGCATGACATCGCCTATGAAGATCTCCTCGCCGCTGGCGAGCCCGCGCTTCCCGGCGAGCCGGACGAGGATGACGCGGCCATCCTGATGTATACCGGCGGCACCACGGGC
>CAYUEM010000326.1:0-2161 GCA_964442925.1 uncultured Hyphomonadaceae bacterium
ATCAGGGCGCTGTCACCCATGAGGGCTTTGCCGGCGAGCGCCATGTCTATGCCGATATCTGATCAGGTCTGAAGCGTTCAGTGCGGCAGGCGCAGGCGGGCGCGCAGTCCACCGAGCGGGCTTGTCTCCAGATAGACATCGCCGCCATGTGCGCGGGCGGTGTCGCGTGCCAGACCGAGCCCAAGTCCTGTTCCCGGTGTGCTGCGAGAGCGCGCCCCGTCAAGCCGGCTGAACGGCCTGAACGCCTCTTCGCGCAACTCGCTGGCGATGCCGGGCCCGTTGTCGTCAATCGCGATATCGACGGCGCGCCGGCCGTCCCGGATGCGGATCTCGATGGTTTTGCCATAAGCGGCTGCATTGGCGATGAGGTTCGACAGTGCCCGTTTCAGCGCCAGCGGGCGCGCCTGCACGGTCACGGCCGGTGCCGCGAGGATGGATATCGCTGCCCCGAAGCTGTCTGCGACCTCACGCACAAGCGTGGTGAGATCGACGGGCCCGGCGGTCTCGATTTCCTCACCGCGGGCAAAGGCGAGATATTCCTGCAGCATTGCCTCCATCTCTTCGATATCGGCGCGCGCAGCGATAATGTCCGGGCTGTCTCCCAGCATGGCGAGTTGCAGCTTCAGCCGGGTCAGCGGCGTGCGCAGATCATGGCTGACACCGGCCAGAAGGGCTGTGCGCTGTTCGGCAAATGCGGTCAGGCGTGCGCGCATATCGATCATCGCGCGGGCCGCGTCGCGTATCTCGGTTGCACCCGAGGGGCGAAACCCCGGCAGCTCTCGCCCGCGACCATAGGCGGTCGCAGCCTTTGTCAGCGCCAGGATCGAGCGCACCTGATTGCGCAGGAACCCGAACGCCAGAGCGAGCATGAACAGCGCGCCGATCAGCACCCAGACAATCGTGAAATGCGTATTGGCCGCCAGCGCGCGCTTGCGCTCGACCAGGACCCGCACCGTGCCGCGCGCGGTGGGCGCCCGAAAATCCAGCGTCGAATTGCCATCGATGACGCGCGCTTCAACCTGGCTGGCGACGAAATTCTCGATCTGCCTGCGCAGCACCCCGTCATAGCCAAAGCGCGCATGGGCCGTCTCCGGATAGGCCATCGCGCCGTCATAAGCACAGGTGATATCCAGGCCGAGCTGTTGTTCCAGTTCGCGCTCGCGCATCGGATCGCCATTGTCCTGGCAAAAGGCGATCACCAGTCCGACCTCACGGGCAATCGACTGCGACAGCTTCTCGTTCACCGCGCTGATATGCTCATGATAATAATAGAAGGTCGTGATCGAAAAGATCGCCAGAACCGGAACGGCCACAAGCATTGCCAGCCGCGCATAAAGCCCTCTTGGCGTGATGTTGCGCATCCGGAAGCGTTTCATCAGTGTGCGTCCCGCACCAGCATCATGTTCGTGCGGTCCTTGCTGACAATCTGATAGTCATTGCCAAGAAGCATGGCCTCGCAGTCGCGTTCCCAGCGCCCGGCATGACAGCGTTCCATGACAATCGCGCGCGGCCAGAGCGTCTGTGGTGCTGTCTCGAAATAGGGAAACAGCACCCCATCCTCGAAGCCTTCAATGTCGATTTTCAGCACATCCAGCCGGGTTGCGCCCGCCTGCCTGACCAGCGAAAGCATCGGCATCATTGCCACTTGCATCCGTCTTGCGCCGGCAAGCGGGCGCGCGCTTGCCTGTCCGGGCGATTGCGTTAGCGAGAGTTCCAGGCTGCCGGTTTCGGCCCCGAGCGCGGTCTGAACCAGATGCAGGTCGAGCCGCTGGCCGAGATGCGGGTTCATCAACTCGAAATTGGCGACCATCCGCGCATGCATTTCAGGCTGCGGTTCGGCCGCGATCAACACGCCTGAGCGCATCAGCGAGGCCACATAAAGAGAAAACAGTCCGACATTGGCGCCGACATCGACGAAGACGCCATCTTTCGGCGGCATATGCTGCCGGCAGAATGCGTATTCCTCGCGCGAGAACCGGCCCGGACTGAGCAGGGCCTTGATCTCGCAATTGTTGTTGAGCGGGTAAAGGCGCGCCTTGCCGCCATAAAGTGGCACATCGAGCGGGCCGTCATTGAGAGCGCGCACCGCACGCGCCATCTGCTTGCGCAGCGCGCCGCGTCCCATCGGCGTGTGGCGCGCCAGGCCGATGATCAGCGCGCT
>CAYUEM010000327.1:0-2144 GCA_964442925.1 uncultured Hyphomonadaceae bacterium
GCCAGATGGATTCCGCTGTCGATGCCGACACCGACCAGAAGCGGCAGAACGATCACATTCGCGAAGTTGAAAGGCAGGTTGAAGATCACTCCGGTCGCGACCGTCAGCGACGCAGCGAGGAGCAGCGGCGTCAGGATGATCGCGATCAACCGGACTTCGCGCAATACGAACCACAGCAAAACCGAAACCGCAGCGATCGCGGCGAGGATCGCCTGTATCATTGCCCAGCGGATCGTCTCGCCCGCCGCCTGGACATTGCGCGCCGGACCTGTGGTTTGAGGCGCCACATCGAGAACCGCATTGACAAAAGCCCTGCGCTGGGCCGGGTTGCGGGTGTCGCCTGTTGGCACGATCTCAAGGCGCTGTGCGCCATCACCCCACTCATAACGTGCCCGGATCGCCTGCGGTATGTCATCTGGTGACACAGGCGCTGCCAGAAGCTGGCCCTGAAGGCGCTGCAATTCATGCGGCCAGTAAGCCAGCAGGTCCGCTTCGAGTGCGCCGGCAAGGCCCGGATCCTGCTGCGCGCGTGCACGAAAATCCGCCAGAGCCGCAGCAAGACGCTCCGCACTCGGGCCTGCACGTGTTTCAAGTTCGACCATCAGGCGGGCGAGGGCATCGGCCTCGATGTCCCGGGCCTCGCCATCGGCAAATGCGAGATCCAGGCCGATCGCTGCATATTCGATCAGCAGGAGCTTGTCGTCCTGTTCGGAGGGCACAAAATCGGCAAGGCGGATCACCTCGTCAACTTCGGCCAGTGGCTCGAGCTGTGATGCCAGTCGCGCAGTTTCCACCGGGCCATCTGTCAGGACACTGAGGCGGTAGGGCGCTGTGTCGGGATCGTCGAACAGACGATCAAACGCCTTGACCGAGGCAGACCCCGGATCGCGCAGCGCCATCGGATCGGCATCGAACCTGGCAAAAGCTGCAATCGCTAGCGATGCCCCGCCAAGCGCGACCAGCGACCAGCCGATCTTCTGTCGTGTCTGAACCGACAGTCTCTCCTCTTTCATCGCGGGCGCTGCGCGGCCTGTCGGGACCAGGACGAAGATCGCCGGCAGCAAGGTGATGGCAACAATGAAAGCAATGAGCACCCCGACACCGGCGACGATACCGAGCTGGGCCATGCCGACAAAGGCGGTTGGCACAAAAGCGAAAAAGGCCAGCGCGGTGGATGGCGCGGTCAGCACCAGCGCCGTTCCGAGTTTGCGGCTGGTCCGGTAGAGCGACCGGTATGCGCTGATGCCGTTGGCGCGCTCAGCCTGGGCATGGACGAGCAGGTGGATGGCAAAATCAACGCCCAGCCCGACCATCAGGACCACAAAGGCGATGGAAACAAGGTTCAGGGCCTTGAATGCAACAGCGGCAAAACCTGCCGTCACGATGATGGAGACAAGCACAGAAAACATCACAAGCGCGGTCAGGCTTGCCGATCGCAACCCCCAGCCAAGAAGGATCGCGATGATCACGAAGGATGCCAGGAACGCCCAGCCGATCCCCCGGCTGACGCTTTCCAGCTCCTCAGAGCGCAGGACTGGCGTTCCGGTGACATAAACATCCGCCTCAATGCCTGTACGCGACACAATGCCTGCCGCTTCAGCCTCGATCATGTCGGCGAGCGCGCGCGCCGGGCGCAGCCTGGAATAGTCAAGCACCGGCTGGAGCGTCAGCAATTGCTGGAAAGGCGGCTCGGCCTCATCGACAAACAGCGACTGCCATGACAGCGCGGCGGGCTTTCCCGAACCGTCGGCCATGGCAAGGCGCGCTTCGATGGTCGCAGCGACACCCGTGAAGACCTTTTCCATCAGTTCCGCATCGCTCGGCGAGGTGTCTTCCACCGAAGCGGCGAGCGCGAGCGCATCGAACAGGGATTCGATGTCAGGCTTCCGGCTGAGCCGCTCGATCAGCGGCGTTGCGCGGCTGATCCGGGCGAGCAGCTCTTCGAGGTCTTCGACATCGAGATAAAGCAGGCCATTCTGCGAAAAGAACGGATCAATCGCGGGCGCGAACACGCTTTTCACATGATCAGGCCGCGACGCCAGCGCAGAGGCCAGCTCGCCCGCGACAATACCAGCAGCATCAGGCGTTTCGGCGCGCACCAGCACAAGCACCTGGTCATCGAGTTCCGGAAAGGCCTGCTCGAA
>CAYUEM010000328.1:0-2131 GCA_964442925.1 uncultured Hyphomonadaceae bacterium
TCCTGCAGCGAGCTCTGCGTGCCCTCGATCTGGCTCGACAGCACCGCTTCCTTGCGCACATACATGAAGACGAAGAGGTCCGGATTGGGCAGGATCTGGATCGAACCATCCAGCCGCCCAAGCGCGAGGTCGGCCTCAGACAGGAGACGCTGCAACCGGCCCTCGACCCGCACCGGAGGATCAGGCGGGAGAGCGCGCGGCAGAAAGGCGCTATACCCAGCAGGCTGGCGCACATATCGCCCGGCCGGACCGTGAGTGTCGTTATTATCGTGAGCCTTGTCCATGGCTGAAAACAGGCTCCTTGTTAAACCATGAGTTTAACAAGGGCATGGATTCATGGCTACATGCAAGGCTGAATTTAAATAAGGTCTTCGCAGGTGAATTGGGTAACAGAAACAGGCGTTTTATCTCAACGAGCCGACTTTTTGGCAGGCAACGACTTCATGAGCTTCTACTGAATGTCATAGAATTCCTTGGATCGATAGGCCACAGTCGCAGTTGACTTTTGCGGGACGGACTTACCCTCAATCGGCAATGGTTCTGGGTATCAGGCCGTCGGCCTTAAGCCGATTGAGAAGATCAATCTGGCGCTCATCGGCAGAGCTTGGCCTGCGCGACTGCGCCGCGATTTTTTGAGCGACCGCCTCTCAAAACTGCCTTGATTTGAGGAGGGATGTATTGGGATCGGCTGGAAAAAGCTGCTCTGAAAGCGCGGCAAGACGGAACAGCAGAGGCTCGCTCTTTTCAATAAAAGAAAAGTTCAGGCTCTCCATTCCTTATGCCATGCCCCCTGGTTTCCTGAATGCAGACAATGGTTTCAGTAGATCGAAACGGTCGTTCTTGAAAGAGTTTTCCTTCAGGCCCAATGGCATGAAATGCCACTTGGGCCATGACTATTTTCCTTGCCGGTTTCCCGTCCGGTCAAGGGCGCGTGGAACACGCGCCGCGAAGCGGGCAAAGCCCCTTGACCGGACGGGAAACCGGCGACACTGGAGCGACTTTCCAGAGAATGAGAGCGTTCGGCGAGATCGATCCTGACGGCTTTTTGTGCATATGTGTGCAAAGCGAGGCAAGGAATTGCAAAGAGCTGCAATGCGGACCCGGTAGGGCGAGATTAAAGCAGTGGCACCAGGTGACCCATAACGCCTTGTCTTCACATCTCTTTTTTGGAACCCCTTGCGCAGCGTTGCGGTGGACGGATTTCGTTTATGTTGCTGATTCAATTGCGAATTTTCTGGCACCATGCGCCAGCGATGCCTCACACCCAGAGTTGGCTGACCGGCATGGCGAACAGCCGATCTCCGATGCGCTGAATTCGGTCGCCATCATGCAGGATGATCCCGCAGGCAAACGCTTCGCCGGCCGCCTCCTGCAGGCGCTTCAGGCCGCGCGTGTCGTTGGTCTTCACGGTGGCGGCGGCCTTCACCTCGATCCCGATGATGCGGCGCTCACGCTCAAGGACGAAATCAACCTCGACCTTGTCCTTGTCGCGGTAATGGCTGATCAGAGCCGGGTCGGGTGAGAGCGCTGACTGCTTTTCAAGCTCTGAATAGACGAACCCTTCGAGCAGCGTTCCGAGTCGGTTTCGGTCAGACTGAATGTCGCCCGCACCGACCCTTCGCAGCGCCGCAAGAAGCCCCGTGTCGAGGAAGTGAAGCTTGGGCGTTCTGACAAGGCGCTTGAGGTCATTGCGATGCCATGCGCGCACACGTCGAAGGACGAACATCTGCTCAAGCAAGGTCAGCCAGCGATCAATGGTCTTGCTGTCCACGCCAAGGGGTGTCGCAAGAGAGGACAGATTGACAAGTTCGCCCGATGACAGGGCGGCATGATCGAGAAGCCTTGAAAGTTCATCGGTCTTGGACACAGACGAAATCTCGGCGACATCGCGTGTTGTGAGCGCCCGGGCATAGGGGCGCAACCAGGTCTGGCGGCGCTGCGGATCGTTCCGCGCCAGAGCTTCCGGATAGCCGCCCGCGAGAATATACGCGACGAGATCGGGCGTGCGCCCGGTTTCTATCAGGGCTGGAAAATCCGCCGCAAAGGCCTTGTCGAGAAAAGCGGGCGCGGCCTGCCGCGCAATCTCTGACTGGCTGAAGGGAAGGAGCTCAATTGTCTCCACACGGCCAGC
>CAYUEM010000329.1:0-2122 GCA_964442925.1 uncultured Hyphomonadaceae bacterium
AAGCGTCTCATCACCAGCGACGAAACGCAGCCGCGTCAGCGCCATATGCTCCCAGGTCCAGGCGTCTTCATGCTGGTAGCGCTCAAATGCGGAAAGCCGCACCGCCACCGGTCCGGACCGCCCCGACGGACGCAACCGCATATCGACATCGTACAGGCTACCCTCAGCGGTCGGTGCTGACAGCGCCGTGATCAGCCGCTGGGTGAAGCGCGTGAACCAGGTCTGCGCATCGCCGCCGGTCTCAGCGTCCGGGTCGTAGATGACGATCATGTCGAGATCGGACCCGTCGCTGAGTTCGCGCCCGCCCAGCTTGCCCATTGCGCAGACAGCCCAGCGGCCGGGTGCAGGGCCGGAGCGGCGGGCAATCTCGGTTTGCGCTGCGCCCGCCATCGCGCGCACCATTTCATCGGCAAGCCGGCTCCAGGCCGCACCGGCATCCACCGCATTCAGCCGGCCATGCAGGAGCCGGTGGCCGATCAGGAAGGACTGGTCGCGATGATGCAGGCGCGCGCAGTTCATTGCGGTTTCGAAATCGCCCTGCGCGTCAACAGTGAAAGCTTCGGCCGGCGCGGTGGTCAGCAGCGCTTCAAGCCGTTCCGGTCGCTCGCCAAGGATATGAGCAAGACGCGGGGCCAGCGCCAGCGTCGCAACAAGATCATCAGCCAGTTCAGGCTCGGCCAGCAACATGGAAAGCGTTTGCACACCGGAACGAAGATGCGCGAAGAAACTGGCAAATTGCTGAAAGGCAAGGTCCGGCTCGCCGGTGCGACGCATGTTTTCCAGCAAGACCGGCAGGATCACGGTCAGCAATTCCTGGCCGCGCCGGCTGCCGGTTGCCGGCACCGCGCCATGATGCCACCGGCGCACAGTCTCGATCACCCGGTCAGGATCACGAAAGCCATATTCGCGCAGAGTGCGCATCGTGCCGGGATCATTGTCAACGCCTGTAAAAACCAGATTGCCGCCTTCCGCTTCGGCCTGACGGCGCTCTTCTTCGGCGAACAGTCCGATATAGGCACCATGCACGGCCCGCCGGGTCTGGCTGAGCGCAGTATCGAAGCCGTCCAACGTGTCATAACCGCAAAGCCGGGCAATGGCTGTGCGCGCTTCGGGGTCTGCCGGAACATCATGGGTGTGTTCATCCAGACGCATCTGGATGCGGTGTTCAACTGCGCGCAGAGCGCAATACTGGCGGGCAAGCAATCCGACCACGCCAGACGCGACGACGCCGATGGAACTGAGCGCGCTGAGCCCCTGCAGCGTTGCACGCTGGCGCAGGCTGGCATCTCGCCCACCAAGGATCAACTGCTGGGTCTGGGAAAAGAACTCGATCTCGCGGATCCCGCCCGGACCGAGTTTGACATCCGGTGCCGGATCATTCAGCTTCGGATCGCCAGCCGAGGAATTGATCATCCGCTTGATCGCGTAAATGTCACTGACGGCCCAGTAATCGAGATGCCGGCGCCAGACAAAAGGGCGCAGGGTTTCAAGAAACACTTCGCCGGCCCCAATATCACCGGCGCAGATGCGGGCCTTGATCCAGACCATCCGCTCCCAGTTCTGGCCGACGCTTTCGTAGTAAAGCTCTGCCATTCGCGTGGACACTGCAACCGGGGTCGAACGCGGATCGGGGCGCAGGCGAAGGTCGGTGCGAAAGACATAACCTTCCGCAGTGTGCTCATCGAGCAAGTTCGCCATGTCCCGGATCACGCGTACCGCCGCATCACCCGCGCCGCGCTCGCCGCCATCGAAAAGATCGGGATCGTAAAAGGCCGCAAGGTCGATATCGCTGGAATAATTCAGCTCATTGGCACCCATCTTGCCGAGCGCGAAAACAAACAGGCCGCGAGAGCGCGGCGAGGGTCGCGACGCGAAGCGCACTCACGGCCCCCCCCGGAGCGCCTCGAGGGCCGCGGCGAAGTCCGGAGGTGGCGGGGCGTGGAGCTCGACCCTCGCCCCCGTCGCCGGGTGGTCGAAGGCGAGGTGCTCGGCGTGCAGCGCCTGCCTGTCGATACGCCGGAGCGCCGCCTCGAATCGTCGGTCCCCTCCGGCGCGTCCCCCGTACAGCTCGTCGCCGAGCACGGGGTGGCCGCTGTCCGACAGGTGGACCCTCACCTGGTGG
>CAYUEM010000330.1:0-2120 GCA_964442925.1 uncultured Hyphomonadaceae bacterium
GCAGGCGGATCTCTTCGGGATAGTCCGGCTCGCCAAACACCGGCAGCGGCAGCTCGGCAGCCTGCGACAGCACCAGCGCGGATTTCACGCGCACTTCGATCTCGCCGGTCGCAAGGGCAGGGTTGACCAGGTCATCCTCGCGCGCGACCACCTCGCCCTCAACCGTGATCACGCTTTCGGTGCGCAGGCGCTCCACCAGCGAAAACGCAGGAAAATCCGGGTCGAACACGCATTGGGTGATGCCGTAATGGTCGCGCAGGTCGATGAACATGACCCCGCCATGGTCGCGCCGGCGGTGCAGCCAGCCCGACAGTTTCACCGCCTGGCCAACATCGGACTTGCGCAGGGCGCCGCTGGTATGGGTTCGATAGGCATGCATGGCAGAAATGCTTTCCGATTGATCTTCTGAAGGGCCGTCAGGCGCCCTGCGATACGCCCGGCAGGGCTGCGGTGCAAGACCGCCGACCGCCGCGCGTGGGCACAGATCTCTGATGGGTGGCTTGAAAGGCTCGATTTTATGACAGGTTTCGGCTAAGCGCCATCAGATGCAAAGTGACACTCTTGTTCCCATCACCCGTCAGGACGACCTCGCCGCACTTTGCGATGCGCTTGCGGGCAGTGATTTTATCTGCGTCGACACCGAGTTTCATCGCGAAACCACGTTCTGGCCGCGACTCTGCCTGATCCAGGCCTCCGCGCCCGGCGTCGAAGGCCTGATCGACCCGCTTGCGGAAGACCTCGATGTCGGACCGTTCCTGCAACTGATTGCGCAGGAAAACCGGGTCAAGGTGTTTCATGCCGCCCGTCAGGACATGGAAATCTTCACCCGCCTGATCGGCCATCCGCCCGGCCCGGTTTTTGACACGCAGGTCGCGGCGATGGCGCTCGGGCTTGGCGATTCGATCTCCTATGACAATCTCGTCCAGCGTGTGCTTGGCCGCAATATCGACAAATCCTCGCAGTTCACCGACTGGATGGCGCGCCCCTTGAGCGAAAAACAGCGCACCTATGCGCTAGGCGATGTCACCCATCTGCGCGATATCTATCTGTGGATGCGCGATGAACTTGGCCGGCTGGAGCGTCTGGGCTGGGTCAGTGAGGAAATGTCCGAACTTGAAGACCCCGCTCTCTATGACACCGAGCCTTCGCGTGCCTGGCAACGGCTGAAACTGCGCCGCAACAAGCGCGACTATCAGGCCGTTATCGTCAGCGTGGCAGCCTGGCGCGAGGAGGTGGCCCAGAGCCTTGACCGGCCGCGTCGGCGCATTCTGAAAGATGATGCCATCCACGAAATCGCTGAGCAGAAACCGGCCAGCGAAGACAGTTTCGACCGGCTGCGTTCGGTTCCCAAAGGCTTTATCCGCTCAAAACAGGCCGACGGGCTGATGCAGGCGGTTTGCGATGCGCTCGCTGCGCCCGATGCCTTTGCCCCGGACCTGCCGCGCTCCGGCCAGAACCCGCAAACCCCGCCCGGCGCGCCGGACATGCTGAAAGTCCTGCTCAAACATGTCAGCGATGAGGAAAACGTCGTCCCCCGGCTGATCGCCAATGCAGCTGACATCGAACGCATCGCTCGCGGTGAGCGCAGCGAGGACATTGCCGCTTTGTCCGGCTGGCGGCGCGAGATTTTTGGCGAACGTGCACTGGCGCTGCTGTCGGGCAAGCTGGCGCTGTCCTTCGAGAATGGCAAGGTCCGCCTGTTCGAGGTTTAGAGCATTTTCCGACCAAATTGCATCACTGGGTGGGGTGTATTTTGTGGTCTGGCCAGGAGCATACCGGACCCGCATGCAGGCATGCTGGGAGGATTGCGACGCCGCCAGAGCGCAAAAGACGCCCCAGCGGCTTCTTGAAGGAAACCTAGATTTATCAATTTCTCATACCGGTCCCGCCACTTGCCTTTTCCGCCAGGATCGTCGTCGCGCGCCGGTCCGACGATGCCAGCATCGCCGGACACCACGCTCCTGGCCCTGACGAAAAATTCAAGCGGCCAAGTGGTGCAATTTGGCCGGAAACTGCTCTAGCAGGCTGCTGAAAAACGCGTCTTCAGGTTTTCCTCGTCCTTTAAAGGCTCGCTTCGCTCGCACCTCGCCGATGAGGAAAACCAATGAGATTCCTCATCC
>CAYUEM010000331.1:0-2108 GCA_964442925.1 uncultured Hyphomonadaceae bacterium
CATTGAACTCACCGGGATAATCGGGCCAGCGCGGGTCCCAGTGATGGCCGTTGGCCACGCACAGAGCTTCGTATTCGCGCGCCTCGCCGGTCGAGAGCGACACCCGCCAGCGGCCATCGCCCAGCCGGTCTGCCTTTTCGACCCTTGTGTTGAACGTGATTGTCTCGCGCAGGCCGAAATGATCGACGTAAGCCTTGAAATATTGGAAAAGCTGGCTGTGATGGGGGAAATCGGGCCAGTCTTCCGGCACCGGGAAATCCTCGAAAGCCAGCCGCCATTTCGATGTGTCGATGTGCAGGCTCTGATAACACGATGATGCGCCATTGGGATTGTTGAAATACCAGTTGCCGCCAATCTCGTCGGACATCTCGAAACAGTCATAGGGCAGGTCATGGTCTTTCAGCCGCTTGGCCATGGTAAATCCTGAACAGCCCGCGCCGATGATGCAGGTTCGCGGCTTTGCCGAGGTATCGAATGCCATTGCTTGTCCTCCGTCTGGGCGGTCAACATCCTGACCGGCATGAACCGTTCGTGCGGTTGCTCTTGTCGCAGATGATGGTATCGACGTTTACGCGAACGTCAATTTACGAGAGGAGGCTCGATTGGGCGAAATGTCCGGCGAGATACCCCTGGAGGCCCTCCAGCAATATGCCCATCTGATGATGCAGGGCGTGCCCTGGGCGAGCCATCTCGGTTTTGAGGTGACACGTATCGAACGCGGCCGTGCGTTTGCCCGCGCGCCCTGGCGGGAAGACCTTGTCGGCGATCCCGATACCGGGGTCATTCATGGCGGGGTGATCACCGCCTTGCTGGACAATGTCTGCGGGGTCGCAATCGCTGCACGGCTGACGGAAATTCGCGCCATGGCAACACTCGACCTTCGCATTGATTACATGCGCCCGGCGACAAAGGGCGAGGAGATCATCGGCGAGGCGGAATGCTACCACATCACCCGCTCGGTCGCCTTCACCCATGCCTGGGCCTATCATGGCGACCGCGAGAAGATCATTGCCACGGCTTCGGGTGCATTTGCCCTGAATGATCCCAAACGCTGGGCACCAGGCTCGGGAGGGCTGTCGGCGGTGGCGCGCGAGCTGGAGAAACAGCGATGAGCCGGGCCGAGGCGTTGCTGGACTTTCTCGACCGCTTGCCCTTCGCCCTCACGCTGGGCTTTCGCTGTGATATTCGCGGCGATGAGATGACTGCGATCCTGCCAGCCAGCGAGAAGCTTCTCGGCAATGTCGCGATTCGTGCCATCCATGGCGGTGCGACCGGCGCTTTCCTTGAGCTGACAGCAATGTCGCAGGTGTTTCTGGTCACGCAGATGGAGCGCCCGCCCAAGCCGATTGACCTGACCATAGACTATCTGCGTTCCGGGCGCGGCGACGCCGACGTTTTCGCGCGTGCGACAATCGTCAAGCTCGGCTCGCGGATGGCGACCGTGCGCGCCGAAGCCTGGCAGGCCGAGCGGGCCAAACCCATCGCGGCCCTGCGCGCGCAGTTTCTCGTTGAGCCCACAGACGCCGTTTCAGCCTGAGCGGCTGGCCGTCTGAAGCGCCGGCGTTTCCGCCTGCATCGCCGCGAGGGTCGGTGCCAGCGCCGCCTCGACCGCGCGATAGCCGTTCAGAAGATCGCCCGCGTCCCCGCCCGAGCGCGCGCTGGCCTCGAGCGCTCCAAGCGCTTCACCAAGCCGACCTGCCCCGGCGCTCAGCGCCATCGACTTGACCGCATGGGCCTTTTTCGCGATCGCTTCGGGTCCGGTGCCCTCACCAAGCGCCTCACCGATTTCGCAGATGCCTTGCGGCGCGCGCGCAGCGAACAACGCCCAGATGCGGCCCTTGACATCGCGCCCGGAACGACTGGAAAGCGCATCCATTGCGCCCACGGTTTCACGATTGAGCCAGCTGGTTTCCGTCGCAGCGGCATCGCTGTCCTGCGGCGGAGGTGCGTCCTTGACCGCCGTGTCGCGCTGCGATGTGCCTGAGGCAATCAGTTGCGACAGTGCCTGCGCCAGCCGGTCGATGGTGAATGGCTTGGAGACATGAGCATCGACGCCGGCCTCTTCCCAGACCTGCATATCGGTGCCGGCGACCTGCGCTGTCAGCGCA
>CAYUEM010000332.1:0-2096 GCA_964442925.1 uncultured Hyphomonadaceae bacterium
CGACTGCGCGTCGGCGCTTATGCGCCGTAACCGCGGATGAGTCTTCATCCGCGCACATTGGTATAAGGTTGAGTCGCGCAGCTTCATGGCTTTCCAGCCTGCGCGCATGCTTCTCATAGTAGCGCAGCAGGATTTCAGACAGAAGCACGTCCTCAAGCTCAGACTTCTCCGGAGCGTTCTCGGAGATAAACCAGGTCGTCAGTCTGTCTTTGGCTTCTTCAAGGCTTGCAGTGCCGAGCGATGCGCGACGCGTGACTTTTCTTTCTTCATCGTACCAGTATCGGTAGAGCTTATCAGACCCGTTGCGCCCGGCGATCCAGTACTCGCCGATCCGGTAGAGCTCGTCGGTCCCTCTGCCCATTCTATGCTCCCTATAATGAAATCAGCGATCTGAATGCCGAGATAGGAAATCTTGCGCGGCCCAAGTCGCACGCATCCGATGGTGTCTCGCAGGCGGAGTTCCTTCAATGACTTCGGGTGCATGTCGAGGATACCGGCGGCATCTGGTTCGCTGTACTTGCGATAAAGTTGGATGCCGTTGTCCCTCGCGATCGCTCCGCGAAGCTGCTCCTAGTCCATAATTTGAGAGGTTGGCTCGTCCATGCCCTGTTTAAGCACGAATCCGATCTGCGTGCATCATGTGCACCGGTGCGAGGGTGTGCTATGCATCGGCAATGGCCACCGAACGCACCCTTCCTGAAGCCGAGATTGTTGACCGCTATTCCGGGCGAGAGAGCGACGAATTCAGCGTCGATGACAAGCTGAGCCTTCAAGAACGCGTGTGGCGCTTTGAGGGCGCTGAAATCGAGCTGCTGCGCGCCGAAGCCTATCTGGATCGCGGCGCGGACAAGGCGGAAGTCTACGGCGACATCCATGATGTGAAAGACGCCATCGCGATGCTGAAACGCTCAGCTGAGCACCACGCCAAAGGGTTCACGCGGGATGAACTGTCCCAAGCCGCTGAAGCGAAATCCGTGCGCCTGGATGTGCTTCAGGCCATCGCCGACCGTCGCACCGTCGATGAAAAACCGCGTATGTCAGAAGCTCTGGCCGACAGGCTCCGCGCGGCAGACAATAGCCGGACACGCGAGCCGGAACGCGACACCGATCGCGAAAAGGAGCGCTAAGGCAGAAACACAGACGGTTAATGCCTTGGGCCCGACACGACCTGTCAGACACCGCAACCCGGACGGCTTCAAAATCCCGGCAGGAGACATCCACTCAGCCAGCGGTCAAAATCTGTTCAAACGAACAAAGCCATCTTTCCCGCTCGCTGGCGAGCGCTACAAATGAGGGGTGATCCGGTAACGCGCGAGCTCGTCTCAAGCCCCGATCGGCTTGCCGCTGACATGGCGTATGGCCACGACGCTCGGGCGTGGCGGGACGCCCGGCTGGAAATCCGGCCAGCGGGTGGTCGGGTTTTCATAGGTCGCGCCATCGCCGTCGCCGGGATGCTGGCAATGCGCGGATTGCTGGTCTGGTTTTCTGACTGGTCCATGGACTGCTCCTCTGGGTTGTCCCAATTTTCTTAATCGCAATTCACGACACTTTGCTGACACGGGGACTTCACGGCGCGCGATAAGGCTCGAGTAGATCGAGCCTGAGCGCATAGGCCGCATCTCCCAGCCCGTTCCGGTTCTCCTGGGTGCTCAACTCGCCTTCCAGCCAATAGGGTGCCCAGATATCGCGGATCTGTATCGCGGGATCAGCGCGCACAAAGATGATCTGGTTGGGCGGAGGCGGCGGCGTGTGGATACACGCGCCCATATAGGGCACAAACAGGAACTCGCTCTGGCGCTGGTCGGCATCGAAATCGAATGGCACGACATAGCCCGGAATGCGGATCAGTTCGCCATTGAGATCTTCGACCACGTCGAACGTGCCCAATTGCGGCATGTAATCAAGCTCGCTGCCTTCTTCGATTTCTTCAAGCGGCGTCGCATCGGCCAGCGTGGTTGCGTTTGCGGCGTAGCGCTGTTTCAGCATGGCGTAGAACTGTTCCTGCTGGAGCAGGAAAGCTGCCTCGGCACCGTCCGGCAGGAGGTCTTCCCACATCAGCGGCAGGGGCTCGCCCGGTTCAATGCCCCAGTATTTTG
>CAYUEM010000333.1:0-2095 GCA_964442925.1 uncultured Hyphomonadaceae bacterium
GGTAATAGGGATGGCGCTCATCAAGCGCGTTTTCCTCGATCCAGGCGATCAGTTCTGCGCCAGTCCCGGTGATGCGGTAGAGCCCGGTCTGCGGCGGCTGGGTCGGGCTTGAGCTGGTGCCGACAAAGCTCTTGCTGTCCGGCGACATGGTGATGGCCCAGGATTTGCCGCGTTCGGTGAGCAGCACCGGCTCGTAGGGCTGTGAACCGTCTCCCCAGCCAAAACGATAAAGATGCTTCTCGATCGCCGAGTCGAGATAACCGGTAAAGTAGACATTGCCTGCCGGCTGATCGACACCGAGAATGTCCGAAACGGCCCAGTCCCCCTCTGTCACTGACTCTGCGTCACCTTCAGCCCCGGCCATCCAGATGTGCCTGTATCCGCTGCGTTCGGAAGCAAACAGCAGCTGTCGGGTGCCTTCTGCAGCCCCTTTCAGAACCCGGACCGTCTGATGGGACAGATTGATCCACCGGGCCTGGCGTTCGGCCAGCGCATCAAGCTCAGTCGCGGGCTGTCCGGGGGTGAACAACGTATGGGTGATCTCGGTCTGATCTCGGTCAACGCGCATGGCAATGAAACTGTCGCCATCGAGCCATTGCAGGCCGGCAAGATAGGTGTCGGGTCCAACGCTGAATGCCTGTGTAACCTCGCCCGTCTCCATGTCGCGCAGGAACAGGTCGACCATGGCATTCGGGCGCCCGGCGCGCGGGTAGCGCTGTTCGATGACGGTCACCTTGTCTGCCGCGATATCGAAGCGGGGGATCACGTCCACGGTGCTTTCATCGACGCGCGTATAGGCAATGTAACGCTCATCCGGGCTCCACCAGTAGCCGGTATAGCGCGACATTTCCTCCTGCGCGACAAACTCGGCGACACCATAGGAGAGCGCGTTTTCAGGTTCCGCAAGCGGGGTAAGGCGCGTCTCGATATTGGTGATCAGGTCGATCATGTAGACCGCGCCATCGCGCACGAAGCTGACATGATTGCCCTTGGGGCTGACCTTCGCGTCATATTCGAACGCTTCGCTCGCCGTCAGCTGGCGGACATCCGGCCCGTCATCGCTCAGCGTCACAAGGTGAAGATCGCCCCCCAGCGGCACCAGGATCGTGTCTGCCGTGCCCCAGTCATAGGCAACGATACCGCGCGAGCCGGCAATCCGCTTGCGCTCGCGCAGGGCCTTCTCCTCTTCTGAAAGTTCAACCTCTTCCGGCTCAAGCAATGTCGAGTCGACCAGCATCGACGGCTCACCGCTGGCCACGTCAAACTGCCAGAGGTCGAAGCGCGACTGGTCACCTGCCCGCGCTTTCAGGAAGGTCACGCGCGCGCCATCGGGCGAATATTTTACCGCGCGCGGGCTCGGCCCTGACAGCGACGGCGAGGCGAAAAGGCGTTCAATCGAAAAGTCTGTGGATGCAGCCATGGGCGCGCCAGTCTCCGTTATTTCTGGGGTCCGGGCTTGCTGCGCGGCACAAGCGGTCAGGACAAACGCGGCGGTGGCGATGGCAAAGAGGCGTGTCATGGGCAAGACAATAGCGCCAATTCCGCCGATGTCATCTGCAAGGTTGCGGCTTGAACTTTTCGCGCTGAAGCGCCACACACACAGGAAATTCCCAGAGATCAAGGAAAGCGCGAACGCCCATGGCCAATCCGCAATATGTCTATCACATGCAAGGGGTCTCAAAGACCTATCCGGGCGGCAAGAAGGTGTTCGAGAACATCCACCTGTCTTTCCTGCCGGATGCAAAGATCGGCGTGGTGGGCGTCAATGGCGCGGGCAAGTCGACGCTTCTGAAAATCATGGCCGGCCAGGACAGCGAGTTCAATGGCGAGGCCTGGGCGGCAGAAGGCATAAAGGTCGGTTACCTGCCGCAGGAACCTCATCTCGACGCCGAGAAAAACGTCATCGAGAATATCGAGGCGGCCTGCCCGGAAAAGCAGATGCTGGAGCGGTTCAACGAAATTTCCGCAAAGCTCGGCGAGGAGTATTCCGACGAGTTGATGGAGGAAATGACGGCGCTGCAGGAGCAGATCGACGCGGCTGATGCCTGGGACATCGATTCCAAGATCGCGATGGCGATGGACGCGCTGCGCTGCC
>CAYUEM010000334.1:0-2085 GCA_964442925.1 uncultured Hyphomonadaceae bacterium
GACCCAGATTCAAAGCTCTTCGCGACGCCGCCCTCCTCGAATGGCGCGGGCTTCTCGCCGCCTGAGGGCTGGCGCATCTGACGATGCTGGAGACTGGTTCGCTTTTGTCTGACACCACCCGATGATCATGTCACGCACCCTGCCTGAGCGGCTGAGCGGTGTGATCCTCAATGACATCGGTCCGGCGATCGAGCCGGCAGGGCTTCGGCGGATCGCCGCCTATGCCGGCGCAGTTGCTCCGGAAACGGACTGGCAAGCGGCTGCGCAGACAGTCGCCCGCGTCCAGGGTGACATCTTCCCCGACCATGGCCCCGATGACTGGGCCAGTTTCGCACAGCGCACCTATCGCGAGCTTGAAGATGGTCGGGTCACACTCGATTATGATCCGGCGATTACCCGCACGGTCAGCGATGTCAGCCCCAACTGGCGCACACGGTTCATGATGTGGCGGCTGTTTTCTGCAATGCGTAACCGCCCTTTGCTGGTGGTTCGCGGCGAGAATTCCGACATCCTGTCTATGAAAACCGCGCAGCGCATGGTCCGACGGCATGGTGGCGCGCAGCTTGTGACCGTCGCGCGCGTCGGACACGCCCCCCTTCTCAACGAAGCCGAAGCGGTTGACGCGATTGCCCGTTTCCTCAACCGCCTGGAGGCCTGATGACAAGTCTTGCCGCGCCGTCTGCGAACATTCATGGCCGTGCCTGGATTCTCGCCGTTCTCACGCTGGTTTATACATTCAATCATGTCGACCGGCAGATTCTTGTGATCCTGCTTGAGCCAATCAAGGACGAGCTTGGCCTGCGTGACAGCCAGCTTGGCCTGCTGACAGGGCTGGCCTTTGCAGCCTTCTATGCCACGCTGGGCATTCCGGTCGCGATGTGGGCCGACCGTGGCAATCGGCGCAACATCATCGCCATTGCCCTGACCATCTGGTCGGGCATGACCGCGCTTTCCGGATTTGCGCAGAACTTCTGGCAGCTTCTCCTCGCGCGGATGGGTGTGGGTGTCGGCGAGGCGGGTGGCACACCGCCGGCCACATCTATGATATCCGACCTCTACCCGCCGCAGGAGCGCGCGACGGCACTTGGCGTCTACACATCCGGCATCGGCCTGGGCATCATGTTCGGTTTCGCTCTCGGCGGGCTTGTCTATGAGGCCTATGGCTGGCGTGCGGCCTTTTTCGCCGCCGGTGTGCCCGGCCTGATGCTGGCGCTGCTGGTCCGCCTCACGGTGCGCGAACCCGAACGCGGACTGTCCGAAGCGCGCAGCGATGATGGCCAGGCACCCGGTCTGGGCGAGACGCTGCGTTTCATCGCGCGCCAGTCATCATTTCTCTGGTTGCTTGCCGGCTGCCTGTTGATCTGCATTTCGGCAAATGCGTTTGTCGTGTTCACATCCAGCCATCTGCAGCGGCAATATGATCTGACACCGGGCCAGGTTGCCCTGCCGCTTGGCATTCTGATTGGCGGTGTCGGCAGTGCGGGCGCTGTGCTCATCGGAGCCCTCTGCGACCGCCTTTCGCGCCGCGACCTGCGCTGGCGACCGCTGATCATCGCGGTTTGCGCCGCCGTCGCGCTGCCATTTGCCTTCATGTTCCTGCGCGCGCAAACAGTCTGGATGGCCTATGTCTGGAACATCATTCCGAGCTTTATCGGCCTTATCTATGCGTCAATTGCCTACACCGCATCGCAGGAACTTGTGCAATTGCGGATGCGAAGCTTTGCCTCGGCATTCATGCTGTTTTGCCTGACGCTGATCGGCATTGGCGGTGGGCCATGGATTGCCGGGCTGATCTCCGATGCGTTTGCCGCCTCAGGTGCAGACCGGCCACTTGGCAGGGCGCTGGAACTGATCTTGCTATTCAACCTTGCCAGCATTGGCTGCCTGCTGATGGCAACGCGCAATTACCGCCAGGATGCGGCGCGGGCTTCGGCAGCAGATATGAGATAAAAAGCCGCCCGAAAACGTGTCGGTCGCGCAAACGTCCTGCGCGCGGCAAAAACCAGATGCGTCTCCTGCCGGGATTTTGAAGCTATCCCCGCAATTCATCTGGCACGTCCAGAAACCCAGCCCGTTCACCATCGC
>CAYUEM010000335.1:0-2060 GCA_964442925.1 uncultured Hyphomonadaceae bacterium
GCCATGACCCCGTCGCGCCTGCGCCAGCGCTCGCTGGGGATCGGGATGTAGCGCGGCGAGACATCACGAGCTATACAAACATTATGGTTCATGAGCGCGTTGAGACCGGTCCGGCTGTCATGTAGGGCAAGCCCGTCATCCGTGGCACACGGGTGACGGTCGAACAAATCGTGCGCGAATGTGCGCGCGGCCTGAGCATTGCGGAAGTCGCCTAGCAATATCCCAGACTGGTCGAAGCAGACGTTTTGGCAGCTTTGAGCTTTCCTCAGACCCGATCCCACTGAAATCGACCGAACGACTGCGGCAGGTTGACGCATCTATTTCATGCTGCCAATTGCATGGCTTTGCACGACCTTGCCGGGACTTGCATATTCTCTTGAAAATCCTCGGTTAATCAGATCATTGGGGAAGACTGGCCAATTTGACAGGCGTGCGTGTTTGGCTGTCTCATTGCGGGCATGATGCACGCATCGCCCACTGCCACCGCTCGGAGCGCCACATGAAACCACGCCTCAAAGGCGAGGCCTGCACGGCGGCTGTGGCCGAGGCCCGGCCGATGTTCGAGACATACCGCCGCACGCTGGAAGACCGGCTCGCGTCCGGCCGCAAGCTTCTCGGCGAAGCCCTCGCCGATGCCGTCTTCAGCGAGGACGATTTCCTGCGCCGCCGCAAACAGGTGGATGATGAGAAACCGGCATGAAGCCCGCTCGGCTCACCCGGAAACGCGCCTCCCGGCCCGCCTCGCTTGCCCGCGCCGATCAAGCTTGGCGGCACCGCCGTGCGTTGGAAGCGCGGCGAGGTTGAAGCCTGGATCGCCAGCGAGCCAAGACAGACTTATCAGCGCTGAGACGCAACCCCTCGCTCAACAAACGAATCACTCACCCAAAAAGACGCTTGCAACCCCATTTGCAACCCCAGACATTTTCAAACGCCCTCAAAACCCGCTAAGTCGTTGTTTTTTTGGTGAGCCGGTCGGGGGTCGAACCCGAGACCTACTGATTAAAAGTCAGTTGCTCTACCAACTGAGCTACCGGCTCGCCTTTGCAATGCGCGTAGATAGTCGGATCGGTGTTGCAGGTCAATGAACGAGACGCCACTTTGCGACTTGCCAGACAGGTATTTTCCGTCGCAGATTTGTCGGCATGAAATCATGTCTTGTCTTTGCAGTCCTGATCGGGCTTGCCGCCTGCGCCTCGACGCCTGAAGCCGGCGAGGAAGCCAGCTCGGGCGATGCCGCAACCGGCCAGTCCCCCGCCCCTGTGGGTGGACCTTCGCAGGAAGAGGTTACAGATGCGGTCCTCAGCCCGCTTGAGGATTTCAATCTGCGCCGTGAGGAAATCCCGGAAAAGCTGGTCCCGCTGACCTCACCCTACAGCGCTCCAGACGCGATGCTGACCACGTGCAGCGAGATCGCCCGCGAGGTTGCGGAACTGACACGCGTTCTTGGTCCCGATGATGACCTGCCCGCCGATGATGAAGAACGCGATACGATGCAATGGGCCAGCGAAGAGTCTTCGGAAGCCGCGCTTGATGCGGTTTCGTCACAGGCGCGGGGCTTTATTCCGTTCCGCGGTCTTGTGCGGGACGCGACGGGCGCATCGGCACATTCACGGCGGCTGGCGCGGGCGTATATTCTCGGCGAGGAGCGGCGCGCCTATCTGAAAGGCTATGGCCAGGCCATTGGCTGCACATGGCCGGCGGCGCCCCTGCCCTCCTTCGGGCTGGCTGAAGAGAAAATCCAGTTTCGCGGCGATACGCCGGAATGATCAGCCGCGCGGCTGCGAGGCTGTTTTCACCCAGCGCGCGTTCAACTCGCCGCGCAGATCGGCAAATGTCCCCGCTTTGATCGCCGCGCGCATTCGGCCCATCAACGCCTGGAAGAAGGCGGTATTGTGCCAGGACACCAGCATTGGCCCGAGATATTCCCCGGACTTGAACAGATGGTTGAGATAGGCGCGTGAATAGTCCCGGCTGGCCGGGCAGTCGCTTTCCGGGTCGAGCGGACCGGTGTCCTCTGCAAATTTCGCATTCTTCAGGTTGACCGGACCGTCCCATGTCCA
>CAYUEM010000336.1:0-2052 GCA_964442925.1 uncultured Hyphomonadaceae bacterium
CTGGCGCGCCAGAGGTGATGGCTGCAGGAAAGAACTTCCCGCTATATTTCTTAGACTGAAGTTCCTGCGGGCCGCAGGCGAGTTTGTCCGCAGATTCAGGCGGATAGCCTGACATCGGGATGCAGCGGACTGGCTACACGGTTATGTGCTGGAGAAGATCACGAGCGCGCTGTTGGGTGGGATTGGGGATCGTTACCACCTTGAACGTTGCCGTATCCGGTTTGCTCGATGGAGTGCGGCAGGTATTGCGTACGACATTGGAGAGCTCGGCGATGAGCGTGGCAAAGCTGTGCGCCGGCTCGCCATTATCGAGGATGTGCGTAGTCGCCTTGCGCTCGGCCGCGCGAGAGCGCTTCGCGGGTGCCACCGGATCGCGGGTTTGCTTCGCCTGCTGATCTTCGTCAGCGAACAGCAACGGTCGCCAGACTTCTCGCATGTGCCACTCGACGTAATAGGCCAGCATGCACAGGAAGATGTGTGCGCGCACCCGGTCGGCCAGGCGATGGTGGATAGGGCGGATCTTCAGATCCATACTTTTCAGTGTGCGGAAGGCACGTTCGACTTGCACTAAGGATTTGTAGCGACGCACACATTCGGCCGAGTCCATCTGCTCTTCAGACACCGATGTTCGGATCACGTAAAGTCCGTCGAGCGCCGCCTCCGCGGCGATACTTTCGGCATTGCGCCGGAAGCTGAACGCGGTGTCGCTGATCTTGAGCGTGAAGTGCTTGGCGACCTTGTACTGGTTCACGACTTTACCGACGCGCACGCCGATCTTGTCCTGGCCCTTCAAGCGCCCGGCGCTCACCGCCTGGCGCACTTTCCCGAGGTTCTTCTCCGTCGCTTCGAGCAAAGAGTCGCGTTTGTGGGCGCGGCGCTTGGCGAGCTGCGGGTTGCGACAGGCAACCAGTCGCTCGCCGGGGTAATCCGGATGGGCAAGCTCGAAGAGATTGCGTTCATCGAACAAGTCCAGCTGCAAGTGCCCCTGCTTGACGAGTGAGCGGATCGAAGCACTTTTCAACGCACTGATCCAGCCGACGCCTGATTGCTCGCGCAGCGTCTCAATGGCTTTGTGCGAGATCATGCCGCGGTCCCCGACCATCACCAGCTGCTCTAGATCAAACGCCTCGCGCAAGCGGTCGATCTCCGGCATCAACGTCTCGGGGTCCGAGGTGTTGCCTTCGTACACGGATACCGCCACCGGGCAGCCTCGGTCATCGGTCAAGAGGCCGTAGTTGACCTGCAACTTGCCGCGCTTGCCGTCGCGATTGTAACCGCGCCGCGCCAGCGGACAGGTACTGCCCTCGAAGTAGCTTGACGACAGGTCATAGAGCACCAGGCCGCCCGATTCAAGATGCCGTGCCGCCAGCTTGCGCTCGATCGCCGGCTGCCGTTTCAACAGCCAGTCCATCGCCGTGTACAACTCATCCTCATCGGCATCGGCAACACCGAAGTCCTCCGCCAACGTCGTCGTGTGCCACCAGCGCGCAGTGGCGAGTTTGGTGTGCGGTGCCAGGATGCGCGCGGCCACCATCGCGGCGACCAGATCGCGCTCGCGCGACGGCCGCGCCGCAAGCAGCGCCTGAAAGCCCAGCTTCGACATGGCTACACGCACAGCCTCCACGTGGCCCTGAGGACGTGACGCGATCGCCTGGAACAGCGCCTCCACCGGACGCAGCTGCTGGCCTTGCAGGATGGCGCGAATGGCCGCTAACTGCTCGTCCGACAGCGAGGAAAGGTTGGCGAGCGTGCGTTTCCGGACTTTCTTGCCGTCGCGGTAGGATTCGCGCAGCAGATAGGCGGGGCGCGAGTTGCGGTTCGGCACGACATCGATATGCATGGGTGCATTCTATCGTTACGCCCGATTGATTGCAAACAATTAACGCAGCAATACATGGGTACATTCTGACGCATCGTATGCAACGCAAACAGGTCTACCTGCTTGTTTCGGCAAGCATTACTAACAAGAACTACGGAGAAAGCGGGAGGAACTTCAGCTTAGAAAATCTGGTGCCGGCACCAGGAGTCGAACCCGGGACCTACTGATTACAA
>CAYUEM010000337.1:0-2040 GCA_964442925.1 uncultured Hyphomonadaceae bacterium
GCAGAGTCTGGACCGACACCGGGTTGATCCGCGCCGGATGCTGCTGTGGTCCTGCGACCGCCATGACTACCCCCTGTCGCCGCAGGCTACGGCGGCGCGCGGACAAGAGACCCTGAACATACACCGCGGCGTGCGCGGCACGCGTGCGAAATTACCGTCCTGAGCGTCGAGCGCGCGGCGCGCCCTCACGGCGGCGCCGCGCGGGTACTGACCCCGGCGTCTCACCGAATCGCTCCGGATTGATGCAAGCCCCTTTTTGGACACGGGTTCGTTCGCCTTCTCAAACGACATACGATTATTGGGCCGCTACCCGCCCCCGCAGCGGTCGCTCCCGGCATCGGCTGGCGACTGGCGCTGTGTGGGACCCTCCTCAACGATCCTGGCCCGGCGAGAAGCACAAAATCCGGCCTCGTTTGGCCTCGCCAAGGGTCTCGGGAGCGCCTGCTGGCGAACGTATCTCGCTATAAAAAAGGCGGCGCTCCTCGATCTTGCGTTGGGCATCGGCGACAGACAAGAACCGGTGGGCGTTGAGGCACTCCCGGCGCAGCCGTTGTGTGGAGCAGAGGCGGCATCCACCTTTGCCCCACCGCATACATCTAACTTCAAACAGGTACGACGCCGATCGGCTCTACCGACCCGGACCGGTCCGCATCCGACAAGACATCTGCGTCGTTACCAACTGCCGAGCTACACCGAACGTGGCGTACTCGCGACCCGGACCGCAGCCCGTCCGAAAAAGGGGTCTCCATGAACGGCGCCACCCGCGTAACCGTAACCGCGTTGCGCTGCCTTTCTCGAACGAGGAGGTGGGAATTCGCGCACCACGACCACAGCGAAGTATGGCCATCCCCGCCTAATAAGCCTGCCTGTCCAGGAGAGCCACGAAAGGGGCCTCGCTGTTTCCCTACGCACACAGAATATGCAATCATCTTCCCGCAGGGACACGGGGCGCACGCCAATGCTGGACCTTGAACGCACTATCAGACTGCAGTTGCGGAGGAGACGCCAATGAATCTCTCAAAATTAAGTGGCCAGGAGCTGCGGCAGCTTCAGCGAGACATCGACAAGGAGATTGCGTCGCGTCGCAAAGAAGAGCAGAAGCAGGCGAAGCGTGAGCTGAAACAGGTTGCCGACAAGTACGGTTTTGCTCTGGACGATCTGGTGAAGGGCTCTGTCAGTGGCACCAAGAAGGGCTCGCGCGGGAACTCACCCGTGCGATTCCGGCACCCGGACGACCCGAGCAGGACGTGGAGCGGACGCGGCAGAAAGCCCATCTGGGTCAAGGAGTGGGAGGCTGCGGGACGTTCAGTCGACGAACTGCAGGCCGCGTGATTTTCCCCCACCAACCCGCCCGCAGCCAACTCGACGGCTGCGGGCGGGAGGTAGACATAGAGACCTTCGACCCCCTGCCTTGGCCGGGCCAACTGACAGCAGACGCTTCCCAGCGCCCATTCCAAGGCGCAAACCCGCCCGGCCACTTCCTGACCGTCGCCTGACCCAACAGCTACTCAACGAACCGGCCATGACCGGACATTGGGGCAATGCCTAACGCCAGCCATAAGCGGGGCCAGCGGCGCCCTGAAAAGGGCGTCCGATGGAGGGCCAGAGGACCCAAACGGCCTTAATGGCTTTCTTCTAAGCCATTATTCAATTTGCTTTCGGATGCCAGAGACCAATTTCTCTGCAAATCGGGCCGCCGCACCACTCACACTGCTATTCGGGAAAGCCGGCTCTAAAATTGTAAAAAGTGTCTTATCAAACCAGTCTAGGTCGTTCCCGATTGGAGGCAGAGCGTATACCTGCTCAATGTAATGTATAGCATCGGCAACATCCTGCTCAGTGGCACCAAGACCTTCAAAGCTTTCAAGCGCCCTTAGGGCTATAGCCACCATCTCTTTTTGATATTCAATCATTGGAAATGCGTCTACCGGCCTGTTGTCCCACATATTTGTGCGAGCAACCTCAAGACAGGCTTCTTCGATCTTCTTACTCATAGCGCCTTTGGCCAATAACAACGATTAGGCTTCACTTCGGCTTCTT
>CAYUEM010000338.1:0-2005 GCA_964442925.1 uncultured Hyphomonadaceae bacterium
CATATTGCTGCGCATGATGGGCAGTGTGCCCGGCTGCCGTGGCGCGTGCGCCGCGCGCGCGGGCCTGGCGTCCGGCACGGTTCGGGATCGCCTGGCGCACGCCGATGGACTTGTTGGTTGGCAGGAAAGTGTCGAAGGACGGATCATAGAGGGGGAAATTGTCAATCCCGACCGAGATCACCGGATCGGGCAGCGCGCTCGCCGCAAGGCTGAACGCCCGGCTCGCTTCGGCCTGATAGGAAAGCGCGACAAGCGAGGGATGCTCAGCCAGAAGCGCTTCAAGCTCGGCAAAGGACTGGGCGGTGGCGGGAAGCGCGATAACGGCCAAGGCGAGCGCTGCGCCGAGCGGTCTTGAGTTTTTAGGGGCAGGCATGGATCAGCATCCGGTTGATTTGATACGAACAGCGAAACCCGCGCACGATTGCGCGGCGCTGGCGTATCAGATCAACAGGCGCTGTCTGAGGGTGATCGGTGTGAGGCGGACTGGGGCAGGATCAGCCGGCGGGCCGGTCTTGAAAACGACGGGAGGGTGATCGAAGCCCGGAAACGCAACGCTCAGAACCGCGAGCGGCGTCTCTGAAGGTCCGGGTGTCAGGACGGCGTCATTCGAAGCTGACTGCGCCTGCATCACCGCGCTGTCGCAATCGGCGCAACCCGGACAGTCGGGCCGGTCGGTCAGATCGCTGACCATCGCCTCGTCAGCACCCGGCAGGGTGGGTGCGGTGTCATGGCAGGGCGGCAGTTGTGCCTGTATCTCCGCGACAGCCGGCTGGCCATGTCCGACAAGACAGCACGCCATGACCGGGCGCGCGGCCATCAGGGCCACTGCCATCAGGATCAGAAGGCGTGTCAGTCTCGTCATATCCACTCTATCAAAACAAGGATGATCAGCTACCATATAAGCCTTCACGGGTATACATGGCGTGAAGATTACAAGCATCCATGGACTGTGCCGGTATTTGCGCCATGTGCGCGGCGACTTATGGCGTCAGCGCGTCCTCATAGGCCTGCTCGGCGTCGAGCCAGTCCTGTTCGGCCGCCTCCAGCGCTTCGACGAGCCGCGCGCGGGTCTTCAGCAGCATTTCCGCCGGCTCGCAAGATGCATCCGGGCTGGCAAGCTGGCGGTCGATCGCCTCGATTTCGGATGCGGCAGCCTGTCGGCGCTTTTCGGCTGCTTCGGCCTTGCGTTTGAGCGGGGCGGCGGCCTTGCGCGCCTGTGAGGCAAGGCGGCGCTGTTCGGCCTTGTCGACCTTCGCGGCGGGCAAGGCCTTTTCCGACTTCGCCTCAGCCACCGCCGCCGCCTGCCTGCCGGGCCGGCCGGGCTTTTGTTTTGCACCCTGCAAGCTGCGATCAGCCTTCAGGACGAGGCTGCGATAATCCTGCAGGTCGCCATCATAGGGCGCGACGCGGCCGTCCCTGACCAGCCAGAGCTGGTCGGCCGTCGCCTCGGCGAGATAAACGTCATGCGTGATCAGCAGCACCGCGCCTTCGAAACTGTTCAGCGCGTGGATCAGCGCTTCGCGGCTGTCGATGTCGAGATGCGATGTCGGCTCATCAAGGATCAGCATGTGCGGGCGCTGCATCGCCATCAGGCCGAGCAGCAGGCGGACCTTCTCACCGCCGGAAAGTTGCCCGGTCGGGGTGTCAACCTTCTCATGGGAAAAGCCCATTTCTGCGGCCACCGATCGCTGGCGCGCGACCGGGGTTTCCTTTGGCAGGGCGGCGCGAACATGGTCAAGAACCGTCTCGCCGGGCACCAGCTCATCCATCTGGTCCTGCGAGAAATAGCCGATGCGGATCGCGCGCGGCACGGCAAGCTTGCCGGCCAGCATCGGCAGCCGGCGGGCAACGGATTTCACCAGCGTGGTCTTGCCCTGCCCGTTGGCACCGACGATCGCGATCCGGTCTTCCGGATCGAGCCGGAGGTCAACATCCGACAGGATCACCGCGTCATCGCCATAACCCAGCGTGCCATCGCGAATTTCCAGCATTGGCGGGGCGAGCT
>CAYUEM010000339.1:0-1981 GCA_964442925.1 uncultured Hyphomonadaceae bacterium
GATGAATGGTGCGCCATCATGGAAGGCACCGACATCTGCTTTGCGCCGGTGCTGACCCTGGCCGAAGCGCCTGGACACGCCCATAACAAGGCCCGCGAGACCTTTGTCGAGTATGAGGGCGTCGTCCAGCCTGCACCCGCGCCGCGTTTCTCGCGCACGCCGGGCGCGATTGCCGGGCGCACGCCGGGCCCGGGCGAGCATTCAGACGAGATCCTTGCCGACTGGGGTGTTTCCCGGCCATGAGCGCGCTGCCCGGCACCACAGGTCGTCGCCGCATCTACCTGATGCGACACGGCTTTGTGGATTACACCTCCCAGCGCGTGCGCGAGACGCGTGATCCCACCGAGGCCTACCTGACAGAGCGCGGGCGTGATGAGGCGCGCGCGGCGGGGGCAGCGCTGGCGGATGTGCATTTCGACATTGCCATGTGTTCTGGCCTGCGGCGGACCCGGGAAACAGCCGAACTGGTGCTTGAGGCCCATCCCTATGACCTGCCGCTGGAGGCCGATGCGCGGTTCGGGGAACTTCGCTCCGGCCGTTACATCGCTTTTGAGAGTGCCGAGCAACTCGCCGCCACGATGACCTTCCAGTTCGAGGCGGCCGGCGATCCGGGCGCGACCTTCCTTGAGGGCGGGGAGGCCTTCAGCGATGCGCTGGAACGGATCGTCGAGGCGATCGAGGCACTGCTCGCGCGACCGGGCTGGCACACGGCCCTTGTTGTCGCTCATGAAGGCGTCAACCGGCTGGCTTTGTCCTGGGCCATCGGCGCGCCGCTTGGGTCGTCGGCAGGTTTCGAGCAGGACACTGGCTGCATCAACATCATTGATTTCGATCTTGTGCCGGTTGATGGCACGTCTGGCGAAACGAAGATCGAGCGCGCGGTGATCAAGGCGGTCAACCTCACACCGGCCAACTATCTCAAGAACGGGATGAACCTGCGCAGCCTCGAAGCGATTTTTGCCGGCATGGGCGAATGAGTTCGCATCAAGAAGGCCGGGCTCGCACGTGCGCAGGTTTGCAATGCGATACCTGCCGGTTTGAATATGAACAGATGTTTCGGTTTCTGTGCCGGCTGCGTTCATGTTGGCTGGGCTAGACAGAACTTGTCAGCGCGAGGCGTATGGAAGCTTCCAAGGCACCTCGCACTGGCGTCCTTCTTGCTTAACTGGCCGCCCTTGAAAAGGGGCGGCCATTTTCTTTGTGCGCGCACCGCGCCGCGTGACGTGCTGGGGATGTGCGCTGGCGGATGGGTTCAGGGCACCCGGGCGCCCTCCGCAACGTCAAGGCTTGCCCTCAAGGCACGTATGCATACACTTGGAGGCTGACAGAAATAACCATAAAACCGGGAGGTCATCATGATCGGTATTGTTGCAAAACTCAGCATTCAGGACGGCAAGCAGGGCGAGTTCGAACAGGTCGCCAAGGACCTTATGGCCAAGGTCAAGGCGAATGAGCCCGGTTGCCTGACATATCAGCTCTACAAGCAGAAGGGTTCTGAAACCGATTATATCTTCATGGAGCAGTACGCCTCGCAGGAAGCGCTTGATGCCCATGGCAAGACCGAGTATTTCCGCGCCGCCGGACCAAAGCTCGGCCCATGCTTGGCCGGTGCGCCCAATATCCAGTATTTCGATATCGTGGAATAGGGCGGGGCGATCATGGACCTTTCATTTACTCCAGAGGACCGCGCCTTCCAGAAGGAAGTGCGCGACTGGATCGAGGAAAACTACACACCCGACCTGCGCGCCAAGCAGGCCCTTTCCAAGAATGGCTATCTCGACAAGCAGGACCATATCGACTGGCAGAAAAAGCTTTATGAGCGCGGCTGGATTGCACCGAACTGGCCGGTAGAGCATGGCGGTGCCGGCTTCACGGCGACACAGAAATTCATCTTTGAAACGGAGATGTCGGCAGCCGGCACGCCGACGGTCACACCGTTCGGGCTGAAAATGGTCGCCCCGGTGATCATGGCGTTCGGGAG
>CAYUEM010000340.1:0-1981 GCA_964442925.1 uncultured Hyphomonadaceae bacterium
GACGAGGTTCTGCGCGAGCTTGCAACGCGGCTGCGTGCCAATGTCCGCCCGCTGGATATTGTCTGTCGTCCCGGCGGCGAGGAATTTCTTGTGATCATGCCCGAGACGGCGGGAGACATGGCCTGCGCGGCTGCGGAACGGGTGCGCATGGCAGTGGCGGCAAAACCGTTTTCCGTCAGCATGTTGAAGGACCCGCTTGACATCACCCTTTCTGCCGGGGTTTCAACCCTTGCCGGGCGCGATGATACGCCCGCAGAGCTGATGGAGCGGGCGGACCGGGCGCTGTATACTGCCAAGGCAGAAGGTCGCAACCGGGTGCGTGCACTGGCGGCCTGAACGGGGCCGGCATTTCGGTGTCCGCGAATATGCGCTAAGTGCGATCCGTCTGCTTGCTTTGGGAGGTGATGGCCATGTTGATTCTGGTCGCGGGTTTACTGGTGTTTTTCAGCGTGCATCTGTACAGCGCCTTTCGCTCGCGGGGCGAAGGCGGGGACATCCGGGTGCGGCTCGGTCATGGCCCCTATATGGGCGTCTACAGCCTGCTGGCCGGCATTGGACTGGCGCTCATCATCTGGGGTTTCGACGCAGCCCGACCGGCCATGCAGCTTTATTCGCCGCCGGTCTGGGGGCGACATCTCAATTATCTCCTCATGCTTGTCGCACTGGTGGCGCTGGCCGCGGCCTACCTGCCCAAGGGTTATATTGCGAAGGTCCTGAAACACCCGATGCTCGTCGCGGTAAAGCTCTGGGCCTTCGGGCATTTGCTGGCAAATGGCGAGCTCAATTCGGTGCTGCTGTTCGGCGCGTTTCTTGTCTATGCGGTGATTGACCGGATCGCGGTCAAACGACGCGGCGACAGTGGCGCGGGTGTTGTGGCGGTGCCGCGTCTGCTCGGCGATGTCCTTGCCGTCGGGATTGGCACCGTGGCCTATCTGGCGATCCTTTTCTGGCTGCATCCTGTGCTCTTCGGTGCCGTCGTCTGGCCGATGGCCTGATCGGCAGCGATGTCTATGACTTTTTTGGTCGCGAAGTGTCGAAAAACTGTCACTAACAAGGTTTAGGACTGCGGGGAAAACCAAAGGCGGTCAGATCATGGATGCATCAGAGAACACAACCAGCAATCCGCGCATTGCCAGTGGCGCGGCGACGATTTCCGAGATTATCGAAGCGCGCCTGTCGCGGCGAGGATTTCTCGGCGGGATCGCTGCGCTGGGCGGGCTGGCGGCCACGGGCTGCACGGCGACCGGTGCGCTCGCCCGCGCCGATACAGCTGCGGCGGCCTTCAGTTTCGACGAAATCACGCGCGGCATGGACGAGACGCTGCATATTCCGGCCAATTACCGCTCCGATATGGTGATCGGTTGGGGCGATCCTCTGTTTGCCGACAGCCCGGCTTTCGACCCGCTGAACCAGACCGAGGCCGCGCAGCTGCGCCAGTTCGGTTATAATAATGACTATCTCGGCCTGATTGCGCTGGAGCGCGATGCACAGGGCCGCGCGCGCGCACTGCTTTGCGTCAACCATGAATATGCCTCCACGCCGCTGATGTTTTCAGGCGTCGCAGCAACCTATCCCGCCAGCATGACGGCTGAGCTTTGCGCGGTGGAGATGGCGGCCCATGGCGGCACCGTGCTGGAGATTGTCGAGACGGGCGAGGGCTGGAAACCGGTCATCGGCTCGCGCTACAATCGCCGTATCACGGCCCACAAGACACCGATGGAGATCACCGGGCCGGCTGCCGGTTCGCCGCGAATGGTGACACGCGAAGACCCGACCGGGCGGCTGGTCTCTGGCACGCTGAACAATTGCGCCGGCGGCATCACGCCCTGGGGCACCTGGTTGACGGCGGAAGAGAATTTCAACGGGAATTTCCTGGGGGCACTGCCGGACGGACACCGCGAGGCGGTCAATCACAAGCGCTATGGCGTGCCGGGCGGCTGGTATCAATGGGGCCGCTTTGTCGATCGCTATGATGTCTCCA
>CAYUEM010000341.1:0-1952 GCA_964442925.1 uncultured Hyphomonadaceae bacterium
TGCATTCGGAATATCTGCGCCGACTGTTTCTGGGAAATGATCTTGCCGAGGGCCGGCTCGATATCGACGGACGTCCGGTCTTTCTGAGCGACATCCGCACCCCGATCTTTGCGTTGGGAACGGAGTTCGATCACATCGCACCCTGGCGTTCAGCCTTCAAACTGCATCGACTGACAGACGCAGAAGTCACGTTTGCCCTGGCCAGCGGGGGGCATAATGGCGGTGTTGTGTCCGAGCCTGGCCGGGACAACCGTCATTTCCGTTTGTTGACCAGCCCCCAAGATGCCCCGCATCTCGACCCGGAGCGCTGGCTTGAGGCCGCCGCCTATCATGACGGATCCTGGTGGCCGGCCTGGACCGACTGGCTGGCCGCGCGATCAGGTGAACCGGTCGCGCCGCCAGAGCCTGGCCGCAACCTTCCCCAATTCGCGCCGCTTGAGCCGGCACCGGGCCATTACGTCATGGAACGCTGATCTGGGGCATATGATCCGCTGCAAATGGCGCAAGCAAGCTGTGCGCCGGGTAGGCCGTTCACAACGAACCCCGTGAAGTTTTACCGGAAACCGTGGTGTGGGCGCTGACGAAGGCGACTGCTGAAGGCCAGAAACGCAAAGCGCGCCACACGTTCGAGGACAGCCTGGGAGCCATTGCGGCGGGGTAAGATCCGCCTGTAATTCCCCGCATGCGTAGTCTCCCGCAATATTGGCCGCCGCCGCGATCGGTCATTCTCCGCGTATTGGTTCAACGCATGCGATGCAGGGAGAATGACATGGCACACACGGCGCTGGTGCAGGACAATCAATCGGTGTCGCCGCGACGTGATTTCCTGGCGGGGGAACACCTTTTTCATCAGGGAGACAACAACCGCGGACTTCACAGGATCATATCGGGCACCGTGACGGTCTACCGGGTCACGTCAGACGGTTATCGCCAGATCGAAGCCTTCGCGGGTCCGGGCGATTTTGTCTCCCTGTGCCTGTCGTCCACCAGCCCGACCAGCGCCGAGGCGCTCAGCGATGTGGCAACCGATTATCTCAGCCGCGCCGCGTTCGAGCGGCGCTTGCTGACAGATGCCGTTTTCCGCGATACCATTTTCTCTGAAATTGACCGGGCAGCGGCCGAGGCGCGTCGGCAATCGACATTGCTTGCGCGTCGGTGCGCCATGGAGCGTGTTGCCGATTTCGTTCTATTCCTTGCCGCCCGGTTCGCAACGGGAACAGATGACTATACGCCCATCGCCATGAGCCGTTGCGACATGGCCGATCATCTGGGTCTCACGCTTGAAACGGTCAGCCGCATGATGAACCGCCTGAAACAGACCGGTGTGATCGACATGCCAAGGCCAGACAGGTTCCGCGTGATCAATCGCGCCGCCCTGTGCAGGCTGTCGGGCCACTCCGATTTCGAGACGGCCACGGGGGTCGATATGCGCTGCACAGCGAATTGAGGCACACTGCGCACTGCGCCATCGAGCGCACGCCCGGTTTCCTCATCAGCGAGGCGATGCGCGAGGCGGAAACGGCCCTACAGCTTCATGCCGTTTGAAACGAAGGCGAGGCGCACAAGTTCGGCCACATTGGTGGCGCACGTCTTCTCAAAGACCCTGGCCCGATAGAATTCGACGGTGCGGGGACTGAGGTCGAGCGCGCGGGCAATCAGCTTGTTTGAGGCGCCCGTGATCAATTGACCAAATACGTCCTTCTCGCGCGGCGTGAGGTTTTCAATGGCGGCGAGGGCACGCTGGCGACCCTTCGCACTGTCGGCTGCCGACCGGGCACGTTCCGCCACGCGATCAATCGCTTCAAACAGCGCATCCTTGTCCCAGGGTTTCTCGATGAAATCCGAGGCACCGGCCCGCATGGCTTCCACGGCGAGCGCAATGTCGCCATGGGCCGTGACCATGATGATGGGCCGCGTGTCGCCGAGGCCTCGCAACTGTTTGATCGCGTGCA
>CAYUEM010000342.1:0-1943 GCA_964442925.1 uncultured Hyphomonadaceae bacterium
CGACCCCTCGCCTCTGGATGTCGAGATCGAGGATATTGCCCACGGCCTTGCGCGTGTGGCGCGCTGGAACGGGCAGACCACCGGGCGCTACGCCTTCTCGGTCGCCCAACATTCGATTGTCGTCGATGATCTGGTTGCCGCCATGAAGCCCGATCTTGATCCGCGTCTGCAGCTTGCCGCGCTGCTGCATGATGCGCCCGAATATGTCGTGGGCGACATGATCTCACCGTTCAAGGCTGTGCTTGGCGGTGATTACAAGGCGGTCGAAAAGCGGCTGGAGCGCGCAATTCACCTGCGTTTCGGCCTGCCGGCGGTGTTGCCGGGCGCAGTCAGGAAGCTGATCAAGCGCGCCGATCTGATCTGCGCATGGATGGAGGCGGTGCAGCTGGCGGGCTTTTCCGAGGCTGAGGCCGACCGGTTCTTTATCCGCCCGACAGATGGCCTGCATGCGCACTTGCAACCGCTCGCCCCGGACGAGGCACAGAGCGCCTTCCTGCAGCGCCACAGCACGCGCGATACTGCCGTGGCCGTGCGATCGGGGGCCGCTTGAGCCTGCCGATTGTCATCGGCCTGTCTGCGGTCATTGTCGCGGCGGACCCGGAAAAGCCCCGCGTGCTCGCGACCCGGCGCGAGGATACGCTTGCCGCGCTTCCATTCGGCGCGTTCGATCCGGTCGGGCACCGCACACTTGAACTGGGCCTGCGCGGATGGGTGCGCGAGCAGACCGGATTTGAGCCCGGCTATGTCGAACAGCTCTACACATTCGGCGATCGTGGCCGCGAGATCCCCGATCCGCATCTTGCCCGCCGCCCCGGCGAAGCGCGGGTGCTGTCGGTCAGCTATCTCGGCCTGACGCCGGTGCGCGTTGAGATCGATCCGGCATTCGGGGCGCGCTGGCGCGGCTGGTATGGCTTTTTCCCGTGGGAGGACCACCGCTCGGGCCGCCCGGCGCTGATCGAGGACGCGATCGTCCCAGCGCTGAAATCCTGGTCTGCGGGTCACCAGGCGCGACTGGACCGCGCGCGGCTGGCCTTCGGCTTTGATGGACAGACCTGGATCGAAGAACGGGTGCTGGAGCGTTATGAACTGCTGTATGAGGCCGGGCTGGCGGAGGAATGCGCGCGCGATCTTGGTTTGCCATCGATGCGCGCCCGGTTCGGTGAGGCGATGGCCTCCGATCATCGGCGCATCCTTGCCACCGCGATGTCGCGCCTGCGCGGCAAGCTGAAATACCGCCCGGTCCTGTTCGAGCTGATGGATCAGGTCTTTACCCTGTCGGCATTGCAGCAGACGGCGGAAGCCCTGCTCGGATTGCGTTTGCACAAACAGAATTTCCGCCGCGCACTGGATCGGGCCGGTCTGGTCGAAGGCACTGGCGCAATGGAGCCCTCAACCGGCGGGCGGCCTGCGGAACTGTTTCGTTTTCGCCGTGAGATACTGCGCCGGCAGGTGGTGTCGGGCATCGCTACGCCAGCGCAGAAAACCGACTGAGCAAAGTGCGTTCTGGTCGAAGGTCGCCGAATGAACGCGGCTTCGACCTCTGATCGCCCCCGCCCTGCCGCAAAGATGACAGAAAGTTGAGGCTGACTTCATTCGGGCGTCATCATGGAGTGGCGCGGAGAACATGAAGGGGAAGAAACCCATGACAACGCATTTCAAACTGATCCTGGCTGGTGCCGCGAGCCTGCTCGTGCTTGCGGCCTGCGAATCTGCCGACGAGGCCTATGAGGGAGAGCCCGTCTCGGTCGAAGATGCCACTGCGCCGCCTCCTCCTCCTCCGCCGCCGCCTCCATCACCATCGCTTGCGATGGAGAAATCCCAGCGGCTGGCCGGTGCGCCGATGATGGCCGACATGTCCGCCCCCCAGCAGGCCCCCCAGCCGATGCCAGGCGATATCGACCGTGAGCGCTATGAGGATGTCGAGATCAATCCGGTCAAGCTGG
>CAYUEM010000343.1:0-1920 GCA_964442925.1 uncultured Hyphomonadaceae bacterium
TCGAAGTCCAGATCGCCCTGGGGCCAGGCGGTGCAGATTGCATCCCCGGACCCGGCCTGCCGGCAATCGATCCAGGCCGGGGTCGGGGGTTCCATGGAGCCGTGGGCGACGCAGTTGGTGGAATCGGGCTCAGGCTCGGGGCCATCGATATTGCACATGTCGAAGTCGGTGACCCGGTCACCGGTGCCGTGCTTCATCCGGAACGAGTTTGCAGGGCAGTGTGGAGCCGGGGTTGAAAATACCGCCTCCTCACAGATGCGATCCTTTTCCGCAAATGAAAAGGGTGCAGAGACCAGCAGCGCGAGCGCGGAAAGTGGCAATAGGTACGCGCGCTGGACGATGTTGCAGGGAACGATAGAAGAGTTGTTCATGACAGTCACCTTGGGTTGGAAGAAGAATTTGTCGGCCCTGAACACCTCTATGGGGATCGGCCCGGCATGCGCGCCAGTGATGCCGTCCATGGATGCCACGAGAGCCGTACTGCCTACGTTACACGCAAGTTGATCGTCAATCCATTCAGGCAGTGCCAATCAGCAATGAGGCGCCGGGGCTCGGAAGGGGTGGCCGTATTGCAGGAGCCGCGTCCACGCGGCGATTGGGGTGGATTCTCGACCGGGGCGCAATCCGGTTTAATCCCGGCGAGGACGCCGCGGTCCCACGAGGCGAGGCGGTAGCGGCTTTATTCCTGCAACATCGCGCGGGCGCGGGCGCAGTTGATGGCCAACGGGCGGTCCAGCACGGGGTGGTCGCAGCCGTGGCTGTGATGGTAGCGCTCGAATGCCTGTTGCCACTGCGGCGCGCGCTGGATCTGTTCGAGCGTGACTGGTGAGTCGCCCAGCAGCGCGCGGAAGGCCTCGGCCTCGCCGCGCTGGCGCGCCACGCTGCGCGCCAGCCAGGCACGCGTGGTCAGCAGCAGCCTCTCGTCGGAACCCGAGACGGCCCGGATCATGTCAAGCGCGTCCAAATACAGACTCTCGGCTTCGACGGCCTCGGCCGGGTTTGCATCCAGTAGCCTGGCCAGGTTCAGCGTGGTCCGGATTTCCTCGGCACTGTTCGGGCCCAGCGCCTGACGAAAGACTAGCTTGGCCCGTCGCTGATATTCGATACTGCGGTCGCGATCGCCCTTTTGCAGCGCAAGCAGGCCCAGTGTGGTGAGCAGATGGCCGGTGAACGGGCTGCTGGCATGGTCCAGCCGTACATGAGTGCGAATTTCGTCAGCGTGATAGGTCGCGGTTTCGAGGTCGCCGGCCACGATCAGGGTATTGATCGCGTTGTAGTGAAACATTATTACCGCATGCTCGCGCGGCTGAAAGTGCTTCGGCAGCCAGGCAGTCGTTTTTGCGGTGAATGCGCGCGCCTGCTCATGCTGGCGGGTAAAGCCGAGCGCGCGTCCCAGCAATCCACGAATGGAAAGCTCCAGCCGATGCTGGCCGGGTCGCTCAGCAACAATCGAAAGCGCCCTTTGCAGGTAAGGAATGGCTTGGGCGGGCTGGTTCTGCCAGATCAACCGACGCGCCATGGCTTCCATCCAGTCGGGTCTTGTCTCGCCACCGTCTATCTCCCGCACGCGCCTCAGAATCGGTTCTTCTGACAATGCGGTGCCGGTGCGCGCCCGGACCTGCAGCAGCAGCAACTTGCGCAGCAGTTCGTCGTCTACCTCGGCGCGTTCGGCGGCGGCCACGCCGCGCTCGATGATCTCGCGCGCCTGCGGAATCATGATCAGCTCCATGGCGATCTGGCCCAACGATGCGGCCATGGTGGCGTAGAGATCCGGGCGGCTTTCGTAGAAGCCCTCCATGGCCTGTCGGGCATTGGTCAGCACGCGCTCGGCGGTCATTTCGTCCGGGTTCAGATAGGCCGAGTCCACCCCGGCAATGGCGCCGTGCAGGGTTTCCAGGGCGAATTCGGCGCGTTCGAATT
>CAYUEM010000344.1:0-1914 GCA_964442925.1 uncultured Hyphomonadaceae bacterium
CGTCGCTCAGCGACCGCTTACCCCCACCGGGCATCGGTCGGACCTGCGGAACCCGCAGATCGAGCGATCCGGCGCGGCTGGCGACGCGCTTGGGCTTGAAGCCGTTGGCGTAGGCCAGGCGCTCGCGGGACCGCTCTCCGGGCTCCGCCCGCAGAGCGGTCGAGCGCTCGATCTTCATGGCTTCGTTCAGCATCGTCGCCATCGCCACGGCCATGCCGTCGAGACCGTTCTCGACGAGCATGTTCGAGACCCCGCCGAGCGTGGCACGTTCGTCTTCGTGATGAGCCCCGTTCGTTCCCTTCCTTGGTGCACTGGCAACTCCAAGGAGAGCGAATGAGGCCCGCCACCTCAACCCGGCCTTCAGACCAGGAGCGGTTCACAGAAAGAATGATGCACTAGCACGGATCGCAGCTCAGGTCGTGCCAGCCGCCGCCGGGTTGCATGAGCTGCAGTACTTCACGCGCCCCTATTCAACAGGATCAGAACAATGAGGCGTGCTGGCCGCCGTCGATGACGATGTTCTGCCCAACGATGAAGCGAGCAAGCGGGCTGCAAAGGAATGCGGCCATGGCGGCAAGGTCATCGGGTTGCCCCATGAAGCCTGCCGGGATGTGATTATTCGCCAGAAAGTGCGGTGCCACGGCCTCAGGCGTTGGCTCCAGGCCAAAAGCATCGGCGTAGTCTTTCATGATCTCATTGGCACCCTCGGTGGCAAACATGCCCGGCAGGAGATTGTTGAGCGTCACGCCATGCTTGGCTATCTCGCGCGATACGCTGGCGGTATAATTGATCAGCGCGGACCGTGCAGGGCCGGACATCAGCCGCCAGATCATCGGGTTTTTCGCCGAAAAGGTCGCAATGTTGACGATGCGCCCCCAGCCCTTCTCGATCATCACGGGAATGTAATGGCGCATGATCTCAACCGGGCCGATCAGCGCTGTCTCAATGGAGTCCCGCCACATCTCGGGCGTAACCTTGAGAAAGTCGCCATTGGGTGCAGGCGGCTTGATCGTAATGCAGAGGATGTCTGGATTTGGGCAGGCATCGAAGAGAGCCGCACGACCATCCTCGGTCGAGGAATCCGCAACAATCGGGGTGACGCTTGTGCCAAATTTTTCAGAGATTTCCGACGCAGCCGTTTTGAGGCGCTCTTCCCGCCGGGCTGTGATGAAGAGATTGGCACCAGCTTCCGCCAGGCGTTCAGCTGTTGCGCGCCCCATGCCGGCGCTGCCCCCTGCCATGATAGCCGTCTTACCGGCGATTTTGAGATCCATTCCATCCACCCTCTTTCACAAATTCCATGCGCGCGAGCTCAATATAAACGTCATGGGCGACTGATTCGTGCTCAAGCTCTTCCAGACTGTGCCATTGCCATAATCGTCTGATCCCAGGCTCCGCGTCGTCCAGATAGGCCTTTTTCAGCAGAATTTCGGCAAAGCCTGCAGTGAAGTGTTCCAGGCAGACCGTCGAGGCGAGCCTGATTGCGGGCGTGATCTCTGGGTGGGCTTTGCCTTTCTCGGCCATTCTGAGATAGACGCCTTCGAACTCATCCAGATTACAGCCGCGGGCTTGGCAAAACCGTTCATTGTAGCGGCGGTTCTCGCGGCCATGGATGCCTTCTTGCTGGTAGAAACCGCGGATCCCTTTCAGCAGCTTCGGGTCTGTGATCCGATCCTCAAAGTGGCGAACGGAGTCGATGAATTCCTTTTCGCCAGACGGGAAACTGATGTCGAAGGCGTTGAACACAGCGGTCAGAAACGGATCATTGTCGAACCAGTCGGTCGCGAGGGCGCCTCTGACATCGAACCTCCGATTGCGGGGTTCTATGATCACGCCAAAAGGCGTGGTCGAAATAGCTGGAATAGACGCGCGCCGCCCGCTTCGGGCGGTAGTACCGCTACCGGCCGAACGCAG
>CAYUEM010000345.1:0-1912 GCA_964442925.1 uncultured Hyphomonadaceae bacterium
AACGGCTATCATATGGTCAATTTCGGCTGGACGGTCGGCGAGCTTGTCCGGCGTGTTTCAGGCAAGTCGCTGGGGCAGTTCTTTGCCGATGAGGTTGCTGGCCCGACCGGGGCAAAATACTGGATCGGCCTGCCTGACGGTGTTGCCCCGCATGTCGCACCTATCATTCCAAACATTCCGGCCCCCGGCGATGAGCTCAGTGAATTTACCCGGAAACTGCTGACGGAACCCACCTCGATCCAGGCGCTGTCCTTCCTGAACTCGGGCGGCTGGTCGCCCAACGACCCGCAGGCCCACAAGGCGCAGATCGGCGGTGCCGGCGGCATCTCCAATGCGCGCGGACAGGTCGCAATGTACACCCCGCTGGCGGTCAATGACGGCTCGCTGGTTTCGAAGGGACGCGTTGCGGCGATGTCGCGGGTCAGCGTGGCCACCTCGCGCGATGCGACGCTGCTGGTACCGACCCGGTTCGCATCCGGCTTCATGAAGTCGATGGACAATCGCGCATTGCCGATGGGCGACCAGATGAGCGCAATTATCGGCGAAAGCGCATTCGGCCATGTCGGTGCCGGCGGCTCGATCGGATTTGCCGACCCCGATTGCGCCATGGCTTTCAGCTACACGATGAACCGGATGGGTGTTGGCCTGCTGGTCAATGATCGCGGCCAGAGCGTGATCGACGCGGCCTATCACGCGCTTGGGCATGATCTGCATGCAGCGGCCCAGGTCCTCGTCAGGTAGATACGAAATTTGGCGGGCGGGCCAATCTGGCTTATTCTGCGGCCTCAACTCCTCGAACGGATCGTCCTTGCATGAACCCGACCCTGAAACTCTCAGAAGCGCTCTCGAAAGATGAATTGCGCAGGTTTCGCAAAAAATCCGACCTGAAAGCGCTTGCGACCCTGGCATGGACATGGGGGCTGATCATTGCCGCCTTTGCCATTGCGATTGTCTGGCCCAATCCGGCAACGATCCTTCTCGGCGTGATCATTCTTGCCGGTCGCCAGCTTGGCCTTGGCATCATCAATCATGACTGCGCCCATTATGCCTTTTTCAAAAGCCGGGCATTGGATGAATTTGTCGGCCACTGGCTGGCCGGTGCGCCGATGAACATCTCGCTGAAGGCCTATCGTGCCTATCATCTCAGGCATCATAAATATGCTGGCACGCCGGATGATCCCGATATCGGCTTTGTCAGCAACTATCCTGTTTCCCCGGCCAGCCTGAAACGCAAGTTCATGCGCGACCTGACCGGGCGGACCGGCCTTCGCGACACGCTGCGCAAGCTGCGGGCGTTCAGGCTGTCGCGCCATTATCCGTGGCTGGTGTTTCACATTCTGCTGCTTGGCACGCTGAGCGCGCTTGGTGCGCCATGGGCCTATCTGATGTGGTGGGCAGCGGAGATCTTTGTCTATCCGGCGATCGTCCGCCTGCGCCAGATCGGTGAGCATGGCACCGCGATTGACCGCAGCCAGCTTGATCCGCGCATGAACACCGGCACGACAATCGCGCCATGGTGGCAGAAAGTGCTGATCGCGCCGAACAATGTGAACTATCATCTCGAACATCACTTTCTCGCCAGCATCCCGCCCTATAATCTCCGGCAGGTGCACGCGCTGCTCGCGGCACGCGGTTTCTATGACGCGCATGACTGCATTTCGCACGGCTATGGCGATGTGCTACGCCGCGCGGTCAGGCGTGCCCCGGACGGATCTCTAAAAGTCCAGAAACGTGACGCTCGCGCCTGACGGCTCTGTGGGCGCGCCGGGATCTCTGCGGATCAACGCATCGGAAATGGCAAGCGAAAGCTGGCTGCTTGAATCCTGAGAGCCGGCGAGAACAAGACCCGCCAGTGTGCGCCGTGCGCGCAGGAAGGTTTCCCGCGCCCCGCAGGCCGGCAGAGGATCGGCGC
>CAYUEM010000346.1:0-1875 GCA_964442925.1 uncultured Hyphomonadaceae bacterium
GTTTTTGTGTGAGACAATGACAACGCTCACTGAAGCCTGTCAGGCGACCGAAACCGCTTCAGGCTCGGGGTTAGAGGTGTGGACCGCATTCGCGGTGGACGAGCGTGACGCCACCCGATTGCGCGGAGGTGAGCGCCTGGTCGAAGCCGCCGACGCTGCATGCCGGGCGGGTGCGTCTCGGATTCTCGTCAATTGCTCACCGCCAGAAACAACCAGTGTCGCTGTCAACACGCTGCTGGATGCCGGGTTTTCCACTGGCGGATATGCCAATGGGTTTGAGACGGTCGATCCCATGGCCGCCGGTGCAATGGTGAACGCGCTCAGTGCGCGGCGTGATTTAAATCCGCAAGCCTACGCCGATATCGCGATGGGCTGGGCGAGGGCTGGCGCGGAAGTCGTGGGCGGGTGCTGCTTGATCAGCCCTGCTCATATTGCCGAAATCGCCCGACGGCGCGCGCGGTCGGATGTGGCAATCGGGTAATCGCGGCGGACCTCCAAGAGGCCTGCATTGGCGAAAAATCGCGGGTCTGCGCCACCCAGCCTGCCGGTCGGAGGGATTATATGCCGTCCGGCAGCTGCGAAACCTTCTCCTGCTGGATCCGTGCAGGCGGACTTGACGCGGCCGGCAAACCGGTCAGGCACGCGGGTGGCGCTGGACCTCGTGGCGCATCAGAACGGCAAGCCTGCAAATGCGACATGCATGTTCAAGGACAACACTCTGGCTGACAGGGGACACTTATCGCTGATCTTGATTTCTCCCGGCTTGAGCAGGTCGAGACCTGGTCACTCGGCGAGCTTGCGCGGGCCGGGGTGGACCGCAAGTCGCCGTTCCGCTGGCCCGTATTGTGTACTGACGGGCCGGATGGGCGCGTTGTTGTGCTCAGGAAATTCAACCGTGACCACCGCCAGGCACTGATCTACACGGATCGTCGCAGCGCCAAGGTCGCACAGTTGCAGCACTGCCCCGGCGCCGTCCTCGTCTTTTTCGATCCCAAACGGCAAATCCAGTTGCGCGCGCATGGCAGGGTGCGGCTTCTTGGTGAGGGCGACGCCCTGCATGCCGAGCGCTTTTCCAAGCTGACGGAGGCGGCCCTTGGCGATTATTCCAGGCGCGAAAGTCCGGGTCGTCCGCTCAGCGATTTGCCGAGTGAAGACACGCGAACGGCTGCGGCGCGCAACTTCATGGTGCTTGCTATGACACTCACGATGATCGACTGGCTCAGCCTTTCACGTGATGGCCATCGCCGCGCCCATCTTCGATGGATCGAGGGTGAGACCGCGCATTCATGGGTAGTGCCATGACCGGCACTGGCAACCGGCAGCGCTGCAGCTGACATGCCGCGCCCGGTACCGATACGGCTACCAGCCCTGGCTGCCCGGTCCGCCCTTGAAGGGGCCGACCACGTGGCGCGTCACCCAGCCGCCATAAAAGCCGCCCGGCTGCGCGGTGACGCGCTCGCCATCGACAAAACAGGCGTCCATGTGTCCGGGATAGAAGGCGATAAACCCGCGCAGCATCGCAAAGGCGGGGGTCGGGGCCGCATATGACCATGCGGCATGCCTCGCCTGCCGGTCGCCAACGACGACGTCATAATAGCGCGCCTTGCCTTTCCATTCACAAAAACTGGAATGGGAACTGGGTATGAGCAAGTCCATTCGGACATCTTCAGGCGGCAGATAATAGCTCGGCGGATGGCTTGTTTCGAGCGTCCTGATCCCCCGTTTCGTCTCCGCAATCACCGTGCCGGCAAATTCAACCCGGAGCGTATGGGCCGCCGGCTCGGCCACGG
The DNA here is from genome assembly GCA_964442925.1 of uncultured Hyphomonadaceae bacterium. Classification (GTDB taxonomy): domain Bacteria; phylum Pseudomonadota; class Alphaproteobacteria; order Caulobacterales; family Hyphomonadaceae; genus UBA5336. The sequence goes on from CAYUEM010000346.1 coordinate 1,791, forward strand.
CTGGCCGGGGATAATCCCAAACGCTTTCCTGCCCGGGCCTGGCCGGGAGGGGTATCGGTTTTGCGGCTGACATCGGCTTGTCTCC
>CAYUEM010000347.1:0-1863 GCA_964442925.1 uncultured Hyphomonadaceae bacterium
ACCAGCTTGCCGCGCTGCAGTCCGATTCCGCTCGGGTCGGCACGCAGGGCGGCGAAATCGATTTTGCCCTTCTGGTCGACGGCTTGTCGGCTGAGCGCGAACAGGGCATCACGATCGATGTCGCCTACCGCTTCTTTTCGACCGAAAAGCGCAAGTTCATCGTCGCCGACACGCCCGGACATGAGCAATATACAAGAAACATGGCCACCGGCGCATCGACCGCCGATGTCGCCGTGTTGCTGATCGATGCGCGCCGGGGCGTGCTGACCCAGACCCGGCGCCATGCCTTCATCACCTATTCGCTGGGCATCCGCCGGATGGTGCTGGCGATCAACAAGATGGATCTTGTCGACTATGACCGCGCCGTTTTCGATCAGATCGTTGATGATTTCGCGCAGTTTGCCGACGAGCTTGGTCCTGATCTGGAGATCGAACCAATCCCGCTTTCAGCGCTGAACGGTGAAAACGTGATTGACCGCTCGCAGCATACACCTTGGTATGACGGCCCCTCGCTGATGCAATATCTGGAAACCGTTCCGGTCGGCGACAAGCGCGCCGCTGCGCCGCTGCGCATGCCGGTCCAGTGGGTCAACCGCCCCAATCTCGACTTTCGCGGATTTGCCGGACAGCTCGTATCCGGCCGCGTTCGCCCCGGCGACCGGATCAAGGTGCTACCCGGTGGCCATGGCTCGACCATCGCACGGATCGTCACCGCCTCCGGCGATCTGGAGAGCGCCATCGCCGGCCAGTCGGTGACGCTGACGCTGTGCGACGAGATCGATTGCTCGCGCGGCGATGTCATCTGCGGCGGCGATGACCCGGCCGAAGTGTCCGACCAGTTTCAGGTCCGTATCCTGTGGATGGCGGACCAGCCGCTTCTGCCGGGACGGAAATACCTCATCAAGATCGGGGCCCGGCTTGTCCGCGCAACCATCAATGCTCCAAAATACTGTATAGATGTCAACACATTAAGCGATCTTCCCGCAAAGACACTTGGGCGCAATGATTTCGGTGTCTGCACCATCTCGCTGGACGAGCCGGTTGCGTTCGACGCCTATAAATCGATCCGCGAAATGGGCGGGTTCATCATCATAGACCGGATCGAAAACAATACGGTCGGGCTCGGCCTGATCGATTTTGCGCTGCGCCGCGCTGCGAATATTCACTGGCAGGCACTCGACATCAACCGCGAGGCGCTGGCGGAACAGAAGGGACAAAAGCCGGTCGTGCTCTGGTTCACCGGGCTTTCCGGTTCCGGCAAGTCGACGATTGCCAATGCGCTGCAAAAGCAACTGTTTGCCATGGGGCGCCACACAATGGTGCTGGACGGCGACAATGTCCGCCATGGGCTCAACCGTGATCTCGGCTTTACCGATGCCGACCGCGTGGAGAATATCCGTCGTGTCAGCCACGTTGCCCGCCTCATGAGCGATGCCGGGCTGATCGTGCTGGTCTCGTTCATTTCGCCATTCCGGTCCGAACGTCAGATGGCGAGAAACCTGATGGGCGAAGGCGAATTCGTCGAGGTCTATGTCAACACCCCGCTTGATGTGGCCGAACAGCGCGATGAGAAAGGTCTTTACAAGAAAGCCCGGGCCGGCGAGATCCGGAATTTCACGGGCATCGACAGCCCGTATGAAGACCCGCAATCGCCTGAAATCTCTATCGACACCGTCAGCTGTTCGCCTGACGAGGCCGCCGGTCAGATCCTCGCCTGGCTCAGAAGCGAGGGCAAGATCGCATAGTCAGGCCCCGCTTGCAGGAGCCGGCTATTCGCGGAAGGTGCGGTGCATGGAGTCGAAAAATGGCTTGGTCAGATAGCTGATCACAGAGCGGCTTTCGGTCTGCATCATCGCCTCGACC
>CAYUEM010000348.1:0-1862 GCA_964442925.1 uncultured Hyphomonadaceae bacterium
GATTGGCGCCGCGCTCACCCATCACATAGACGCGCAGCGCGGCATGCGGCAGCTGCGCGGCGAAATCGATGTCGAACCGGCGCCGCGACAGGGCGTCGAGATAGTCGGGAAAGCTCTCCCAGTTCCAGGGCAGGCCCTCAGTCAGCACCGGGAAGGGAATGTCCTCGACGCCCTCCATCAGGCGGATCAGCCGGTCATGGTCTGCCTCGCGGCAGGGCGCAAAGCCGACCCCGCAATTGCCCATCACCGCAGTTGTCACGCCATGCTGTGATGAGGGGGTCAGCCGGTCGCCCCATGTCACCTGACCATCATAATGGGTGTGGATGTCGACCACGCCGGGCGTGACGATCTGGCCGCGCGCGTCAATTTCCTCAGCGCCCCGGCCAGCGATCTGCCCCAGCGCCGTAATCGTCCCGCCATCAATCGCAATGTCGCCCTCGAACGGTGTCGCGCCGGAGCCGTCATGGACCTGTCCGCCGCGAATGACCAGATCGTGATGGGTCATGATATGTCCTCCCGGATCAGCGCCCGGCCTCGTCTGGTTTGCGGGATTTCACGGGCGTTTCGTGCTTTACCGGGTTCACGTTGCCGGAAAGGGTGACCGGCGTCCAGATTGACCCTGCTGGAGGGGGAGCTTGCCAGAGCGGCGCGGCGGACGCATTTAAGGGGTATGACAGACACAGACCTCCCCTTCGAGCGCTCGCGCGCAACCGCCCTGCTTGCCGATGCCGTTGCCGGCGCTGATGATGGCGATATTTTCGTTGAGCGTTCGCGCTCGGAAAGCTTCCTGTTCGACGATGGCCGGCTGAAGTCAGCCGCCTACGACACCGGTCAGGGCTTCGGCCTGCGGGTTGTCGCCGGCGAGGCCAGTGGCAATGCTCATGCCGCCGAGCTCAGCGAAGCGGCCATCGCGCGTGCTGCCGAAACCGCTGGCAAGGCCCGGCGCGGCTATTCCGGCACGCTCGACGTCGGGCCGACCCCGACCAATCGGCGGCTCTATGCACAGATCGACCCGACCGAAGCGCCCGGTTTTGGTGCCAAGACATCGCTGATGGCCGAAATCGATGCCTGGACGCGGGCGCAGGATCCGCGCGTCGTGCAGGTCTCGGTGTCGCTGGCCGGCTCGCACCGTGAGATTGACATTCTGCGTCCCGGCGGCGAAGCCATGCATGAGGTGCGTCCGCTGGTGCGCATCAATGTCTCGGTCACACTGGAGCAGAATGGCCGGCGTGAAAGCGCCTCGGCAGGCGCTGGCGGACGCGCGGCCTATGAGGAATGGATCGCGCCGCAGCGCTGGAAAGGCCTTGTGCAGCGCGCGCTGAAAAAGGCCGAGACCAACCTCGAAAGCATTCCGGCTCCGGCGGGCGAGATGGAAGTCGTGCTCGGGCCAGGCTGGCCCGCAGTGCTGCTGCATGAGGCGGTCGGCCACGGGCTTGAGGGTGATTTCAACCGCAAGGGCACAAGCGTCTATTCCGGGCGCATCGGCGAACAGGTCGCCTCGAAAGGCGTGACGGTGATCGATGACGGCACGATGGAACACCGGCGCGGCTCACTGTCTTTTGATGATGAGGGCACACCGACCTCGCGCACCGTGCTGATCGAGGACGGTGTTCTGAAAGCCTATATGCAGGACCGCCAGAATGCGCGGCTGATGGGGCTTGCGCCAACTGGCAATGGCCGGCGGGAAAGCTATGACGCCGGGATCATGCCGCGGATGACCAACACGGTGATGCTGGCCGGCCAGGCTGACCCGCAGGAAATTGTCGCCTCGATCCGGCGCGGCATCTGGGCAGTCGATTTCGGCGGCGGCCAGGTCGACATCACCTCGGGCAATTTCGTCTTCCAGTGCACCGAGGCCTATC
>CAYUEM010000349.1:0-1828 GCA_964442925.1 uncultured Hyphomonadaceae bacterium
CCGGGCACGTCCCCCTTCGACGCGATAGACCAACCAGTCCCCGCCCTGTTTGAAGAGCGCTGTCATTGGGACGGTCATGACATCCTCGGCGGACCAGATTTCGACGGCAACATCGACCCGATAACCATGGCCAAGACGATCAGCAGGCTGGCTGGGCATCAGTTTGACGACGACGTTGACGCGCTGCTCTTCAATGCCGAGGGCAGATATCTTGGTGAACGCAAAAGGCTCGACCCGGCGCACCTTGCCTTTCAAGTCGGGCCCGCCCCAGTCTGAAATGATGACCGGGTCTCCAACCGAGATACGCACCGCGTCTTCTGATAAAAAGTCTGCGACAATCTCGATTTCGCCGGGATCTCCGACTTCCACCAGTAGCGCGCCTTGTACAACTGGCCCCTCGCTCTGGCGCAGGCGCCGCAGGAGAACGCCATCAATCGGTGCCACGACATCGACGAGTTGATCGCCGCCGCTCTGGCCACTTGGTCGCAGCGCCGCGCGTGCTGCCGCCAGTTCCTGACGCCGCATGGCCAGGGATGCCTCGGCAGCGCGCTCGGCTGCCCGAAGCGTTGCCTCGTCGGCTTCTGCGCGCTCCAAAGCCTGGCGTGAGATCACTCCGCCAGGAGCCAGCGAGCGATAGCGATTGGTGTCAGCTTCTGCGCGGGTGAGCTCTGCACGAACACGTTCGAGTTCGGCCTTTGCTGCAGTGACGGCCGACGCCATTGCTGCGGCCGCAGCCGTCAACTGTTGCCGCGTGCGATTGTCGAGCATTGGTGCTGCAATTGGTCGAATGACCGCAACGATTGTTTCGCCCTCATACACACAATCGCCCGCTTCAAGACTGACGCGTTGCAGATCGCCAGAGACCGGAGCTGCGATCTCGAACACATCGTGGATGCGCGTCTCGCCCTCGGCCCGGACCGACACGGACATGGCGCCGCGTTGAGCAAGGGCGATATCGACATCCACGGCCCGCGGCGTAAACGCCCACATTGCGAGTACAAGAAGGAAGAAGCCGATAGCGGCCCAGAAGAGGATGCGGTTTCTCAGGGCCATCTGGCTTACTCCCGGGTCTTGAGGACGGCGATAAGGTCGAGGGATTTTACCCGCTGGCGCACGAACATTGCAGACGCCAGCGAAGCAGCGATCACGATCAGAGCCGAATATCCGAATGTGGAGGGGTCGATTGCCAGGGGAACACGGTACAGTTCGGTTGCCATGGAACTTGCGACGAGAGAGGCAAGACCCGCGCCGAGGACACCGCCCAGTGGCAAGGCAAGGACAACCAGAAGAGCGAGCTCTCCGATCAGGATATAAGACACTTCAGCTTCCGAAAATCCCAGCACGCGCAAGCTTGCCAGTTCCCGTCCGCGTTCCGTCAGTCCTATGCGCGCAGCATTGTAGACAACGGAGGCCGCGATTGCTCCGCCGATCAAGGCATAGATGGTCATCATGATGTTGATATTGTCTTCCAGCGACTCGTTGAAGCTCTCGACGGAGGCGCGTTGGAGGGCGACGCTTGCGATTCCGGGGCGCGCGAGGACAGCTTCGCTGAATTGCGCCTCACGCTCCGGGTCGAGCATGGCATAGACCCCATTCACCACATCGCTTTCTCCAAGAAGGTCATGGAGCGCATCAAGGTCCATGAAGGCTGGCCATCCCATGGTTTCGTTCACGAGGGCCGTCACCGGCGCGCTAAGTACCTGGCGTTCACCCTCAAGGACTTCAAGCGTAACGCGGTCGCCGCGCCGGGCACCGAGCATGCTTGCGAGTTGCATTGAAACCGCAAGGCCACGCTCGGGCACGACCATGAAGCGCTGTTCGTCATCGA
>CAYUEM010000350.1:0-1803 GCA_964442925.1 uncultured Hyphomonadaceae bacterium
GGCACGCCCCATTCGGCGGCCGCCGCCTCGATCAGCATCGCCTTGGCCGCTGCGCCGCCCTCGCGAACATAATCCTGCGAGTTGCGAATGCCGCGGCTGCCGCCGGTGGCAAAGTCTCCCCAGACGCGTTCACGGCGCAGATTCTCGCCGGGCGTGGGATATTCGGTGCGCACCTTGTCCCAGTCCGCGTCCATTTCATCGGCGACAAGCTGGGCCAGGCCGGTCAGCGTGCCTTGGCCCATCTCCGAGCGCGCGATGCGGATGGTGACGGTGTCGTCACTGGCGACATGCACCCAGGCATTGACCTCGGCGAGCGGGTCAGCGGCGGCGCTGGCCTCGGGCGTGTCGGCAGCGTCAGTGTTTCCGCCACAGGCCGCAAGCAGGCCGATGGTCAGCCCCGCACTGCCCGTGGCGACGATGAAACTGCGGCGCGAAAATGCGATTGTATCAGCCATGTCCCGTGCCCCCCTCAAGCCTTCTTCACGGCGAGATGGATGCCCTTGCGCACCCGCGCCAGTGTTCCGCAGCGGCAGATATTGGTGATCTGCGCGTCGATATCCTCATCGCTCGGATTGGGCGTGTCGTTGAGCAGGCCGGCCACCGCCATGATCATGCCGGGCTGGCAATAGCCACACTGGGGAATGTCGAGTTCGGCCCAGGCCTGTTGGACCGGATGGCTGGCATCCTCCGACAGGCCTTCGATCGTGGTGATCTCCTCATCGCCGGCAAGCGCGCCGACAGGATAGGTGCATGAGCGCACCGCCATGCCATCGACATGCACGGTGCAAGTTCCGCACTGGGCAATGCCGCAACCATATTTCGCGCCGGTCAGCCCGAGTTGCTCGCGCAACACCCATAGAAGAGGCGTGTTTTCATCGACATCGATGTCAGCCACCTTGCCGTTGACCTTGATTTTCGCCATCGAAACTTCCTCCCGCATCCTTTGCGATAGCCTACCACACTCCGCTGAAGCGAAAAGAGCGAAGTCTTGCGAAATTTTCGTCCGTGCCCACTGCCAGCCGGCTTGCGGGCGTGAAAACCATGCGGGTTGTGCAAGCTCGAAGCAAGGCTGTGTGCGGCCAGGGACCGGCTCTGGGTCATCGAGGATAAGCTGAAACAGCTGACCGGCGCGTCCTGACGCGCTCAGAACACGCCCATGGCCAGGCCGGCCCCAAGCGCGGTGCCAAGCTCGCGGCATCGGGCTAGATCGGTGTCGCCAATTGTCTTCGCGCCGAGAATTTCCGCCGGTGTCTGGGCATGGGTGCAGACGATGAGCGGTTCCTGAACCTGTTTCAGCCGCCAGCCAGTGGCAATTCTCGCGGCCTGGCGCGCGGCATTCTCACCGTCCGAGCCCGCGCAGATCATCAGGCCATAGGCGCGCCCCTCGATCCTGCCGAGCACCGGATAATAGCAGCGGTCAAAGAATTCCTTCATCAATCCGGAAATCGCGGCAAGATTTTCCGGCATGGCGAAGATGTAGCCATCCGCGCCGAGAAGATCGCCCGGTTCTGCCTCATCAGCAAATTTCACCACCGTCTCGATCTCGGCGCGTGCGCCATCTGTGGCCGCTTCGACCATCTGCCGGGTGCCACCGGTGCGCGAATGATAGACGATGAGCAATTTCGACATGTATGTGATATAATAGAGCTTGTGAGGCTTGTCCCGGATCGACCAACTTGCGTGTCCCTACCGGTGCGTTTAGCCCTGTCGATAAACGGATTCCAGATAGAGAACGGTTCAGGAGGACACCCATGCGCGAGGTTCATCATTTCATCAATGGCACTGAAGTGAAGGGCGCTTCCG
>CAYUEM010000351.1:0-1801 GCA_964442925.1 uncultured Hyphomonadaceae bacterium
TCCGAGCGAGCACCATGACGCCTTCAAGGATGGCGATCGGTGCGAGCCAGGCCCACTGGCGCCGTATTGCGGCGTAGAGTGTGACAATACTCATTGCGATAAATTGCGCGCCGACACCATGTTGGCGCCTTTGATCATCACCGTCCTGAACGCGCTGGCAGAAATGCAGCAAGGCCCAGAAAAAGACAGACAATGAGTTCCACGATGATATGGACGATACCCGCCGCCTCGAACCCCTCGGCAAAGCCTGACATGATCCGAACCAGCGCCATGACGCCTTCAATGATGGCAATCGGCGCGAGCCAGGCCCACTGGCGCCGTATTGCGGCGTAGAGTGTGACAATACTCATTGCGATAAATTGCGCGCCGATCAGAACCCGGATCGTGACCCAGCCTACAGCCGTTTCAGGCACTAGGGTGAAAGCTTCCGCAAGGCGCTCGGGTCGAAAGACACCCACAAAGCCCGGAAGCAGGAACAAGAGCCCCAAAATAATGGCGGCAATGCGAAATCCTGAAATCATGAAACACTCCCTGAAACCAAACCACCTTAGCGCTGAACGATGTTTCCGGCACCGGCCTTGAAGTCTTCGGCGGCCTTCTTGTCTTCCGCCATGTTCGGAAGCTTGAACGGCACTTCAACGCCGCGCTGGCAGGCCGGCCGCGCTTCGAGCCGGCCTCTCCACGCCTGGAGATTGTCCAGACCCTCAACGCTGATGCCGGACCATTTATGGGTGCGCACCCAGCACCAGTTGGCGATGTCGGCGATCGAGAAATCGTCGGCAAGCCATTCGCGCCCGGCCAGGTGGCGGTCGAGCACTTCGAACAGCCGGCGCCCCTCATTCTGGTAGCGGTCGATGGCCGGCTGGATCTTTTCCGGAAAGTAGCGGTAGAACACATTGGCTTGGCCCATCATGGGCCCAACGCCCCCCATCTGGAACATCAGCCATTGGATCACCCGGGCCCGCCCTGCCGGATCGGTCGGCATGAGCTTTCCGGTCTTCTCAGCAAGATAGATCATGATCGCGCCCGACTCGAAGACCGCAAGATTATCGGCGTCCCGGTCGATGATGGCCGGGATCCGACCGTTTGGATTGATCGCCAGGAATTCAGGCGTCTTCTGTTCGCCCGCCGCGATGTTCACCGGCTTTACCTCATAAGGCAGGCCGAGTTCTTCAAGCGTCACCGACGCTTTCCAACCATTTGGCGTGGGAGCAGTATAGAGTTCGATCATGACAATGCTGTCCAGTTCAGTTCGTTGTCTTATGCCGTGCGCCCCCCCTGCGGACGCGGCCATATTAATGCCGGGTATTAATAGCGCTGCGGGGGCCTGTGGCAAGTCCCTTTCCGTGACAAGCGACGCGGGCAATTCGCTGCACGGAGCATTTAGGGGGTCCTGTCAGGGGAAAACCGCTTGAAGGGCGTTGTCAGTCTAACGCGAACCAGTCTCCAGCATCATGAGATGCGCCGGCCCTCAGGCGGCAAGAAGTCCGCGCCATTCGAGGAGGGCGGCATCACGCATGGATTTGAAGGTCTGGCGGCGGTTGATATGGCGGTCGAGGTTGAAGTGGTTGTAGAAGGAAGCGTGTGTCGAAACGAATTTCTGCAGGTTCGACATTCGCCTGAACCGGGACATCGCCCGCTCTCGTCGTCGGAACGGCAGGTGACTGTTCTCGGCCCGATTATTGAGGTGGCGACCGACCTCCTGGCGGTCGATATTGCCGATCTCTTTCATCGCCGCGCCGTAAGATCTGAGCTTGTCTGTCACAACAGTCTGCGGTGCGCCGTATCGCTTCATGGCTTT
>CAYUEM010000352.1:0-1797 GCA_964442925.1 uncultured Hyphomonadaceae bacterium
AGCGATCATCATCCTCTTCGAAATGCTCGACCATCAGCAGGGTGCGCAGGCGGTCGGTCGGCTCCCACGCGAATGATCCACGCAGCGAATACAGTTCCCGCCCATCAATATCATTGCCGGTAACCAGGTTGTCGGCGAAGCCGTCACGCTCGAGATAGGACCCCGCCAACCGGAGGGCTGCGGTTTCGCCAAGCGGCAGGTTGATATAACCTTTGCCCTTGATCGTGCTGTAATTTCCGTAGGTTAATGAGGCCTTGGCAGAAAATTCTTCCAGGATCGGCTTGGCTGTGATGATGTTGATCACGCCGCCGGTGGCGTTGCGGCCATAAAGCGTGCCTTGCGGCCCGCGCAGAACCTCGACGCGCTCGACATCATAGAATTCCGCCTCGAAAAGGCGGTTGGCAGACAGCGGAACATCATTCTGGTGCACACCGACACCGGCATCGCCGGAGGTTGCGATAACGTCTGCGCCGATGCCGCGAATCTTGAAATTGAAGCCGGTGAAATTGCCCTTGGTGAAGGCAACGTTCGGAATGCTCTTCACCAGGTCCGGACCACCCGCGAGCTTCAGTTTCTCAAGTGATTCCTCGTCGAATGCCGAAACGGCGATCGGAACATCGAGAATGCTCTCTTCCTGCTTCTGCGTGGTGACCAGCACCGTGCCGAGTTTTCTCTCGCCAGCGCCATCGCCTTGTTGTGCCATAGCTGCCGGCGCGCCGGCCGACATCGCCATCGCGGAGGCCCCCATCAGCAGGGCAAATCTCGAGTCCAGGGACAGTTTCATTTTGCTCTCCTCCCGCCACAAGGTCAGTATTGACTTGCAGCTGATTGCGTTTCCTCAACGGGCTTTTTCGTTTTCTCGTTCACAAAGCCTCAATCGCATGTGAGCGCGGAGCTGGCCCGTCTGTCAACTCGCGATATGCCACTATGCTCGTAAATATGACATTCGCGTTACAAATGTGACCGAAAGGCCACGCACTGACACCGGATGGCGCAGGTTTTCGCTTTCCGTTCCCTGTTGCGAATGCTACTGGAAACAAATGACTGATCAGGCCAGCAAAGCGCTTGTGCTGTTCTCTGGGGGACAGGATTCGACTGTGTGCCTGGCCTGGGCGCTGTCGCGCTTCGAGCATGTCGAAACCGTCGGATTCGACTATGGCCAGCGTCACCGCGTCGAACTTGACTGCCGCCAGCGCATCCGCAGCCATCTGCGCGACGGCTTTGCCAACTGGGCCGGGCGGCTTGGCGATGATCACATGATCGACGCCGGCGGCCTGCGCGAGGTGGGCGAGACGGCCATGACCCACGAAACAAGCATTGAAATGACCGCCGCCGGCCTGCCCTCGACCTTTGTGCCGGGGCGCAATCTGATGTTCATTGTCCTCGCCGGAGCGCTCGCATATCGCCGGGCGATCCCGAGCCTTGTCGGCGGCATGTGCGAAACCGACTATTCGGGCTATCCCGATTGCCGGCGCGAGACGCTGGACGCACAGATGCGCGCGCTGTTTCTCGGCATGGATTATCCCTTGCGCCTGCACACCCCATTGATGGAACGCGACAAGGCCGCGACATGGGCGCTGGGCGAAAAGCTCGGCGGCGAGGCCTTCACGCAGCTCGTCGTCGAGGACACCCACAGCTGCTATCGCGGCGACCGGGAACACCGGCACGACTGGGGCTATGGCTGCGCGGACTGCCCGGCCTGCGACTTGCGTGCACGCGGCTGGGAGCGCTGGATCAAGGGGCTCGCATGAGCCGCGTCTATTCGGTCAAGGAAGCCTATCTGACCTTGCAGGGCGA
>CAYUEM010000353.1:0-1785 GCA_964442925.1 uncultured Hyphomonadaceae bacterium
AGTCAGGCCTGCCAGCGCAAAGCCGGCAAGCGCGATTGCCGGCGCGCCGGCCAGCAATGCGCCAGCGACGACGAAAGCCAGGCCCGCGCGCGCCATTGTCAGCGCATTGGGCAGCCAGGCCCAGTTCACTGTTCGCCCCGCAGCGCCTTGAGCGTGTAAATCAGGTCAAGGGCCTCCCGCGGTGTCAGCGCGTCCGGTTCGACCGTATCGAGAAGCCCGCCGAGCGGGTCGGCTGGCTGTGGTGCTTCTGCGGGCTCAACGGCGGCGCTTGCGGCAAAAAGCGGCAGATTTTCAGCGCCGTGGCCTGCGCCCTGCTCAAGCTTTTTCAGGATCTGGCGGGCCCGCGTCACCGCGCGGCGCGGAAGTCCGGCCAGGCGCGCAACCTGCACGCCATAAGAGCGATCCGCCGGGCCGGGCTGGATTTCGTGCAGGAAAATCAACTCATCCTTCCATTCGCGCGCGCGCAGCGAGGCATTTGCCCCGCCCGGAAGGCTGGCTGCCAGCTCTGTCAGTTCATGATAATGGGTGGCAAACAGCGTCCGGCAGCGATTGGTGTCGTGCAGGTGCTCAACCGCAGACCATGCGATGGCGAGGCCGTCAAAGGTCGATGTGCCGCGTCCGACCTCGTCGAGAATGACAAAACTCTGCGCTGTGGCCTGGGTCAGGATCGCAGCGGTTTCGACCATCTCCACCATGAAGGTCGAGCGTCCGCGCGCAAGGTCATCGGACGCGCCAACCCGCGAGAATACCCGGTCGGCCAGCCCCAGCCGCAGCCGGGCTGCCGGCACGAAACTGCCAGCCTGCGCAAGGATCACCGCCAGTGCGGCGCTGCGCAGATAGGTCGATTTTCCTGCCATGTTCGGGCCGGTAATCAATAACAGGCGCGGCGCGGATTCGCCCTCGCCGTCCAGACAGAGCCCGTTTGCCGTAAACCCTTGCCCGTCGCGTTTCAGCGCTGCTTCAACCACCGGGTGGCGCAGCGCTTCGGCCTCGAAAACAGCCGTGCTGGCCAGCTGCGGGCGAACGGAGCCGGTTTCGTTCGCCCACTCTGCCAGTGCCGCGGCAAGATCAAGCTCGCCCAGCGCCCGGGCGACCGCCGTAAGTTCCGCGCCTAGCGCCTCGACGCGCGCGGTAAATGTTTCGAAAATGGCCACCTCGCGGGCTTTTGCCTCGTCTTCAGCGCGCGAGATCCGCCCGGCAAGCTGTGCCAGTTCTTCGGTCGAAAAGCGCACATTCTTTGCCAGGGTCTGGCGATGAATGAAGGTCTGCGAAAGCGGCGGGCCCATCATCTCATCACCGGAACGGGCCGGGACATCGATGAAATAGCCAAGCACATTATTATACTTGATCCGGAGCGCGGAAATGCCCGTCTGCTCGATATAATCCTTTTGCAGGCCGGCAATGATCTTTCGGCTGTCATCGCGCAGCGTGCGAACTTCGTCGAGCCCGCTGTCCCAGCCGGTCGCGATAAAGCCGCCATCACGCAGCAACACGGGCGGTTCGGGAACAAGCGCGCGGCGCAGATCGCCCGCAAGCGCGGCAAGCGCGGGCGCATTCGTCAGGGTCAGCGCAGCAAAAGCGCTTTCAAGCCGGGCAGGCGGGCGCGCCAGTTCCCGTCCGACACAAGCAACGGCAGCTTCACCCTGATGCAGGCCAGCTGCCAGCGCAGACAGGTCGCGCGGTCCACCCCGGCCAAGCCGCAAACGGGTGGCGGCGCGCTCGATATCCGGGGCCTGGCGCAGGATCGCGCGCAGGCTTTCCCGCAAATCGCGGTTTTCCAGACAC
>CAYUEM010000354.1:0-1783 GCA_964442925.1 uncultured Hyphomonadaceae bacterium
TTTCCGGCTGGTAGGGCGTGTAGGTCGTCAGGAATTCGCTGCGCTGGATGATATGGTCGACGCTGGCGGGCACATGGTGCTTGTAGGCGCCGCAGCCGACAAAGAACGGGCCTTCCGAAGCGGTGCGGTTGCGGATGGCGAGATTGGACAAGTGACGCTCGACGGCAAGCTCGCCCTGATGGTGAGGCAGGCCTTCGATCGGCCCGTCAAGGCGCGCAGCGTCTGGCACGTCTTCATAGAACGTATCGACGCACGGCGCACCGATGGTCACAAGCATCGCGGCGCGGTCTTCCTTGGTGAGGGGGAGGTATCGCATCAGCCAGCCTCGTTCGCACAGAACGCGTCATAGGCGGCGCGGTCCATAAGGCCGGCAAGCTCGCCTGCTTCAGACAGCTTCAGCCTGCAGAACCAGCCGTCGGCTTCGGGCGCCTCGTTCACGGTCTCGGGAGTTTCGGTCAAAACGGAATTGACCTCGACGACCTCGCCGGAAATCGGGGCATAGACATCGCTGGCGGCCTTGACGCTTTCGACCACGGCCATGTCATCGCCCTTTGTGAAGGACGCGCCGACCTCGGGCAGTTCGACAAACACCACGTCGCCGAGTTGTTCGGCGGCAAAGCCGGTAATGCCGACGGTGGCGATGTCGCCTTCGACGGCGACCCATTCATGGTCCCTGGTATATTTCACTGACATCGTGACTCTCCATCGTGTTTATGTGCGTCCCCCACTTGCGAGGGAGGTGCCCGAAACGGGCGACGTTTCTGATCCTCCCCCGCCTGCGGGGAGGAAAACCGCACCCATCCTCATCGCTTGTACCTGTGCGCGACGAAAGGCAGGGCCGCGACCTCTGCTGGACGCGCCTTGCCGCGCACCGTCAGGTCAACTTCTGTGCCCGGCTCAGCGAGGTCGGCGCGGACATAGCCCATGGCGATGGGACCATCGACGCTGGGGCCGAAGCCGCCCGACGTGACCAGGCCGACTTTCGCCTCGCCCAAAAAGATCTCGGTGCCCTCCCGCGCCGGGGCGCGCTCGAGCGGGCGGATGCCGACGCGCTTTTGCGAAGGGCCATCGGCCAGCGCTGTCAGGATCGGCTGCGCGCCGGGAAAATCTGCCCGCGCACGCCGCGATTTCTGGATCAACCAGGACAGATCCGCCTCGACCGGGTTGCGGCTTGCATCCATGTCATGGCCGTAAAGACACAATCCGGCCTCCAGCCGCAGCGAATCGCGCGCGCCAAGTCCCGCCGGCCTGACGCGGTCATCGCCGAGCAAGGCGCGCACAAGCTCCAGCCCCGCCGCATTATTGGGCAGCAGCATCTCGAACCCGTCCTCGCCGGTATAGCCGCAGCGTGCCACCATGTATTTCTCGCCATCGCGCTGGACATAGGCGCAGCGCATGAAGCCCAGCGATGCCGCTTCGGCAAAGTGCGGTGTGATCACCGCTTCGGCGTCGGGGCCTTGCAGCGCCACGAGAATGCGGTCATCGGCGCGTTGCAGCATGGCCTCGTGGCCCAGCTCGCGCTCGATCAGAGCCCAGTCGGCTTCTTTCACCGCGCCATTGACGACGATGTAGAGCATGCCCTCCAGCGCCGGGTCTGGCATGCGGGTGATGATCAGGTCATCGAGAATGCCGCCCTGGTCATTGAGCAGGACGCTGAGACGGCCCTGTCCGGGCTTCAGCGCGGCGATGTCGGACGGCACCCGTCGCTCGATCAGCGCGGCGATCTTCTCATGCGCGCCCGGTGTGCCGAGCCCGTCCTTGAGGAAAAGGAAGCATGGCCCCA
>CAYUEM010000355.1:0-1780 GCA_964442925.1 uncultured Hyphomonadaceae bacterium
AGCTGACATAATGATGACAGGTCGGACTTCGCTGAGCCGCCTCGAACGCGGATTGGGACACGCCAAATCTGTCAAAATATTCCGCATGCAGCTCGCGTTCGACGAGGATGGCGACTTCCGCGGCCCTGGAGAACTGGACCACATGGTCGGCTGTCCAACCCCTCGCTGCCACCAGCGACAGGCTGCGCGCGAACCCTTCCAGGTAATGGGCGTCCTGTATCATGTAATGCCGGAACTTTTCCTCGGGCAGCACGCCGTCAGCCAGTTCGCGGTTGAACGCCATGTCCCGGGTCGCCTCGTAGAGTGAAAGATTGGCCTGCCAGGCGGCTTCGGTGAACCGTGCCATGTGGTGTGCTCCAAATGTTGTGTGTTCAGGGGTTTCGGTGTTCGGCGGACCAGTCGGGCAGGCCGCCAGCGCGGCGGAAGACCGGGAGCGATGAGCCGTCGAAACGGCTCGCACCACCGGCAATGTCTGCCAGCGTCATGTCTCCGAGGAAGAGGCGCAGACAGGCCTCCGCGCCGGTCCATACCAGATCGGGACCATTGAGCCGGCCAAGTGCGTCTGCAATGGCAGGCTGCTGGCCACGCCGCCAGGGGCGCTCGTCATCCATGGCGTCGAATATGTCCGCAAGCGGTATCTCACGTGGCGATTGGGTGAGCCGATACCGTTGGGGCTCGCCATCTTCGGCAATGATCATCCCCGCGAGACGCAGCTTCCAGACAACAAGACCGATAACATCCGGAGAAACGTCAAGCGCGCTGGCAAGGTCCGACCGCGTTGCGGACATGAGCCGCATTTGCGAAAGGCGAGCAAGTGCGTTCACGCCCAGCACAATCTGAGAATTGAGATACATGGCCCCGATATCCTGCTTGATTTCGGTTCGAAACTACCGGCCGGCCAAAGGCTTGTCAAACTGGTTTCGAAACGCTATTAATCATGCAGCATGACCATAGACCCATCATCATCCCGGCAATGCGCGGCCGACATGATTTTCCACCTTGCGCGTGGAGCAAGCCGTGGCGATGAGGATAGCGCGCTGACGGCCGCGCAGTGGGCCGCCCTGCGCTTCTTCGCCCGTGCGAGCCGGCTGTCGCGCACGCCCTCGGGCTTTGCGCACTTCAATGCAACCACGCGCGGCACCGCTTCGCAGACCGTGAAATCACTGGAACGGCTCGGATATTTGCAAAGGGCGCGCGCACCACGCGACGGGCGCAGCGTGATCTTCGAACTGACCGAGGCGGGCTGCGAATGCCTTTTGCGCGATCCCCTGCTCAGCCTCGAAGCGGCGCTGGGCCAGCTTCCCGACGATGATGTCCGCCGCCTTTGCGATGTGTTGCAATCCTCCATGAAAAGCGTTGCCGATCGGCAGGGCGCGAGTGTTCTTGGCACCTGCGGAGATTGCCGTAACCTCACCGCCGATGAAGGCTCGTCTGATGGCGTTCCGGTGTGTGCCTGCACCGGCGAAAGGCTGGAACCAGCCGACTTCGCCAGGCTCTGCGTGCATTTCGCCCAGCGAACCCCAAATTCCCCGCACGATGCAGGAAGCGCTGAACGCTGAACCGTCAGGGAGCAATAAGACGTGTGCCGGGTGTTTTCAGTTGATGTATTCAAACGCAGGCTTGCCGCATTGGGGGCAATTCTGTTCAGACGCGTGAGACACAGAAGAATCGAACCGAACATTTTCGTGCTTCTCGCCTCGGTGCCCCCCCCTGTCAGGGTAGTTGCCGCACAAGCGCCCAGCCGGTGATCGCGATGTGGGCCAGTGTGATGAGAACCGAG
>CAYUEM010000356.1:0-1775 GCA_964442925.1 uncultured Hyphomonadaceae bacterium
TGCGCGGATGGTGATCGAGGACCAGCGCGTCCAGCACCTCGCCTGCTTTCGTCACCGGGCGCACCGCACCCTCAAAGGAGACCAGCGCCCCATGCCCGCGCCCGCGCCCGCGCAACTCATCAAGCCATGCGGCGGCGTTGATGGGCTGGAAGGCGAGTTCGCAGCGGATGGAGGCTCCGGTGAAATGGCTCAACCTCTCAACCGCCTGAAACCGGGCTCAGGAAATCGATCCGGTCGCCCGGCAGGACGGTGTGCGCGTCTGCGACAATCTCGTCATTGACTGCCGCGCGCACAGCCGGCTCAAGAATGCTGTCGGTCTGGAACGTCTCGGACAGATGACGCCGGAGCGCTGCGACGCTCAGCCCGGCTTCGGGACAGTCCAGATCCGCATCCCCGCCAAATTCTGTCGCGATCTTGCCAAAGAAACCGATTTTCATTGCTCCTGCTCCCATTGGCTTCCTGACAGGTTTCATGGGAACTGGCATACTCCCGATATGATGAGGTGGACAAGCCTGCATCCGCGATTGTCTGGCGTTCGGGATCGATGCGAACAGCCTTGATTTCAGGCTGCCCATGGGGTGTAGCTGCGCACGCCGCGCGGAAGCGCCGCGCCCAGGGCCGCAAGTTCTGCCGCGTCCACAAATGAAGCCACCGGTCCACATCTTTGTCCCTCTCGCTTGTCGCTGCTTTTTTCATCACCGCCATCCTCTATGCCAGTGTCGGCTTTGGCGGCGGCTCGACCTATAATGCGTTGCTGGTGATGAGCGGGGCCGATTATCGCGTGCTGCCGTCGATTGCGTTGGTCTGCAATGTCATCGTCGTCAGTGGCGGGGTCTGGCGCCTGCGCGCAGCGGGCGAGGTTTCGGTGAGCCGGCTTGCGCCCTTCATTGCCGCATCGGTTCCGGCTGCATGGATTGGTGGGCGCCTGCCGGTCAGTGAAACGCTTTTCACCGGCCTGCTCGGCGGCGCGCTGCTTGTTTCCGGCCTCCACCTCGCCTTTCAGCGCGAAGCTGGGCGGAGACCTGAGACGGAAAATTCGCAACGGCAGACACGCCCATTACTCGCCGTCGGCATTGGCGGTGGGCTCGGCCTGCTCTCGGGCCTTGTCGGCATTGGCGGCGGGATCTTTCTGGCGCCGGTTCTGTATTTCATGCGCTGGGGGACGCCGCGTCAGATCGCGGCAGCCTGCAGCCTGTTCATCCTTGTCAATTCCCTGTCAGGGCTGGCCGGCCAGCTGGTCAAGCTGCAGGACATGGCGCTTCTGTCACTTGCCGCGCCTTACTGGCCGCTGCCGTTTGCCGTGCTCATCGGCGGTCAGATCGGCTCCTGGCTCGCCGGTTTCAAGCTGCAACCAAAGATCATCCGGCGGCTGACGGCGGCGCTGATCGTCTATGTCGCCGCGCGTCTGCTGTATCGCTTCATGACCCTTGTCTGAGCGTTGCAAGAGGGCTGCAGGGCTAAGATAACGTGCCCGCTTGTACAGCCTGTCTGGCCCACCTGCAACGGCCTCGCGCGCGGACGAATTCCAGCTGCTGACCCATTGCTCCTTCGCTGAAAACCCGCTTTGCCTCGCTCCGCCTCATCGCGGATGCATTCCACAGTGTCATGTGGTAGAAAATATTGCGGGAGGCTGGAATGCTCGGTGATGCAAGACTGATCGGTTTCATTGCGACGGCGAAGCCTGATGAGGCGCGGCGCTTCTATCGCGATACGCTCGGGTTGAAACTGCTTGATGAATCCGAGCACGGAATGGCCTTCATGTCGGGTGCGCAGAT
>CAYUEM010000357.1:0-1770 GCA_964442925.1 uncultured Hyphomonadaceae bacterium
AGCCGGGACTGGGCGTGCGCGAAGCCTATGTCGCTGGCGGATTTCTGATTGCCGGCCTGCTGGTCGTGTCGGGCCTGCGCGAATGGCGGCGTTCACGGTCCTGAGCGCGCGGGGTCTATTTGACCAGACGCATGCGCTCGCCGACCGGGCCGACACCCTTGGGCACCGGCACATCGGTCAGATCATAATCCGTATTGAGAAACAGATCGGTTTGCTGGCCCAGTTCAATCCGGGATGCGACGATCGCGGTGTATTCGGAACGGTCGGAAACGACGGCGTTGCTGCTTACATTCAGAACACCCTTTGGCAGATAGATCGTGCCGACAAGATAATTGGCGCGGCTTGCAGATATCTCGTGGACATTTCCGGCCGTGTTTGCCGGGTCTTCCAGCATCAGGAAGCCGGCGGTCAGTCCGGTCGTCGGCGCGGACAGCTCAAGCTTCGCATTGCCGAGGGCGCGCAGCCGACTGTCGGCACCCTTGAAATAAAGCGTGACACCCTCGCCCGTCAGTTCAGCGGTTCCGACAATTTCCAGTCCCTTGTCCTTAAAAATGTAAACCCCTGGATTCATTGTGATTTTGCGATTGCCGTCAATGCGAAGGCCCGCGCAGTAGACGCCGGGATTGATCGTTCCAATGCGGCCTGCGACGGGCTGTCGCTTCGTGATATCGCAGCCGTTTTCCTGTGGCCAGACGATGTTCCTGAATGGGTCGTGCATGGGCAGCGAACTGGTGATGGGCAGTGGCGAGAAATTGGCCGGCGTTCCGGCATAACCTCCGACAGAATGGCTGTTCTTTGCCACCAGTTGCGCGCTGTCGCGAGCGGCCATCCCGCTGGTTGAGCTGGAATTGGAAATGATTTCGCAATTTGGCGCGCTCATCCGGGATTGATTGCAAAGGTCGATGGTGTTGGCCTGAACGCTCTCAAGCCCGACAATACAGACATTCTTCTGACCGAGCTGCTGCGCCTTTGCGGTCACTTCTATCGGCTTGGCCATCGCGCCGCCAAAACCCGCCAGCATGGACGATGCCGGTTGCTGAACAATACGGACCGTGACGGTGTCTTGATCAGGTTTTCGTGAGGTGCTTTTCGAAAAAGCAAGCGCCTGATCGCTGGCGCTTAGCGATGCTGAGATCTTCATTTTGAGCCCGCCCAGCATCGACTTGGAACCGATTTCCGCCAAAACGCGCGCTTTAGCAGCATCCTCGATATCGATCACGCTCATCGAGGCGATCGAGATTTCGCCAGCAAGGCTGAGCGCTGTGGTGTCGGCGACTGCCTGCACTGTCTTGCGCTGGTTGTTTACCGATGTGCATTCAATGGCAAAAGCCACGATGCCGACAATCACCATCGCCGCCATTGCAAAGATCATGGCAAAGTTGCCAGATTCGTCAGAGCTATAACTTGACTGGGTCATATCTTTTCACTTCTGTCGCTACGCAAGTTAAAATAGAAAACCTTAAAGAATTGATGGATCTGGCGATGAAGTCTTGATGCAAATTGCCGCTTTCCGGAATGTGAAAAAGGGGCGAACCCACTGGCTGCGCGAGGCAGATGACGCGCCTTTAAGACCAAAGTCCCTCTATCGGGAACCTGCCTGTTCGAGGAGTCTGCAAGTGCGGCAAAAGCCGTTCAAATCGAACCTCAAGGGGAGGAAAATGACTGACCAAACAGAAAACAGCTCCGGAAAGGGCGAGTTTGACGGCAAGGGCTATTGGAAGGCGGTGATCCGCCTGACGGTCAGTCTTCTTGTCATCTGGTTCACCGTTT
>CAYUEM010000358.1:0-1764 GCA_964442925.1 uncultured Hyphomonadaceae bacterium
TTTCCGCCAGGATCGTCGTCGCGCGCCGGTCCGACGATGCCAGCATCGCCGGACATGCGCGAGAGATGGAAGGCACTGTAGCGGTGCGGGCCTGCAAGGAAGTGGGCAAACACATCTGCTCCGCCGGCCACTGCCAGATGTGCGTTTGGCAAGCCGAACAGGGACAGCGCGTCTTCAAGGCACCCGCCTGAAGGATTCCAGAGCACAGTTTCCGGCCCGGCAGGTTCCGGCGCGCGCACCCGCCCGGTCAGCACGAGCCGGCGGCGCAATTTCGGATTGGGCGCGGCCTCGTGGCTGAGCCGGCCCAGAACGGTGATATTCGCCCGGTCCAGCCCGTCTTGGAAAAACCGCCATTCCGCCGGTGATTTCAGTGCTTCCGGCATTTTGCCGCGCGCGTCGGCGATGCAACCAAGCTCGCACACCACGCCATAGGCTTCGATCCGCCTCATGCGAACTCGATCATCACCTCATCAGCGGCCACGCTGTCACCGGCCCCGACATTGATCGCCTTGACGGTGCCGTCGGCCTCGGCGCGGATGATGTTCTGCATCTTCATCGCCTCGACAATACAGACCGCTTCGCCGGCCTTGACCTCCTGGTCCAGTGCGACGTCGACCGAGACCACCAGTCCGGGCATTGGCGAGAGAACCAGTTTCGAGAGGTCCGGCTGCTCCTTCTCCGGTAGCCGGCGATGGAAATCGGCGACTTGCGGCGTGCAGACCAGCGCGGTTACCGCGACGCCGCGATGGCGCAGCACGTAGCCCTCCGTGCGGTTGGCAAATTTCACGGCAAAGGGTTCGCCATCGAGCACGCCTTCGACAAGCTGGCGACCGGGCTTCCAGTCGCTGACCAGACTGTGTGGAGAATTGCCATTGATCGTGACCTGCGCCGCGCCATCCTCCAGTTGCAGCCTGACCGGATGATATTCCTCACCAAGGATCACTTCCCAGTCCGTGCGCGGTCGCGGCGGCGGAGACAGCCGCCCGGAAATGCGGGCTGCGCGGTCGGCCTTCACGCCATGAATGAATGCGGCTGTGCAGATCAGCAGTCTTCGCTGGAAGTCTGTTGGCGCAACGCCATTGAAGCCATCGGGAAACTCGTCCTTGATATAGGCTGTGGTGATGTCGCCGGAACGAAAGCGCGCCTCATCGACGACTGCGGCCACGAACGGGATATTGTCGGCAATGCCTTCGATGTGAAACCGGTCGAGCGCGGCGGCCTGGGTGTCGAGGGCGAGGTCGCGGGTCGCGCTATGGGTCACCAGCTTGGCAATCATCGGGTCGTAGAACATCGAGATTTCATCGCCCTCGCGAACGCCGGAGTCCATCCGCACCACGCCTTCGCCGAGCGGGCCTTCCAGCGGCGGGGAGAAACGCTTCAGCCTCCCGATCGAGGGCAGAAAGCCGCGATAAGGGTCTTCGGCATAGACACGGCTTTCAACCGCCCAGCCATTGATCTTCAGGTCGGACTGGGCAATTGCCAGCGTCTCGCCACTGGCCACGCGCAGCATCTGTTCGACGAGATCGACGCCGGTGATCATCTCCGTGACCGGATGTTCGACCTGCAGCCTTGTGTTCATTTCAAGGAAATAGAAACTCTTGTCGACGCCGGAAGCAACGAATTCCACCGTTCCGGCGCTGTCATAATCGACCGCCCGGGCAAGTGCGACGGCCTGCTCGCCCATCGCCTTGCGGGTTTGCGCATCCAGAAGCGGGGAGGGGGCTTCCTCGATGACTTTCTGGTTGCGCCGCTGGATCGAGCATT
>CAYUEM010000359.1:0-1761 GCA_964442925.1 uncultured Hyphomonadaceae bacterium
GTGGTTGAAGGCTCGGTGGTCTCGCCCGGTGAAAGCCTTGCCAGCTTTGCAACGCTGAACGGGATTGTCCGCCTGTCCCTGCCCGAGCGCCATGCCAGCGAACTGGCGGAGGGCGAAACGGTCACGCTGCGTCTGCCGGCGCGCAGCGGCAATATCCGCACCGCGACCATCGTCAAGGTCTATCCCGAACTGCGCAATGGCGCGGTGATTGCCGACGCAACCGTGCAGGGCGGACTGGATGCGCTGGTCGGCGAGCGTGTCGATGTTCTCGCCCCGGTCGGTGAGCGCCGCGCAATCCTGCTGCCCGCCGATTATGTGGACACCCGCTATGGCGTTGATTTCGTACGCGTGAAAGTGGGAACGCGCTTTGTCGATGCGCCGGTGGCGCTGGCGTCTGCGCTGGCCGATGCGGATGGCCGGCTTGAAGTTCTCTCGGGGCTGAAGCCGGGAGACGTGATCGCGCGCCCGGAAAGGCAGCCGTGATGAAAGCAGATCTGTCCGGCGCGATTACCCGCGCCACCATCCGCTCACCACTGACGCCGCTTTTCCTGCTGACCGCGCTGGCTGTCGGTCTGATTGCGCTGTTCTCAATCGCGCGTGAGGAAGAGCCGCAAATCTCGGTGCCGATGGTCGATATCATGATCGAGGTACCGGGCCTGCGCGGCCCCGACGTGGTCGAGCAGGTTGCCGAACCCCTGGAAAAGATCGTCATGGCGATCCCGGATGTCGAGCATGTCTATTCGCAAAGCCGCGATGATGGCGCGCTGGTCACGGCGCGTTTCGTCGTCGGGACGCAGGCGGACAGCGCGATCCTGCGCGTGCATGAGAAGATCCGCGCCAATCTCGACCGGATCCCGGCAAATGTCGCGATGCCGCTGGTCGTCGGGCGTGGGATCAATGATGTTGCGATCGTTACGCTGACCCTGTCGCCAGAGCCGTGGACCGGAGATGTCTGGAATGACACCAGCCTGCACATGCTCGGCGAGGAACTGCTCGGCGAACTGAGCAAGATCGAGAATATCGGCCTGACCAGCATGGTTGGCGGGCGCGCGCTGGAAATGCGGGTCGAGCCGGACATTCAGGCGCTGGCGTCTTATGGCGTGGCGCTGCGTGACCTCGTGGAAACGGTGCGCTTTGCGGCAAGTGCTTCACCGGTTGGCAACGCGCGGCGCGAAGGACAGTCCATCCTCGTTCAGGCCGGCGACCGGATCGAGTCGGTGGCAAAGCTGCAGCGGCTGGAACTGCGCGGCGGCGACGGGCGCATCGTCTATCTGTCGGATGTCGCGCGCGTGCGGGTCACTGGCTCGGACAATGAGGCACGCGCGTGGAACCTTCAGCGCGGCGTGGAGGGCGAGGGCTTTGCTGCGGCGCCTGCCGTGACCCTCGCGCTGGCCAAACGTCCGGGCGCGAATGCGGTGGTTGTTTCCGAGCAGATACTGCAGCGCGTGCAACAGCTGCAAGGCACGCTGATCCCGGAAGGCGTGGAAGTCGCCATCACCCGCAATTATGGCGAGACCGCAAATCACAAGGCGAATGAACTCCTTTATCATCTCGGGCTTGCGACCGTCTCCATTGTCATCCTGATTGCCCTGACCATTGGCTGGCGTGAGGCGCTGGTCACCCTGATCGTGATCCCGACGACGATCCTGCTCACACTCTTCGCCTCGATGATGATGGGCTACACGATCAACCGGGTGTCGCTGTTCGCGCTGATCTTCTCGATCGGCATTCTCGTCGATGATGCGATTGTCATGGTCGAGA
>CAYUEM010000360.1:0-1760 GCA_964442925.1 uncultured Hyphomonadaceae bacterium
TTTTCGCCAGGTCACGTCCGTTCATTTCGGGCATCACCACGTCGGTCATGAGCAGTTGTATATCGCCTGCTTGTTCCGTCGCCAGACGGATGGCCTCGCCCGGTGTGGAAGCTCCCAGCACGGTGTACCCATTCCGCTCGAGCATCATGGTGGTCATTCTCAGTACAACCGGTTCGTCTTCGACCAGCAGGATCGTTTCGTGACCTCGTGCGGTGGCCCGGATCGCCTCCTTGTCCGGCAGCGAAGCCTCTTTGACCCGGTGGCGCGGCAGATAGATCCTGAATGTCGTGCCCTGGTCCGGCTCGCTGTAGACATTGATGAAACCATTATTTTGCTTGACCACGCCATAGACTGTGGCCAGGCCCAGGCCGGTACCTTTGTCCAGTCCCTTGGTCGTAAAAAACGGCTCGAAGATATTTTCAAGCGTCTCGGAGTTCATGCCGCAACCGTTGTCGCTCACGGCCAGCATTACATATTCTCCGGGCACAAAACCCGCACGAACCCTGCAGTATTCCTCGTCGAAAACGCTGTTGCCCGTTTCGATGGTAACTTTGCCGACATCAGCAACGGCATCCCGGGCGTTGACGCACAGGTTGGCCAGCATTTGATCGATCTGGCCGGGATCGACTTTTACCGCCCACACCTTCTCGCCCGGAATCCAGGCCATATCGATGTCTTCACCAATCAGCCGTTGCAGCATTTTGAGCATGCCTTCCACGGTCTTGTTGAGATCGATCACCTTGGGGGCAATGGTCTGTTTGCGGGCAAAGGCCAACAGTTGCCGGGTCAGGTCGGCGGAGCGTTCAGCGGCTTTTATGATTTCCGTCAGATCGGCATAAAATGGCTGATCCGGGTCCATCTCCTCCAGGAGCATATCCGCATGCCCGAGAATAATCCCCAGCATGTTGTTAAAATCGTGGGCCACCCCGCCGGCCAGACGGCCGATCGATTCCATCTTCTGCGCCTGGGTCAGCTGTACCCTGAGCCGCTCGCGTTCCTGCTCGGCCTGCTTATGCTCGGTAATATCCCGCACCCACTCCATGAACATCTCGGCGTTATTGTCTTCATCAAGCAGCGGGATGACGCGCAGGTCTATCCATGTTCCATCCGGTAGCTGGACTTCTTCATGAAATGGTTCGCGGGTTTCCAGAACGCGCCCAGCCTGACAGTCGGGGCAAATGTCATCGAGACCGCGATAGGCTCTGTAGCATTTTATATTCGAGACCCGTTTGTCCTCCGGGATGGCGGCTATCCCGTGCCAGTTGCTGTAGATAATATCCATTTCCAGACTGTGGATCGAGATCATGTCGGGAACAACGCTAAGCATTCTCTGAAACCGCCGCTCGCTTTCAACCAACTTCGCCTCGGCCTGCTTGCGTTCGGTGATGTCGGTGGCGATGCTCAGGATGGCGGGGTGGCCTTCCCATTCAATTTGCTTGGCCAGGATCTCGAGGGGAAAAGTAGAGCCGTCCTTGCGGTAGTGCCTGACCTCGAAGCGGGCCTCGCCTTCCTCGGCGATTCGGCGGAACCGCTCGGCCTGCAGCGCCTCGCTCTCAGGCACGTCCAATTCGCGCAGGTTGATTTCCAAAAATTCGTCCAGGCTGTCGTAGCCATGCAGCGCGACGTTCTCATTGTTGGTAAAAACGAAGCGCCCGTCGGTATCGTGGATGCTGATGCACGCAGGGGCCGAGTCGAGCATGCTGTCCAAGATGGCAACACGTTCTTCTCGCGCTTTCTGATCGGTCAAGTCGACGTGCGAA
>CAYUEM010000361.1:0-1757 GCA_964442925.1 uncultured Hyphomonadaceae bacterium
GGGGATGGGCCAGATCGTGTCCTGGTCGGTGCGCGATGAAAGCCTGCATTGCGAGGGCATGATCAAGCTGTTCCACGCCTTCTGCGATGAAACAGGTGTGATGAGCGATGCGCTGGCAGAGAAGATCACCGAATGCTGCCGCACCGTGATCACGCTTGAGGACAGGTTCATCGAGCTGGCTTTCGAGGCCGGTGATGTCGAGGGGATGACGCCCGACGATATCAAGCAATATATCCGCTATATTGCCGACTGGCGGCTGGGCCAGCTGAAGCTGAAGCCGATTTATGGCATTGAGAAGCACCCGATCCCGTGGCTGACCGAAATCCTCAACGGCGTCGAGCATGCCAATTTCTTCGAAGCGCGCGCGACGGAATATTCCAAGGGCGCTACCAAGGGCGACTGGCACGGTGATGAAGGTGTCTGGGCGTCGTTCGACAAGATCCGCGAAGGACGCGGCGTAGCAGCCGAATAACGCGCATCAGGTTGGTCTCGTGCTCCTGGGGCTCGCTCCTCAGGACAATGTTTTTCAGCAAGCGGTCAGTTCATCGGAGCCGGGCAGTCGGGCCCTTGCGGCTTGCGCATGCCCGCAGGTGCCTTGCGTGCGAGGATCTGCGCTTCTTTCAGGCGGAACTCGATATCGTCAGTGCTGAAGGTTCGGTTGATGCAGGAAATCGGCTCGCCATTGTCAGCTGCGATCACCGCCGAAAGACCGGTCACGCCGCCATACCAGTCCCAGAGATAACCCGCCTTATGGCTGTCGGCGAGGCGGATGGCATTTGCAAAGACGCGCAATTTCTGCTCATCAGCCGCACCATAAGTCTCTGTCATGTCGAGTTCGACCAGTTCGACCTCGCCCTCGGGAAAACGGGTGATCGCCTCGGCAATACGCGGATCGATGATCAGACAGTTGGGGCACCAGTCCGCAGTGAAACTGATCACCTTGATGTCGGGGTTTTTGTCCGTTTCAGCGCCTTCTGCGCCGGCGCCCGCAGGAAGGGCGGCGAGAAAGGCCGCAGCGAGGAATGTCCGCATGGTTTCGATATGTCCTTTTAAGAGTGTCTGCGCCGGTTTATCCCTGCAAAGCTGAACGCGGGCCAAATCAAACGGCTGTGACAGCTGCGTTTGGCTGCGGAACATCGGGGCCAAAGACCCGCGCGAAGATCTCGTCGATCCGGCGCATATGGTATTCAAGGTCGAAAAGATCGTCGATCTGCGCAGGCGTCAGCCGCACGCTGACATCCGGATCGGCCTTGAGATGATCGGCAAACCGCCCTTCGCCTGCCCAGGTCTTCATCGCATTGCGCTGTACCAGCCGATAGGCATCCTCGCGGCTGGCTCCGGCTTCAACAAGTGCCAGCAGCACGCGCTGGGAATTGTGCAGCCCGCCAAGCCGGTCGAGATTGGCCTGCATCTGTTCGGGATAGATGACAAGATTTTCGATCACGCCGGCAAGCCTGTGCAGGGCAAAATCAAGATGCGCGGTCGCGTCCGGTGCAATGCCGCGCTCAACCGAGGAATGCGAAATGTCGCGCTCATGCCACAGTGCGACATTCTCCATCGCCGGCATCACCGCAGAGCGCACCAGCCGGGCAAGCCCGGTCAGGTTTTCGGTCAGCACCGGGTTGCGCTTGTGCGGCATGGCGGAGGAGCCTTTCTGGCCCGGCGAGAAGAACTCCTCGGCTTCAAGAACTTCGGTACGCTGCAAATGCCGGATCTCGGTGGCCACCCGCTCGATCGATGAGGCGATGACCCCCAGC
>CAYUEM010000362.1:0-1731 GCA_964442925.1 uncultured Hyphomonadaceae bacterium
CATAGCCGCCGATGCCGGCAACGACACCCGCCACGAGGCTGCGCGTCTTCGGGTGGGCAGGGTCGCCAAAGCGCAGGGCGTTGACCAATGCGATGGGCCGCGCGCCCATGGTAAACACGTCGCGCAATATGCCGCCGACGCCGGTCGCCGCGCCCTGATAGGGCTCGATATAGGAGGGGTGGTTGTGGCTCTCCATCTTGAAGATGGCGGCCTGCCCGTCGCCGATATCGATCACGCCGGCATTCTCGCCGGGGCCCTGTATGACCCGCTCGCCGGTCGTCGGGAACTTGGCGAGGTGGCGGCGCGAGGATTTGTAGGAGCAGTGCTCGCTCCACATCACGCTGTAGATGCCAAGCTCGACAAGGTTCGGCGCGCGGCCAAGCCGGGAGGTGAGCCGCGCCCACTCCTCGGAATTGATGCCGTGTTCAGCAGCGGAGGCGGCGTCCTGATCGGCGCGCATAAGGGCGAGAATCGCGGAGGTGTCAGTCATAAAGCCTGTTTAGTCCGACAGGACGGATATGGCTAGAACCGACAAGGCTCAAGAAATATCGCGAATAATCGCTACGGTTCTGGATAATCTCAGACTCACGATCTACCCTTCGGGCTCATATTGAAACAGGCGTATAAGATGAACTCAGTTACCCAGCGTGCAGAGGGCATTTTCGACAAACTCGGCCTTACGACCGCCAGCATTGAGGCAAGCGGGCGCTATCAGCGCTCGGCATATATTCACCCCGGCGTCACTTACTGGAGCGCCTCGTCGGACCGCCACAACACAGATATCTTCGGCGTCCAGTTCACCAGCGACGGGCTCAAACTCTTGGCGCTTGTTGAGCCGCAATTCCGGCAAAACGGTTATGACGTGAGGAATCCGGGGACCGATAAGGTGACGTTCTGTAAATCGGTTCTTCGCGGGCCGAACGGCGCATTGGATGTCGTGGCGTTGAAGACGATCAAGGCGGAGATTGATGCCCTTCTGAATGCGCCGGTCGACGTTGAGCTCAGGCAAGTGCCGGCCGCAGACTTTTTGTCCTTCATGCAGGCATCGCCGCTTGCGGGCGTGGAACTCGACCTGGCGGACCAGCGGTCAGAACGCGCCTGAGATCATGGCTGGAAGCCGACCTGCCGGCCTGGTTCGGGCCGCGCGTGCTTGGGATTGACCTTGAGGTGGCTCAGCTCTGGGGGGAGCTTACCGCGAATGCAGAGCGAACCGTGCCGGTGGTCGATGGCCTGATCGCCGCAACCGCCCTGCGCCACCAGCTGACGGTCGTGACACGCAATACACGGGACTTTGAGGCGCTCGAAGTGCCGGTCCTCGACCCCTGGGCAGCCTGAACGGCCCCGGCAAGCCTTCGAACACGCCTATCCCGTCGCTGCCCCCTTCAGGGCCGCCCATTAGCGTGTCCAGGCTGGCGCATCATGCCAAGTCAGCGCCCGTGCGGACCGGTCGGTTGCATTCCATTGCCCTTGTCGCTCTATTCACGCATGGCACGAGTGGGAGACACAAACATGCGCAGGCGTGAATTGCTGACGGGGCTGGGCGCGATCACCGGGCTGGCCGCCTGTGCGACATCGCCGACGGTTCTGCCCGTCGCGGCTGCGCCTGCTGACCCACAGGTTCGCGCGCAGATGGACCGGGTGACGCGGACCGTGGTCGGCCTGCGCCCATTTCGCCCGGCCGGCTTCCGGCTGGAGGCCGAAGAGATTGCCGGGCGGCTTATTGTCCACAAT
>CAYUEM010000363.1:0-1726 GCA_964442925.1 uncultured Hyphomonadaceae bacterium
GGTGCCGCGCAGAAGGCTTCAGAAGCTCTGAATGGCGAGGCGGGCGGCATGATCGCCTGCGGTTATCTCAATCCCGGTTATGGCGATGTCGCCTCGATGAGCGTGCCGGTGATCATCGACACGATCAACAAGGCCCAACCTGATTTTGTCTGTGTCTCGCTCGGCGCAGCCAAGGGGCAGGCCTGGATCAGCGCCAATCATGCAAGGCTCAGCGCGCCGGTCATTGCGCATCTTGGTGCCGTGGTTGATTTCGTCGCCGGAACCGTGCCGCGCGCACCCGGCTGGATGGCGCGAAACGGGCTGGAATGGCTGTGGCGGATCGGGGCCGAACCGTCGCTCTACAAGCGCTACCTGTCTGACGGGCTGGCGCTGTTGCGGCTGGTTCCGACCAGGCTGTGGCCGGCGCAGCGCGCATTGTCCGCACAGGTCGCGCGGCAGGCTCCGGCGCAGGCGGAATGCACGCGCAAGGATGGCCATGTCCAGATTGCACTGGCCGGTGATCTCGTCGCGGGCCAGCTTGACGCTGTTCGCGCGGTCTTTGCCAGCAACATCGCAGAGCGCACCGACATCACGCTTGACCTGCGCGAGGCCGGCGCTCTTGATGCTGGCTTTGCCGGGCTGGCCGTGCGGCTCGGCGAGCGCGTGCGCCAGGCCGGTTACGTGTTGCAGGTCACGGGCGCAAATGAGACGCAGGCCCGTCTTCTCCGCGCGCTCGGTGTTGGCGCGGCAATCGTGACGCATGACACAGCACCGGTGCCAGCCGATCGGTTGAAGACCCGCGCGGCGACATGATATACAATGTATATCATAAGGGAGCCTGAGCTCATGGGCCTGCGCGTGACCGTTTCCAGATGGGGCAACAGCCTCGCCATCCGCCTGCCTAAGGCGGTGGTCGAGCAACTCGGCCTGAAGGCGGGGGGCAATATCGAGCTTGAACTGCAAGGTGATGAAGCGCGGCTGTCGGTGTGTTGCAATCTGCCTGAACGCTATCCCACGCTTGAAGAGATGGTCGCAGAAATCCGCCAGATCAAAGCCATGGGCGGCGCTGAACCTGAAGTCGTCGACTGGGGGCGCGATGTCGGCGCGGAACGCCTGCCTGATGAGGACTGGTCAGCTGAATATGCAGCGTGGCTTGAAAAGCAGGAAAACAGCGGAACGTGTTGAAGGAAGGCGAATTGGTCTGGGTTGATTTTGATCCGGTACGCGGGAGCGAGCAAGCAGGTGCCAGGCCGGCACTTGTCGTGTCTGCAAGCCTGTTTCATAGCGAAAACCGTCGGGCTATCGTCTGCCCGATCACGCGCAATGTCACGCCTTGGCCAACCAAGATCATTCTGCCAGAAGGGCTTGGTGTCGCCGGCGGCGTTCTTGCCGACCAGATCCGCTCGGTTGATCGCGCCGAGCGTGGATTTCGAAAGCTTGGGACGGTGCCCGACGAAGTTCTGCGTGCTGTTCGCCATGTTATTGGAGAACTTCTCGGCCTGCGGCGGCTCGATCAGAGCTGAAACCCTACTCTCAAACTTCAATTTCCCGAACCAGAGACAAAGAAAGACAAGAACGATGAAAATCTACTATGAAGCCGACGCCGACCTCTCTCTGATCAAGTCGAAAAAGGTCGCCGTGATCGGCTATGGCAGCCAGGGCCATGCGCATGCGCTGAACCTTAAGGATTCGGGTGCGCAGGTCCGCGTCGGCCTGCAGGAGACCAGCGCGAGCCGCGCAAAGGCTG
>CAYUEM010000364.1:0-1726 GCA_964442925.1 uncultured Hyphomonadaceae bacterium
GCTCGCACCTCAGGATGAGGAAAACCACTGAGATTCCTCATCCTGAGGAGCGGCCGGCACGGTCGCGTCTCGAAGGATGGGCCGCGTGACCTGGTATTTCAGCAGCCTGTTAAAACAGCCCGGCCCCGGCGCTGATCAGGCGTTTCCGCAGGCCGGCTCAGAGTTTTTCCAGGCCCGCGCGCGCGGCGGTCAGTTTTTCCAGCCGCGCGCGGCCGGTTTCAACCCGTTCACGGTTTTCCTCGACCACTTCGGGCGGTGCGCGAGACACAAACTTCTCGTTCGCGAGTTTCCCTTCGATTGATCGCAGCTCTTTTTCAAGCGCACCGATATCCTTGTCGAGCCGTTTGCGGGCCTCGCCGGCATCAATGAAGTCGGCAATCGAGAGCGCCAGGCCCGCTTCCTGATGCACGCCGGAAACCGCGCCCTGCGGCGCTGTTTCGGCAACCGAGATCGCCTCCAGACGTGCCAGCCGAGCGATCACCTCGCCATTTGCCGCCAGCCGGGCCACGCTTTGCTGTGAGGCCCCGACCAGTGCGGCGGGAATTTTCGCGCCCGCCGGCACACCAAGATCGGAGCGCATCGAGCGGATTTCGGTGATCAGCGCGATCACCCAGTCCAGCTCCGCGCTGGCTTCGGGCGCATCGAACGCCTCGCCAGGTTGCGGCCAGCGCTGAAGCATCAGGAAATCGCTGCGCCCGCCAATATCCTCGCCGAGTTTCTCCCACAACTCCTCGGTGACAAACGGCATGAACGGGTGCAACAGGATCAGGATCCGGTCGAGGACCCAGCCGGCCACCTCGCGGGTTTCGGCCTTTGCGGCCTCATCACTCCCGTTCAGCAGCGGCTTGATCAGCTCCAGATACCAGTCACAGAACGTGTTCCAGACGAATTTGTAGGCCGCGCCCGCACCGTCATCGAAGCGATAGGCTTCCAGCGCGGCAGTGGCCTCATCAAAAGCGTGTTTCAACTGTGCCACGACCCAGCGATTGACTGGCTGGGTCAGGGCTGCGGGATCGATCTCGCCATTCGGGTTGGTGCACTCATTCATCTGGCAGAAGCGCGCGGCATTCCACAGCTTGGTGGCGAAATTCCGATTGCCTTCAACGGCTTGCCGGGAAAGCCTGATGTTGCGCCCCATGCCCGCCATGCGCGCCATGGTAAAGCGCAGGGCGTCGGCGCCGTATTCGTCGATGAGCTCCAGCGGGTCCATGGCATTGCCCTTGGACTTGCTCATCTTCTGGCCTTTTTCGTCCAGCACAAGCGCGTGGATATAGACGTGTCTGAACGGCACCTGCTTTGTGAAATGCAGCCCCATCATCATCATCCGCGCAACCCAGAAGAAAATGATGTCGAACGCCGTGACCAGCACAGCGCCGGGATAGAAGGCGTCCAGTTCCGGCGTTTCCTCCGGCCAGCCAAGGGTGGAGAACGGCCACAGGGCGGAGCTAAACCAAGTGTCGAGGACGTCGGGGTCTTGCGTCAACTGCACGCTGACTAGCTCGCCGTTTTCAGAAGCGTTCCCTGAATACTGCTCTGTTCCGGGGATTTCGCTTTGTTCGAAGCGAATATTAGTGTCGTAGAGCTCACGAGCCTGCCGCTCTACATCTTTGATTGATTCTCCAACAAACATGACGGGTCGATCGAGGGACTCAATGTCATTTATTGGTGGCCCATACCAAACCGGGATCCGGTGCCCCCACCACAATTGCCGCGAGATGCACCAGGG
>CAYUEM010000365.1:0-1714 GCA_964442925.1 uncultured Hyphomonadaceae bacterium
GAGGCCGGCCAGCCGCTGCTGGAAGAGATCGGCGACATGCTCGGGCCGATCGCGTTTTTTCACAATTTCATCATGATCATTGTGATGTTCACCGCCTGGGGCGTGATCATGGTCGCCTTCTTCGTGCTGGCCGTACAGCTTTTCATCACCATCCTCGAATTCAAGCTGACCACGCTGGCCGGCTTCGTGCTCGTGCCCTTTGCGCTCTGGAACAAGACCGCCTTCCTGGCAGAGCGCGTGCTCGGCAATGTCATCACTTCCGGGATCAAGCTGATGGTGCTCGCCGTCATCATCGGCATTGGCTCGACGCTCTTTTCCTCTGTGACCGGCGCGTTCCGCACCGGCGAGGATGTGACGCTGGCGCAGGTCATGGGCACGGTGCTGGCGGCCATTGTCTTTCTCTGGATGGGCATCTTTGCGCCGGGCATTGCCAGCGGGCTGATCACCGGCGCGCCGCAGCTTGGGGCCGGGTCTGCTGCCGGGGCAACGCTGGGCGCGGCGGCTGGCAGTTATGCGGTCGTCACGGGCGGGCGCGCAGCTATCGGGGCAGCAGCCCATGGCGCTTCAGGCGCGGTCAGGGCGGGTGCCTCAATGGCCGGCAGCGCGCGCACCGCTTACACGTTGGGCGCGGTCGCCTCTGGCAAGACAGGCACTGCCGCCCAGGGCGCAGGCCTTGCCGGTATTGTTCGCGCCGGCGGCGATGCAATTGCCCGCTCAGCAAGCCGGCCGGCACAAGGACTGCGCGAGGCCTACACCCGCGGCAGTCAGGGTGCCTGGCAGGCGACCGGCGGCAGTCCTGCCGGCCCAGACAATGAGCGGGCGGCATCATCGGCCAGCCCCGACTGGGCGCGCCGCATGCAGATGCGCCAGCGCATGAGCCAGGCCGGCCAGACGGCAATCCGCAGCCTGCGCGATGGCGATCGCGGGTCCTCCGGCGCCAACCCCACTCTCAGAGACAAGGACGACTGACCCATGGCCTTCAAGCGATCCTCCTCAAGCTATGGGCCAAGCCCGTTTCCGGAAACGCCCTATCAGAAAGCGGGGCAAATTTGGGACGACCGAATTGGTTCCGCCCGCGTGCAGGCAAAAAACTGGCGGTTGATGGCGCTGGGATGCCTCGGGCTTTGCTTCGTCACCTCAGGCGCGCTGGTCTGGCGGAGTATGCAATCGACGGTCGTGCCTTACATCGTCGAAGTCGATGAGACAGGCGCGGCCCGCACCGTGGCGCCGGCCACCGAGCGCTACACCCCAAGTGATGCCCAGATCGCCCATCATCTTGCCAATTTCATCACCCGGGTCCGGGGCCTCAGCGTCGATCCGGTCGTGGTGCGCGAGAACTGGCTGCGGGCCTATGACTTCGTCACCGACCGCGCGGCCACGACCCTCAACGAATACGCCTCGGCCAATGATCCCTTCGCCGATGTCGGACGCAAGTCCCGCACCGTCGATGTCGTCAGCGTGGTGCGCGTCTCTGATGACAGCTTCCAGGCCCGCTGGATCGAGAAGACTTATGAGAATGGCGCGCTGGTACGTGCCCAAAGGTTCACCGGTAATTTCACCCTCATCACCCAGCCGCCGAGCGATGCAGAAACCCTGCGTGCCAATCCGCTCGGTCTTTATGTCCATGCCCTGAACTGGGGCCAGGATCTCGTAACAACCGACCTTGTCACAGGAGAATGATCCCCATGCTTCGCTTTATCCTTGCCACTTCCGC
>CAYUEM010000366.1:0-1694 GCA_964442925.1 uncultured Hyphomonadaceae bacterium
GTTGTCTGGCGATGAAATCGGGAAGCTCGGGGGCCGGGCTGCGCGCCATGAGGTGCAGCCTAGCACTTGCTCATAGGTCAGTTCTTAAGAGGGGCGCCCCCTCCGCGCTGGCGCGCTCCGTGGGCGCCTGAGATGGTGACGACAGGACGTAGGCCGATGGCGAGGCGGCCGGATTGGCGATCGCGGGTGGGATGAGCCCTCCTGGCGTTGTCGCCAAGGAAGCGGACCGCTTGCGCGAGCTGGCGGCGCAGACGTCGGGCTCCGCGCTGGAGTGCGCAGAGTAGCTCAACGAAGAAGTGGCGCGCACAAGCGGCAACCCGCTGGGTAGAGAGCTCGATACCGAGGATACGTTCCGCTGCATGAGCGACAAATCGCTTGAGCGTCGCGGCGAGGATGCTGGCCCAGATGAGGCCTTCGGCAATGGTGCTCTTGGCGGTGTCGAATTTGTGGAGGTTCGCGTGGGACTTCCAGTCCCTGAACAGGAGCTCGATTTGCCAGCGCAAGCGGTATAGCGTGGCGATATCGGCAGCCCGAAAGACCTTGCGGTCGAGGTTGGTGTGCAAGTACACGAAGGTCTTTTTGTTCCGCTTGCCGCGCTTGTAGAGCGCGACCAGCCGGCCGCGGTAGAACGACGTGCCTTTGCCCCACTCGATGTCGAGGTCGACATCTTCTTGCGGTAAAATTTTCCATTGAAGTCGATTGCCTTCGAGGTATCGCAAACGATGGCCGCGACGGTTGTAGGCTTTTCGGATCAAAGGACGAATCGCTGCCTTGCCGCGGATGATGTAGTAGCCGCCGGCCGCCTGCACATCGATGAAGAACTGACGGTGTTCGTAGCCCCGGTCTTCGAGCAGCAAACATCCCGCGACATCGGCGCTGCTGGGTCCGAACTGCCGCTCGGCTTCCTTGTCCGGCGCCAATGTGACGGCGATGGCCCGATCGGTCAGCGCGCTCATCGTCACGTGAAGTTCGACCGCAGCCGGCGTGAGCGTGGTGAATCGCCCTGGCCATTCTTTCTTCAGCGCGTCCTTGAGCGCGAACGACGTGCCGTCGTGCAGCAGAATGTCGCGAAACATCGAGAGCTTGTCCTCGGGAACGCTGGACAGGATCGGCAATGCCAGATTCGCCAGCGCCCGTTGCACCACCTGGTGCAAGAACCGGGGAAACGCGTCCTTCGCCAGTTGGTTGTGAAAAGGCTTGTACTGGACGGACTTCCCGGTGAGACGGTTAAAGGTGCGCAGAATGTCCGCCAGCCATCGAGAATCTGCGACGCCAAGAGTCGACAGACACGCCACCAACAAAGCCATCGGCGTTACATCGCGCTTGCGTTTCAAAAGCCCACATTCGCGGGCCGCATGCTCGACCTCTTTCTCTCCAACCGTACGAATCAGAATCTGGGCAATGGACTCCACGTCCACTGCCGTGCGACGTTTGCGCGGCATCGGGTGACCTCCGGGATGGGGTTCGTTGACACTTCCCGTGTCGGCGGAAGCCCGGTGCCCTTGCAAGTCGCGTCAGCAACAAAGACGCCCAGCGCCCGCAGCGCAGCGAGGACGATGGGCGCTAACAGATCGAAATCACTCCCGGGCCGAAACCTGGGCGAGATCTCTCCAGTCTAAAGATCCGACCTATGAGCTGAGTCTGACCCCAGCCGGCGTAGCTGCGAAGCTGCCGGCGGCTAAAAAGAAGGGTCC
>CAYUEM010000367.1:0-1676 GCA_964442925.1 uncultured Hyphomonadaceae bacterium
TACGCATGGCGCAGGCGCTCTGCTTCGCGGCGTGAACGTACAAAGTCGAGATGAGACGCCGGAAGGTCGCGACTATGCCTGGCTGCGCACGCACCATCTCGGCGGCCGGCTCGCCATTCCGGGACATGGCCGCCAGTATTTCCGTTTCTCCGCGCTGGATTTCAGACCCCGTGACGGGCTGTCGCCTGACTGGCCCGTCACGCTGAGCGAGCTTTCCGCATGGTATGCCCGTGTTGAGCACCTTCTCGGGCTGCAGGGCAATCTTGATGGCGTTGCCGATGTGCCCGACAGCGAGATCGCAAGCCCGATCGAAGCCTCGCCTGCCGAGAGCGAATTGCGCGCGAAAATTCACGATCACTGGCCCGGCACCCCCGTTCTGGCGGGACGGTTTGCCCCGCCGCCGGACAATCTCGGCGCTGGTGCCGCCACCGACAGGCTATGGGTGCGGCGCGGCGCGATTGTGCGGGAGGTCCTGGCAGGGCCGGATGGCCGCACGCGGGGCGTCGCCTGGCATGATCGCGCTTCAGGCCAACGCCTTGAGGCAAAGGCACCGATCGTGTTTTGTTGCGCTTCGCCAATCGAGTCCGCGCGCATCCTGATGCTCTCTCACGCGCCGCTTTCACCCGATGGGATCGGCGCGCGAAGCGGAATGCTGGGCCGCAATCTGATGGATCATCTGCTGGTCAAGGCTGAAGGCGTCGGACCGCGCCTTCGCGGCGACGGTGCGACGCCCCCCGATGGACGCTGCAGCTTCCTGCCGCGGCTGGACAGGACTGTTGAGCCTCAGGTCTATGGTGATCGCGGTTTCGGGGTCCAGCTTTACCGCACGCCGGCTGATGGCGACCGGTCATGGTTCATTGCTGTCGGATTTGGCGAGCGACTGCCAGAGACGCGCAACCATGTTCGCCTTCATCCCACGCGCAAGGATGCGTGGGGCATTCCTGCGCTGATCATTGATGCCGCCCTGTCAAACCGCGATCTTGCAATGGCGGCAACCATGGGCCGGGCCCTGAATGACCTTGCGGGCTTGTGCGATGCGCGACTTTCCTTGCTGCCGGACCGACCCGCTGTGCCGGGAACCTCGGCGCATGAATGTGGCACAGCGCGCATGGCCGCGCGGCCTGAAGATGGCGTGCTCGACCCCCTGAACCAGTGCTGGGACATGCCTGGCCTGTTTGTGACGGATGCAGCCTGTTTTGCCTCGCAGGGCTGCCAGAACCCGACCCTGACGGTGCTGGCCCTGACAGCGCGTGCCTGCGATCATGTCGTGCGCGAGCGCGGCAGGGGGAAGCGAGCCTGATCGCTGGCGGCCCGGTGTCCGGCGATGTGAGCATCACCCGCGCGCTGCAATCCCTTCTCGGCACGAAAGCCCGCCTGGGCGAAATTGCTGACGCAGGCAGCCAAGGCGCCACTGCTCTGGGGCACGCTGATGCTTGCCGCCGGGCGCATGGCCAGACTGGCGCTTGCACGACTGAACGACAACCCTTCGCGCGCTTTGATGATGATCAATGTGCCTTTGATACGGATCGCAGACATTGGCATTGCCGGCGATCGCCTGCTCAGGGATGAGCAAACCCGAGATCAAAAGGTCTTGACGCGCTCGACAGCATCCGAGCCTGCGGGCAGCGTGAACAGCATCCCGTCCTTGCCGACCGTCATCTGACCAGAGAATAAGG
>CAYUEM010000368.1:0-1666 GCA_964442925.1 uncultured Hyphomonadaceae bacterium
CTTCTGAGGCGTGTGTATGCAATGATTCCAACTGTGGCGGCGACACTTGTAGCGAATAGCGAGCGGGCGCTAAAGCGGACGAGCCGCGTTACGATACTGCGGCTGTGGACCCCTGCGGGAGCCAGTATGCGACCCAAGACTGCGTCACAAAATAGGAGAATTGCGGTAATGCCGAGTACTTTAATGGTGGGCGCGATTGCAACGGTCATGAAAAGTTCGTCTAGTAGTAGTGTGGCCAGGACGGTGAGCGCTATGGAGGCCGGGAAGGCCACGGCGCGATGCATTGCTAGGAACCTATCTGTGCCACCGGACACTCGCTCGAAGGGGGCTGCTGCCCATACACCAAAAAAGAGCGCGACCATGAGAAAGTCAAAGAGTAATATTAACGCCCAGTCCTGGAAAACGCCGTTATATTTATTAAACAGAAAAACGGTGGTGATTGAAATAAACCAAGCAAGGAGTGCGTCCAATATTGGAAAGATAATCGTTAGTGGTTTCATGGCTGTTGGTTGCTTCTTAGTGACGAGTGTGCGGTCCGCCGAGTATGGTCTAAGGCGGTTGGTGTGCTTTTTGGAAATATAAAAGGCGGGCTGCCTTGATAGCTCCTACGATGGTTGTGGCGTTCGCATTGAGTGAGTCTGCCAAGTACATAGTGGACCACCTTATTATGTCTCCGTTTCAGCTGAGCGGCTGATCGAGTCTCGGCGACATGCCCCGGCGCCCAATCGGCCCGAGGGCGGGCCTCCCACAGGGGGCCTCTGGCGGGCGTCGAGGAACAACCTCTGTGGGAGCGGCGCCCGCGCCGCGATTCCTCGTCCGGCTGAGACGGAGACATAATCAGATAACCGTAGATTGAGGACATTTCCCAGACTGCTCGGCCTTACGGAAGGCGCCCATTGCACAGACTCACCTTGTTTGTGGGGGCTATCGGCACCAAAGAAAAAGACTTTAGTGCATCTGATCGTATGGCCCCTGAGGCCGTGACGGAGGCACCTTGCGGCTTCTGTAAGACTTCGAAGCACTGCCGCATTCGGGTTGTCCCCGGGTCAGGAGGATGTCGGCGCATGCCTAGAGCCCGGACGATTGCGCATCTGCCAGTGCTCTGGTTCCAAGCTTTTGACCCCTAGAGAACGCTCCCTGGCGACGTAAACCTCTTATTGAGCGTGGCGCCAACGGCCCATTTCAGTTAGGCCCCGTTGTGTAACGCCGGCGGGAGGGGCGCGCTGGCATGCTTAGCGGAAACTGCCGTGTGCTCCGTTATGTACACGCACATCTGTGCCGGCTCAGTCGGACTGGACGATCAGTTCGAAGCCGTGGTTCTGCGCTCCGGCCTCAGCGACGGGTAGCGGGAGCAGGTGGTCCGGGGATGAGACATTGAACACCGACCAGCGCCCGTTGGCGTAGCGCGCGTTCACGCGCGCCTGCAAGGTACCGGAGGACGGGGCGGGCGTGGCGACGACCCCATTGTTGCCTTTTTCGAGGGCATAGACGGGGTCGTCCGAGGCGTAGGTGAGCTCGAAGGTATAGCCGGCAGTGCCTTTCGCATCGATTGGGCGGGCATCGGTGATCCGGAAGCGCTCGCGATCAATGGGGAGCTTCTGGGCGATGAGACCCTCGTAGTAGGCGTCGATGACGGCTTCGTTGATCTGCGCGTTGCGGGCGCGCA
>CAYUEM010000369.1:0-1657 GCA_964442925.1 uncultured Hyphomonadaceae bacterium
AGGTGGCAACGGGCACCAGCGTCGACAGGACACCAGGCCTGCCGCGGTAGAGGCTGCCTAGCAGCCCGTCGGACTTGAGTTTGCGATCAATGGTCCAGGAAGCGGTGCAGCACGGTCAGCCATGTTGATGGACTCCAGGAAAATCTGGACGAGCGCGGGTGCAGCGGCTTCAAGTCGGTTGCAAAGCGAACATCCGCTTGATGTTCCAGCTCATCGTGACCAGATTCCACTCACCGCTCGCGTTTTCCAGTCCCCGCAACAAAAATTGCCGGAAGCCCATCGCCGATTTGATGATGCCGAACACCGGCTCCACGGTTTGCTTGCGCAGCGCATAACGGGCTCGCCCGTCGCGCGTCTTCAGCCGATGCGCCATCGCCTCGAGCGCGCTGGCGTCGCTTTCGAGCGGCGGCGGTTCACGAAAGCGCTCCCGCCACGACGGATGATGCGACTCGCGCCCCAGCGCGATCAGCGGTTCAATCTCCGCTTTCATACACTGCTCGACATTGTGTTTGCTGCAGTAACCGGTATCCGCCAGCAGCTCATCGACCCGGCCCAGGTCTTCGGGCAAGCTCGTCAAGCGTTCGAGCATCGGCTCGACCTGGCGTTTGTCGTTGCCCGCTTGCGTAAGGAATTGACCGACCACCAACATCGTCTCGGTGTCCACCGCCGCTTGCGCGTTGTAGCACTGATCAAAGCCCTGCCGGGTCTTCATGATGCGCGATTCCTCATCGGTGAGATTCACCTGGTCGTCCTCGCGCGGACCCGACACCGGTGGCGCCGGCGGCTTGCCGCCGGGCTTTTTGCCGCTGCGCCGGGTTTTCTCCTCGCGCGCAGCGAGCTTCGCCTCATACTCGGCCTGCTCTTCAGCCAGGCGTTCTGCGGCTCGTGCTTCGAGCTCGGCCTTGGCCCCGGCAATCGCCGCCAGCCGGGTCTCGCGGCGCTCCAACTCCTCCGGGATCGACAGCTCATCGGGCAAATCGGCGGCATCGGCTTGCTCGGCCATTTTGAGCAATTCCTCAACTTCCCGCTTGAGCTGCGCCTCGATCTTTCCGGCATGCGCCCAGGAGAGCGCACTGTGCCGGCTCGCGTTGGCCTGTACCTTGGTACCATCCAGCGCCACCGTACCAAGCTTCAGCATTCCCATTTGCCCAGCCAGCTTCAGCACCGTGACGAACAGCCCCTCGATCTCCCGCAGAAAGCGTTTGCGGAACGTCGCCAGGGTGTCGTGATCCGGATGCTGGTTGGCAGCGATGAAGCGAAACGCCACCGAGTCGTACGTCGCCCGTTCGATCTTGCGGCTGGAAAACACACCGGTCGCATAGCCATAGATCATCAGCCCCAGCAGCATCGAGGGGTGATACGCCGCCGAGCCCGAGCCGCGGTACGCCCTGCTCATGCTCGACATATCCAACTGCTCGACGATCTCCACCACAAAACGCGCCAGGTGACGTTCTGGGAGCCACTCGTCCACCGACGGTGGCAGCAGAAAGTCCGTGCCTCGATCAATCAGTCGAAAATTACTCATCGATATCCCACTAACCAAGAGAGCCTGACTATGATTATCTCTTATCCTTACAGCAGATGCTTAAGTCCGACAGGCTGCTAGCCTGGACTATTCATGAATCGCCGTGATGATTGCGCAGAGAATTGTTCGCAC
>CAYUEM010000370.1:0-1632 GCA_964442925.1 uncultured Hyphomonadaceae bacterium
CCTCCACATAGGGAAAGAAGATGAAGCGGACATGCCCGCCGGACAGGAGCCCCGACACGGCAATCAGAAGCGCGAGCGCACTCGCAATCACAACATAAGGAAAGCGCACACTTAACCGGGCGAGCGGCACGAATATGCTGTCTCGAACGCCGTCCAGACCCTTCTGAACGAGGGTTTTCAGCCGCAGCATCGCGCCTGTGCTCCAGTCCCGGCCATGGGCAAGATGGCCTGGAAGGATCAGGAAGGCCTCGACCAGCGACAGGAACAGCACGCTGAGCACCACGATCGGCACCGGGCGCAGGATCTGACCGATCGTGCCGGACGATTGCAGCAGCGTTGCGAAGGCGATCATGGAGGTCGTCACACCGACGAGGACCGGCACGAACACCCCTTGGGCACCCGCGATGGCCGACAGGATGCCCGCGCCGGAGCGTTCCTGCTGTTCGTGGATATTCTCCCCCACCACGATCGCGTCATCCACGACAATGCCGAGCACCACGATCAGGCCAAGGAGCGAGGTCATGTTGATCGTCGTGAACTGGCCAAACAGGATGAAACCGCCAAGGAATGCGGCGGGAATGCCGATGCTGGTCCAGACCGCAAGCCTCAGATCAAGGGTCAGCGCAAGGAAGACAAAGACGAGGGCAAGACCCATGATGGCATTGCGTGCCAGCAGGTTGACCCGGTCGCCGATGATCTCGGTCTGGTCTCCGATGCCAATCACCTCCACGCCCGCAGGCGGGCTGTAGGTTTCAAGGAACGCGGCCACGGCCTCGCGGACATCGAAGGCATCTTCATCGCCCGCCCTGTCAATCTGCAGGAAGACCGCGGGTTGGCCGTTATACGTGTTTACCAGCGGTACTTCGGCAAAACCGTCCCGCACGGTGGCAATGTTGCCAAGGCGTACGCGCCGCCCAGCGCTGTCGCTGATGACCACGATGTTCTCGAAGGCGGCGGTGTCACGCGCCTCGGCATTCGTCCTGAGAAGGATATCGCCGCCAGAGGTGCGAACGGTGCCAAGGGAGAGATTGACCGACGAGGCCCGCACGGCGGCCGCGACCTGATCAATGCGCAGGTCGTAAGCGCTGAGCGTATCTTCGGAGACCTCAATCGCGATCTCATAGTCGCGCGCGCCCTGCAGGGTCACCATGCTGATCGCGTCCTCGGCGAGAAGGTCCCGGCGCAGGCTCTCGGCGGCCCGCTTCAGCGCGCCTTCGCTAATATCGCCGGCGACGACGAGCCGCATCACCGAAGACACGGTCTTGGCGATGGTAATGCGCGGCTCATTGGCATCTGCGGGCGGAAAGTCGGCAAGCTGGTCGACGGCAGTTTCGGTATCCTCCTTCACAGCTTTCGCATCGGCAAAATCGCTCAGTTCCAGCGTGATCGAGCCAAAGCCTTCCGAGGCGGCCGATGTCACCCGGTCCACGCCTTCCAGGCCCATGACCGCGTCCTCGACCCGGCGGGTGATGGCGTCTTCAACTTCCGCAGGCGTGGCGCCGGGATACTCGACTGTGATCGAGACCGCCCGCGGATCGATCTCTGGCAGGATTTCAGCCTTAGTCTGGCCCATCACCAGCACGCCGCCAACGAGCATTGCGAACATCAGAAGGTTGGCGGCAACTGTGTTCT
>CAYUEM010000371.1:0-1631 GCA_964442925.1 uncultured Hyphomonadaceae bacterium
CCAATGCCGCCGGCAAGTGCCCGTGGTGCGCGTCGGAGGACCGCGGAATCGTGTTCTTTTTCAAGCCCGCAACGGATGCCCGTCTGCTCATGACGAAAGTCGATCGCAACCGGCTGGACCATGTCTGGGCACGCATCCAGGACGCGAGACACCGCATTGAGGCCAACCCGCACTGGCAGTCCTTCGGCAAAACACCAGCCTCAACACCGCGCCTTGGGGTACGGGTCGCCAAACTGATGACGGATGGCCTCGTGTACCTGCTGTTGCTGGTCTGGTTCATGCTTGATATGCCTCTGCACTTGGGCGTTTTCGCCGGGTTGGCCTTAGCTGCACTCTCGATTGTCATCGCTCGGGCACTTCTGCGCAAGCGGCTGGAGGCCAAGGCCGAAAGGCACAAGAAAAATATCCTGAAGATCGGACCGGTGATCCCGCGCAATGATGAGAAACAATTGCGCGAGCTGATAAGCCAGGCGAGCCTGCGCCGCCATATCGCTGAGACGATTGCCAGCAAGATCGAGGACTTTTCCAACACGCCCACCCAGCAGCTGCACTGGCTTTACCTTGCGATCTATCTTGAAAGGTTTCCTATACGGCCGGGTCTGATTGAAGGTGTTGGCGCCTCGCGTGTGACACAACTTCAGTCTTTCGGGATTGAGACAGCTGGCGATATCAAGGTGCAAGCTGTGCGCCAGGTGCCGGGCTTTGGGCCGAGCTTGACCAACCGTCTGATCAGCTGGCGCATGGGGCATGAACAGCGGTTCCAGTTCGACCCCAAGACAGCCAATGACCCGCTCATGATCGCGCGCGTGAATAACAGACGCCGCGCGCTGCAGCG
The DNA here is from genome assembly GCA_964442925.1 of uncultured Hyphomonadaceae bacterium. GTDB lineage: Bacteria > Pseudomonadota > Alphaproteobacteria > Caulobacterales > Hyphomonadaceae > UBA5336. Next base: position 836 of record CAYUEM010000371.1, read on the forward strand.
CGACTATGCAAAAGTGCTGGGTGAGCTGGAGACCGATTTGCAGCGGCTTGAGGTCCTGGAGAAGGCCATCCAGGCGCGCAAATCCAAGATAACGCTGATGATCCAGAAGGAAAAAGAGGCGCTCGCGCGGGTCGAAGCCGACAAGGCACTGTTCGAACCGTGAGAGGTGGCGAGCCGCCGAAAAGTCGGCGCCGGCAGGAAATGCAGGAGGCCAAAAACGAAGGACGGCTTTCAGGTTCCGGGGATGGTTTGCTGCCGGCCCATTCTGGTTGAAGGCCGGGCGGGGCTGGAGCCAGACAGCAGACCCGGGCGATGGATTGGAGACGAGGGGCGACGGACAATTGCGTTTCGGGGAAATGCGCGCTTTGCGCGCCATGAAAACAAGCTGGCGCAGTTGACCAGTGCCGAGGCCGAGGTGGCCAGCTTGCGCAACCCGTTGAAGGCGATCCTGACCGAGGCGCTGGTGCGATGACGGCGGACGGGTTAAACTGAAATTGAGGAAACATCATGCACGCAGAGATTGGAGACCGAAAGGCGGCGCTGGCCGCGCTCTGCCGCCGGTTCGGCGTGGAGCGGCTTGACATGTTCGGCTCGGCCGCGCGGGGCGATGATTTCGACCCCGCCCGAAGCGACGCGGATTTCCTCGTGCAGTTCTCGCCGGACGCCAGCGACATGGCGACCTATCTCGATTTCAAGGACGCGCTGGAAGCCCTGCTTGGCCGCCGCGTCGACCTGATCGAGCGCGCCGCGCTGGAGGCGAGCCGCAATTATATCCGCCGCCGCGCGATCCTGGGCC
>CAYUEM010000372.1:0-1626 GCA_964442925.1 uncultured Hyphomonadaceae bacterium
TGGCCGGCGGGCAGATGCCGCAGGGCGGCGACAAGCCGGTGACGGGCCGCAGCCTCGTGCCGGTGCTGAGTGGTGGGGCTGAGCGCACCTATGGGCCGTTGGACGCGGTCGGTATCGAAGTGGCCGGCAATGGCGCGCTCTACCGCGGTGACTACAAGCTCGTGCGCAACCTGCCGCCTTATGGTGATGGCGAATGGCACCTCTACAATATTGCGGAGGACCCCGGCGAGACACGCGATCTTGCGCCCGCAAATCGCGAGCTCATGGCGCAGATGCAGGCCGGTTATGAAACCTTTACAAGCGAGATGGGCGTTCTGGAAATGCCCGAAGGCTATGAGGTGGTGCGCCAGGTGGCGATCAATTCCCGCCCGATGCTCCTGCGAAACTTCTGGTGGATGCCCGCGATTGCGGCGCTGCTTGCCCTTCTCGTAGCCTATGGCACCTACCGCGCCATGCGCGCCTTGCTGGCAGGAAAGCGCTGAGGCTTCGCACGGCCCTCCTGTCGCCAGCCCCCGCTCAGTCATCGCGCTCGGCCCAGGCCTTGAGGATGTGATGGGCCACAGCCATTGGCGGGGGACAATAGAATTCCGGGTGCTCGCCCGCCAGCATTGCGCGCGCATCGCTGCGGCTGACCCAGTAAGCGGCCTCCAGCTCATCCTGTTCGACGCTGATCTCCTCGCTCTCAGCCGGCAGGATCATGCCGATCATCAGCGAGGAGGGGAATGGCCAGGGCTGGCAGAACAGGTATTCGGCAAGCGCCGGATCCGCCTTGATCCCGGCCTCTTCACGCAATTCGCGGCAGGCCGCCTGCTCGACCGTCTCGCCCGGTTCAACAAAGCCAGCCAGACAGGACAGGAAACCCGCCGGCCAGCCATGCGAGCGCCCCAGAAGGCATTTGTCACCGCGCACCGCCAGCATGATCGCAACCGGGTCGGTGCGCGGAAAATGTTCCGCCCCGCAGGCCGGGCAGACGCGTTTCCAGCCAGCCTCGACGATCTCGCTGCGCGCTCCGCAATTGGAACAGAAACGATGGCGGGCGTGCCATTCGAACAGCGAACGTGCGGTCGAAGCGCAATTGGCCTCCAGCGGCGACAAGGCCTGCGCCGCGGCGCGCATGTCCTCGAACGCGCCAACGCCTTCGAGCACCGAACCGCCAAGTTCAAATTCCGGATCGAGATCAAGCGCAAAGATCGGGCTGCCTTCGCGATCCTCGCCGAGAAACAGTGTGTTCGCGTCCGGTGACAGTCGGAACGCTTCACGTCCAAGCCAGCACAGTGCGCGCTGCGGGCCTCTGAACAGCTCGCCGGGCTGCAGCGGTTTTCCCCCGGCCGCCCCTTCAAGCAGGGGCTCGCCTGCCCGCATCAGGCAGACCAGCACATCGGGATCTTGCCGCGCCGCCTCCATCGCTGCCGGATCGACCCGGCGATGGGCTGCGCGTTCGATCGGCCGGATCGCCAGCGGCATGTCTTCAGAAGTGATCTTCGTCATGCGCTCTCCTGCCTTGCGCGATTAAACCGCACATTAGTCTCAGATCGCCGCTTGTCACCCCGACCCGAAGTCGCGATATAGAAGGCAGGAGGCTGGCAGCGGACGGGCCGCTCGCCAACCGGGTCAGGTCCGGAAGGA
>CAYUEM010000373.1:0-1613 GCA_964442925.1 uncultured Hyphomonadaceae bacterium
GCCCACTACGCCATCGGGCGGGGGCGGCCTTCCTGAGAGCCCGGGCCGGCCGGCAGGGCGGGCTGGCGGCGGCTGGGACTTTGGTGTATCCCCGGTAGCTCGAAAGCCCGACGTGCCGAGGAAGAGAGCCTGCATGAGCATCGAACAGCGCTTCATGGAATACGCGAAGGCCTTCGAGGCCGCCTTTGAAGACGACGACTGGTCCCGGCTCGCACCGTTCTTCACGGAGAACGCCGTCTACCGGGCCCCGCCGGACGCGGACGCTCAGGACCGGGACGCCGTCCTCGCCAAGCTCCAACGCAGCGTCAACGAAATGGACCGGCGCATGGACAGCCGCGTGGCCCTCTATGCCACGCTTTTTCGCGTTTCCCGGATACATCCATTTTGAAGGTTCCTCGATGACCTCCAGAGCATTAGCGGCTTGAAAGACCCAAAACGTCAAAGCGGCCGTTATCAGAGAACGAACAACGAATCGCATACCCTTCCCCTTCTGAGTAAGCGCGCCAGATGTTCGCCTGCTGCAGCTTAACAAAGCCTGAATCTGCGCCGAGCACCTCCCAATGATGCCGGTCCGCACATGGTCGCAGGCGGAAATCTGATGATGCGCCGTATCAAGTCCGCTATGGGTCGAAAGAAGACTTCATTGTACGGTGCAGCAGGCGTCTGCCTTCGGCCAGGTCCGGACACTCAGCCTCGACAGACGGACGTAGCGATCATCTCAGAGACAAGACCCTGGTCTTCCCGGATCAATCGGCAATGCGTAACGACCGGCGCTTCCAACCGCTGGAGGCGACAACAAGATAGGCTGATCAATCGACGTTTTTCGCCTGTTCGGGCGTTTTGGAACCGCTCTGTTTCCCTATGCTCTCATTGCGTGGTCTTTCTCAGAGCCATCGAGCATACCGCGCCTTACGCACCACTGGCCCTCGCACTCTAGACCGGCTGCTTCGTCATTACCGTTTACTGCATGCGGACCGCCGTCATCGTGACATCTGCGCGGCGTGATGGGCCTATTTGGGCAAATTGGTTCGGTTCTGCTTCAGCTCGTTGCCTGCAACAACCCATGGCGCCCACACTAGAAAAAGCCCAAAAATCAGCAAAACAAACCCCCAAAAACGCAGTTGGGACGCCAGAGTGGAGTCAGCATCCGAAGCGACCCAAATCCGGGCCGGATTGTCCGGCAGGTAACGGACAGAAATGGTCTGCCCCTCGATGAGTTGCTGAAAATCCGATAATCGAATGCGTTGTGATGCCAGGCTATGCTTACCGTCCACCATGAAGTCCACGTACACGGTGTGGGCGGTCCCACCGCCTTCGGATTTCGGGCGCCGCAGTCTTCTGAGCGATGTCACGGTGCCCTCCGTTTTGATCGTGGCACTCTGCTCTTGCTCGTCCGCAGCCGCAAGTATGGCCGAGATACCAAGAACCAGGAGCGCAGCTCCGACAATTATCAGACCGAGCCAGCCGTTCTTTTCCCAGAACAACGCGAAGCGCGATGGGGACCTCTCTGCCATGCAAGCACTCTCCCGTTCGTAGTTGCTCGAATCGAATACGACCAGGCTGCGTTCTGACAAGTCAATTTGCAACACTGTCCTTCGGCGTAACGCCCGCCC
>CAYUEM010000374.1:0-1612 GCA_964442925.1 uncultured Hyphomonadaceae bacterium
CCGAAAAAGCGCGCCCCGCTCGACATCTCGAAATATCCTGAACCGGAAGATTACGCGCAAGTTCTGCTGAAGCTCATGTCCTGCCCGGATATGGCGTCGAAACGCTGGATCTGGGAGCAATATGACCGCCACGTCATGGGCGACACGGTGGACAGCTCCCAGTCGGGCGGCAACGCGGCGATCGTTCGCATTCACGGCACCAACAAGGCGCTGGCGATTTGCTCTGACTGCAACCCGCATTATGTCGCCGCCGACCCCTATGGGGGCGGCAAGCAGGCGGTCGCGGAGGCTTATCGCAATCTCTCGGCGGTCGGCGCGCGGCCCATTGCAATCACGGACAATCTCAATTTCGGCAATCCGGAGCGACCCGAAGTCATGGGCCAGATCGTGCGCGCCATTGACGGCATGGCCGAGGCCTGCCGCGTCCTCGACTTCCCCGTCGTGTCCGGCAATGTCAGTCTCTACAATGAGACGGACGGTCGCGCGATCCCGCCGACGCCCGTGGTCGGCGCGGTCGGGTTGATTGAGGATGTCAGAATGCTCGGAGCCTTGCCGGGCGCGCAGGCCGGCGACCTTCTGGCGCTCTGGTCGGGCCGGGTCAGGTTTTCGGGGCATCTTGGTGCATCGCTTTACGCCCGCAAGATTCTCAACCTCAAGGGCAACGACCTTGGCCCCCCGCCACCGGTGGATCTTGCGGCAAACCGGCAATCGTGCGGTTTCCTGCGTGGTCTTGTCTCCTACCCGCTCATGCACATGATTCACGATGTCAGCGAAGGCGGCATTGCCTGCGCAGCAGCCGAAATGGCATTGCGCTCAGGACTGGGTGTATCGATCCGCGCGGATTGGGACGAACCCCTTTCCGCTCCCGAGATTCTGTTTGGAGAAGATCAGGGATTGTTCCTGCTGGCTGTCACCTCTAAGCATGTCAACGGCTTTAGAAACAAATATGCACCGCTGAAAATCCTCGGGGAGTTTGGCGGCGACAGCATCGCCATCCAGACACGTGGGGCAACACAGTCCGTCCCCCTCTCCGCCTTGCACGAAGCCCATGAAGGCTGGCTGCCGCGCTACATGCAGGGCGTAGGCTGAGCGGGCGAAACGCCCTGTCTTTTTTGTGATTTGCGATCACGCCCGCGTTTGCGGATGATCGCTCCGAATACAGACGGATCATCATCGGGAATGGCGCGCGCTTCGGATCGATAGGGAATGCTGGCGGGCCAGAGAGGGCATACTCCAAATGGCACTGATCGAACGCCTTCTGGCGGGACGCATAACCAGAGGCACGCTGGAGCTTCACCGTGCCAGCGGCGAGGTTTTGCGGCTTGGCGAGCGGGTCGAAGGCTGGCCGGATATCGTCGCGCATATTCATGCTGCCAATGTCGAGCGCCGCATTCTAAGCCATCCCAAGCTCGGCCTTGCCGAAAGCTATATGGATGGCAGCCTGAGCGTTGAGAATGAGGACATTCTCGGTCTTGTCAGCCTCGTGCGGGCCAATTCGGTCTGGGAGCATGGCGGGCAGATTTCCGACACACCGCCACTGAAACGCAAGCTTGCCAAGCTGATCCGGCCGCTGCACCAGCTCAATTCGCTGACCAGTTCGCGCTCCAATGTC
>CAYUEM010000375.1:0-1599 GCA_964442925.1 uncultured Hyphomonadaceae bacterium
CAGGCTGGGCAATCACGGCGGATGCTGTGAACATCCAGTCTGCGATGACGACGATACGGGCTGTGTGCGCGATCAGCGCTGGCGCGCGGGTGAGATGCGCCATCAGCATGAAAAATGCGATGCCGGCACCGGTACCGAGAAGGATCGTCGCGCCAATCACATGCACCCATCGCAGAAGGTCGATCCAGATCATCACCGTCTCAGTGGAATCAGGGCAAACAGCAGCCCCAGGCCGAGTGCCGGAAACACTTTCACCATCGGGCCGAGCGGGTCGAGCCATAAATCCGGCCGCCACAGGCTCGCACCCAGCAGGTATCCGCCTGCGACAGCGAGCGATGCAATCGCCGCGCTGCGCGTCAAGGGCCGCACCAGAAGGGCAAGGCCGATCATCAGGTCCGCGAGAATGCCGAGTATGACCGCGCCATGCGCAGCTGTGGGCGGCAGGGTGCCGGCGAGCAGGGCAAAGGCCCGATCATATCGCGCCGCGCCGATCAGGCCGGAGGCGATCCAGAATACTGCCAGCATGACAAGAAGCGGAGGATAAAGAAATTGCAGCCGGGAGAACCGTCGCTCCTGCGCGGTTGAGGGCAGGGCGGCGAAGATCTGATCCAGTGATGCGAGCACGTGTCCACCCGCAGCCTTCCAGGCATCAGGCGAGGTGCGCACGCCGTTTGCGAGCACTTTCTGCGCCGTTGTCCGCAGCGACGAGCGCCAGCCGAGCCAGCCGGCGATGTCAGCGAAACGCCCGGCAATCGCGCTGATCCAGACCGGAAGGCGAAGGATTGCGGCGGGCTTGCGAAAGCCGAGCCAGCGGCGGAATTCCAGCACCAGAGTTTCCAGTGTGGGTGCGTCATCGGCCGCCAGATCGAGGTCGCAGCCGTCAAATTTGCCGCCCAGCGCGGCTTCGACCGCGATTTCGACATCGCTGGCGGCAACGACATCGATGCGCGCATCGGCAAGTGTCAGCGGCTGGATGACGGGGCAAGCTGCCAGCCCACGCAACAGGGCCGTGCCACCATAGGCTTCCGGCGAGATGACAAGCGCGGGGCGAAGGATTGTCCAGTCCAGTCCGCTGGCTTTCAGGGCGGCGTCGGCCTCGCCCTTGGTGGCGTAGAAATCGGTGTTGCTGCCTGGCGCGGCACCGGGTGCGGAAATCTGCACGAAGCGGGAAATCCCTGCCGTGCGGCAAGCGGTGTAGAGGGCCAGCATCGCGTCGCGCTGAACTGCGGCCAGCCGGTCGCCGAGGCCCTGTTGCAGAACGCCGGCGCAATTGACCACCGCCTCGATGCCTTCCAGCAGGGGCAGCCAGTCTTCAGGCGCGGTCAGGCGGGAAATGTCCGCCTGACGCCAGGCAATGGCCGGCAGCTTGGCCTCGCCGATCTGACGTGAACGGCCCAGCCCGACCGGTATGTGCGCCGCGCACGCCATCAGACGCCGGCATACACCCGAGCCGATCAGGCCGTAACCGCCAAGGACGAGAACGCGCATGCCGGCGCTCGCAGGTTAGGACATCAACCCGCCGCCATCGCTTTTTCGAAGTTCTGCGCGACCGCTTCGAGGAAGCCTTCCGTGGTCAGCCATTCCTGCTGCGGGCCGACG
>CAYUEM010000376.1:0-1547 GCA_964442925.1 uncultured Hyphomonadaceae bacterium
AGAAGCGGGGAGGGGGCTTCCTCGATGACTTTCTGATTGCGCCGCTGGATCGAGCATTCGCGCTCGAACAGGTAAATCACATTGCCATGCGTGTCGCCGAGCACCTGGATTTCGACATGACGCGGATTGAGGATGAATTTCTCGATGAAGATCCGATCATCGCCAAAGGCACCGGCCGCTTCAGCCTTGACCGCCGGATAGCCTTCCTTGACCTCGGCGTCATCATGCGCCACGCGAATGCCCTTGCCGCCGCCGCCCGCCGAGGCCTTGATCATCACAGGATAGCCGATCTCACGGGAAATTTTCACCGCCTCCTGCGTGCTCTCGATCAGGCCCATATGGCCGGGCACGGTGCTGACGCCGGCTTCCGCGGCCAGCTTCTTGGAGCTGATCTTGTCGCCCATCGCCTCGATGGCGTGCGGGTTGGGACCGATGAAAGTGATCTTCTCATCTGACAGTCTGCGCGCGAATGCGGGATTTTCCGACAGGAAGCCAAATCCGGGATGCACCGCCTGCGCACCGGTCTGGCGCACCGCATCGACAATCTTGTCCATCACCAGATAGCTCTCGCTCGCCGGTGACGGACCGATATGCACGCCCTCATCAGCCATCTCAACCGCCATCGAGCCGGCATCGGCGTCGGAATACACCACGACCGTCTTCACACCGAGCCGCCGGCACGTGCGAATGATGCGCACGGCGATTTCGCCGCGATTGGCGATAAGGATCTTGTCGAACATTCCGGCCCCTGTCCCGTTTGATCTGATATTCCCGATACGGAATTAAAGGTGGCGCGAAGCCTTGTCCATCATTTGCGCGACGTCAGGGCGCGCAGTCGTGTGCCGCATTGTCACGATCCCTTGAGATGTCGGCTTCGAAGGCGCGCACACGGGCGGAAACGGAAACGAGGAATGCGGTCGACCAGCCGATCAGGAGAAATCCGTTGGCCGACTCCGCTGCTGATAACATCCGCCAGGGCGGAGTGAGATAGACATCGCCAAAACCGGCCGTGGTGAATGTCGATGTCGAGAAATACAGCGCCGCTTCGAGACCCTGAAACGCGCCGAGCAACAGATAGGTCAGCGCATATATCCAGATTTCGATCGCATGCAGCAGGAACAACGTCACGACAATCGAGACAATCGATGCGCCCTGGCCGGTCAGTGTCGTCAGGTCGCCGGGATGAACGCGGCTGCGGTGCAGGAGCCGGCTGAGCCCGACAAGCCCGGCAAAATGCACGGTCGATGTGATGATAACCAGGAGGCCGGAAAGGGTCAGGCAGATCAGGAGCATTGCATTAGGGTCCGGTTGCTTGTCGGATCAAGTTCATGCCGCCAGAAAGATGCCAGGCGCAAGGCGCTGTCAAACCCCCGTGTTTGCCGCCGGGTGCTTCAATCTCATCGAGAACTGGCCTATGTGTCTGGTCATGAGCGCGCGCCCAGCTTCCTCCGCCGAAACCCCGCGCGCCTGGCAGCGGATGCTGTCGGGTCGCCGGCTCGATCTGCTCGACCCCTCGCCTCTGGATGTCGAGATCGAGGATATTGCCC
>CAYUEM010000377.1:0-1541 GCA_964442925.1 uncultured Hyphomonadaceae bacterium
CGCCATAGGATTTCAGGACCGCTTTTGCCTGGTATTCGTGAATGTTCATGTCTGAGAGCCTCTCGCCGTCCAGCAACTGAGCGGGGTTTTGCAATGCACCCGCGAAATCTTCTCAGGCTTATATCAGCCCATCGTGGTGGGGCAACTCAGCCATATGGGGAATGACCCTGCGGAAATGTGCAAATTTCAACCGTCCCCGCTGGCACCGAGATTGCCGCCGGCAACCGAGGGCGGCTGTGCCATCCTGAATTTCTCCTGATCGACCGGCGCAGTGGCAGCGCGCGCCCGCCGGCGCAGCAGGATCAGCGCGCCGAGAATGACCGAAAGGAAAGCCGCCTGCAGGAACAGCCCGCCAGGCCCGGCACCCGCACGCATCGATGCCCCCGCCAGCGGCGGTCCGAGTACCGATCCTGCGCCCCAGACAAACATCAGACCGGAGATCATCCGGGCAATCTCGCCAGTCTCGGCCCGGTCGATGCCGTGCGCGAGGCTGACCGAATAAATCGCAAATGCACCCGCGCCCCACACCGCCAGCAGGATCAGCGCGGCCACACCCTGCAAATCGTCGAAAAAGACGCCGAGAATGCCCCCGGCGATGGCGGCGAGCGCGGCCATGGCGACAATCACAAGCCGGCGATCGAGCCAGTCCGACATCCGACCGATTGGCCACTGGCCGACCAGGGCACCGAATGAGGTGGTCGCCATCGCCGTGGCGGCCAGCGCCGTGCTCGATGTTCCGGGCTGTGAAAGCTCCAGATACTGCGCAAACACCGGCAGCAGGGCGAGCGTGCCGGTGGTGATCAGGCCGGCGAAGAATGCACCGATCACGGCCGAGGGGGCTGTTGCATACAGACGGCTCGGTGGCAGCGGCGAGGCTTTCGGGCTCGGCGGCTGGTCTCGGCCGGTCAGGCAGACCGGGATCAGCGCCAGCGCAAGAAACACCCCGCACCACATGAAGGCACGCGGCGAGAGGGCAGATGCGCCTGCGGCGAGAAACGGGCCTGCAATCAGCGCTGCCTTGGCGACGACCTGATAGATCGCGGTCACCGCGCCGCGTCCCTCCCGCGAGACACCCGCCGAGGTCCAGCTTTCAGCGCTGGCCAGCATCCAGGCGAACCCGGCCCCCTGCGCCAGCCGGCACAGTGTCCAGACCCAGGCATCGGGATAAAGCTGCATCAGCAGCGCCGCCGCAGCGGTCAGGGCGGCACCAATCGAGAACACTCGGATATTGGCGAACAGCACAAGTGCGCGCGGTTCACTCGCAGCTCCGAGCATGAAGCCGAAAGCATAAACCGCCGCAATCGCCCCGATCCGCAAGGGCGTCACCCCGATCAGTTCAAGTCCCAGAGGGGTGATCACGCCGAGCAGCCCGGCAGCCAGCTGCAACAAGCCGACGGCAAGAATCAGGGTCCAGATATTGCGTGCATCTCTCATCGGGCCTGCGGCTGGTTTCCGCCTTCTAGAGCATATCCTGTTCAACTTGAGCCGGCTGGTGGCCTGCCACGTTCGTGCTGGCAAGGAGCATACCGCAGGTCGATGCG
>CAYUEM010000378.1:0-1540 GCA_964442925.1 uncultured Hyphomonadaceae bacterium
GCGGTCGGATATGTCCAGGGCCGGTGTCGCGGCGGCGCACTGGGAGACCCGCCGGGCCTGCTGGTAAAGGCGGAACGCAGGATTGCCGGCTGGCGGCGCAGGCTCGCCGTGCACGTCAATGACGCGGCTGGACCTGAGGCGGGCGGATTTGCCGCCGCCTTGATGTCGGGCGACCGCAGCTTCATGGCGCCTGAAGATGCCGAAGCGCTCAGGGCATCGGGGCTCGCACATCTGCTGGCGATTTCCGGGCTGCACATGGCGATTGTCAGCGGGCTCGTCTATCTCGTGCTGCGCCGGGGGCTGGCGCTGATCGAGCCGCTGGCGCTGCGCATTCCGGTGCAGAAACCAGCCGCAGCCGGGGCATTGCTGGCGGCAGCGGCCTATCTGGTGATCTCCGGGGCCAGCATTTCCACACAGCGCGCCTTTATCATGGCCGCAATCTTTCTCGGTGCTATCCTGATCGATCGGTCCGCGCTCAGCCTGCGCAGCTTTGCTGTTGCGATGATCGCGGTGGTGCTGATCCATCCAGACAGTGTGATGTCGCCCGGCTTCCAGATGAGTTTCGCAGCCACCGGCGCGCTGATCGCCGTCTATGAGGCGTGGAACCGCTCGCGTGCGGCGCGCGGGCCGGGCCGGCGTGCATGGCTGGGCGATGCGGCCAGCTCGCTGGTGATCACCTCGGTCGTCGGCGGGGCAGCGACAGCGCCATTTGCGCTGTATCATTTCGACCGGGTGGCCGCATGGGGCCTGATCGCCAATCTCGCCGCCATGCCGATTTTCAGTTTTGCCAGTGCGCCGGCAGCGGGCGCAAGCCTGTTCCTCGCGCCGTTCGGGCTTGCCGATCCCGCGATCCGGGTTTTTGGCCTGACACTGGAGGCAATCCTTGCCATCGCGCATGGTGTGGCCGGAGAGAGCAGCCGTGTGCTGGTGCCCTCTTCGCCAATGCCGGGCCTGTCGCTGGGGCTTGCCAGCCTGTCGCTGGCCTTTGTCGTGCTGATGCAAGGCGCGGGGCGGCTGATGGCGGTGACAGCGGCGATGGTGGCGGCGATCACCGTCTGGTGGCTGACACCGCCCGCATTCCTGCATTTCGCGCCATCGGGTGATGTCTATGTGCTGGGCAATGATCAGGCCTTCCGGCGGGTTGGTTATGTCGATGGCGACGGGCTGGGACCGATGCGTTACAGTGATCTTCCGCCGGCGCTGGACTGCCGCAATGGCTGCGATCTGACGACGCCGTCCGGCACGGTGCGCCTGCATCGCGATGACTGGCGCAGCGGGCGCTGTCCGGGCGATGATGTGCGCTTCCACCTGTTTGCGGGCAAGGCGCCTGAAGGTTGTGCAGGCACGCTCGGCTGGGCGGAGGTGCAGCGGCTGGGCGGCCAGTCGATCCGGCCCGGACGCGGTGGCCAGCCGCGCAAGGTGCGCCGTGATCCGTGCCAGCCGCGGCCCTGGGCACCTTGCCGGCCCTAACAGGCTGCTGAAAAGCCCGTCTTCAGGTTTTCCTCGTCCTTTAAAGGCTCGCTTCGCTCGCACCTCGCCG
>CAYUEM010000379.1:0-1512 GCA_964442925.1 uncultured Hyphomonadaceae bacterium
GCAGCCTCTTGTGGCCGATGCTGTTTCACTGGCAGCTCATCAATCCGTTCTGGCCAGATGCGCAGCCCTGGGACACCTGGATCCTTGTTGCGGTGGCCATCATCATCGTGTGGTGGAATCGGGCGGCGATGTTCACGCGTGCAGGCGCGGTGACTGAGGTCATCCCGGAAACGCGCAGCTTTATGCCGAATTCAGCGGAGTAGGCCGGTGCGTCAGGGGATCATCGCAGTTTGTATCCTGACGCTGGCCAGTTGTGTGTCGTCTCCTGGAGTTGGAAGCCACGATGAGCTTTCAACACGGTTGCAGACCGTGCTTGACGGAGCCCGCGCTCAATATGCCTTTCCCGGCGCGAGCGCAGCAGTCGTCCTGCCTGACGGCACGATTGTGACCGCAGTGACCGGATTTGCCGATGTGGAAAACGAGCGCGGCATGACGCCTGAAACGCCGATGCTGGCAGCGAGTGTCGGCAAGACATTTGTCGCGGCGGCGGTGCTGTCGCTGGAAACTGAAGGTGCGCTGTCACGAGACGATCTGGTCTCGGTCTATCTTGGCGATCGTCCATGGTTCGGCGCGCTACCCAATGCAGGGACCATGACCATCGGCCAGCTTCTGCAACACACGTCCGGCCTGCCGGACCATGTTCACCTGCCGGCGTTTGAACTGGCATTTGCGCAGCTGTCAGCAGGGGAGAGTGAATTTGAACCAGAGCGTCTGATCGCCTTCGTGGCTGGCCACGAGCCGTTGTGCGAGGCGGGTACGGCATGGTCCTACAGCGACACCGGCTATGTCCTGCTCGGCCTTGTGATCGAGAAGGTGACCGGTCGGCCTTGGCAGGAGGCAATTGTCACGCACTTTCTCGAACCGCTCGGCCTGACTGGCACGATCCCCTCGGACCGTCCCGATCTGCCGGGTCTCGCCGTCGGCTATGTCGCGCCGGACAATCCCTTCGGCATGCCCGAACGCACCGCCAATGCCGAGAGGCGGCTGCTGTGGAACCCGGCGGTGGAATCCGCAGGCGGAGGCTTCGCCTCGACATCTGTCGATCTGGCGCGCTGGGGGCATCTGCTGTTCGGCGGCGACGCGATGGACGCGCCATACCTCGACCGGTTGCTCGATGGCGTGCCGGTCGACCCGGACGCCCCCGGCATCCTCTACGGCGCGGGCGTTGCGATCTACGCAGAAACGCCGCGCGGGCCGGTCTATGGACACGGCGGCTGGATTCCAGCCTATGTGTCGAGCTTGCGCCACTATGCCGACCACGGCGTCACCGTTGCCTTCCAGATCAACACCGACATCGGGGTCATGGACGACTCGAGTGATCTTGTCCCGACACTGGAAGCCGAGCTGGCCGAGTTTGCGATCGAGGCGCTCAAGAGCCTTACCGGATGGCGACGATGATGGGCGCGCTGCGTCTTGCTGCCTTGGTGGTGTTCGGGATCGTCGCCTGCGGCGTCATCTGGAAAAGCCTGCCGGCGCGCACGCCCGGCATTGCGGGGCCAAACCCGATCGCGG
>CAYUEM010000380.1:0-1508 GCA_964442925.1 uncultured Hyphomonadaceae bacterium
GGGCGTGTCGGCGAGCCTGCCGCTCGGGCTCGCCATATTGCTCGCAATCGTGATGGCCGGGCTCGTCGCTGTCGGCTGGTGGCTTATTGCCGGCATGGTGGCTCTGCCATGGGCGCTTGGGCGTGCGCGCAGGCACACGCAGGTTCGCAAGGCCAACCGGGCACTGACCGAGGGCCTTCTGGCGGCCGAAGCCGGGGACGCCGGCGCGGCGCTGAAACTTGCCCGCCGGGCGGCAAAACATGCCGAAGATGAGCGGTTGAAACTGCTGCTGGAGGCACGTGCGGCGGAGGCTGGGGAGGACTGGAGCGCGGCCGAGCGCGCATGGGGCCAGCTGATGCGCCTGCCCGGTGGCCAGCTTGCGGGCTTGCGCGGGGCCGCGTCCGCAGCGATCGAGCGCGGTGACAGCAAGGCGGCGGAAACCCGCGCACGCGAAGCGCTGGAGCTGAAATCGGGTGCAGACTGGCCATTCAACTCGCTGTTTGACCTGCAGGTCAGCCAGGGGCGCTGGGACGCGGCGCTGGCGACACTTGCGGCGGGTGAAAAGCGCGGTGCCATTTCCGGCGAGAGACTGCCCCGCCGGCGCGCTGTCCTGCTCACCGCTCATGCCACCGGCATGGGTGCCAATCACCGTCAGGAGGCCCAGCGCGCACTCGCCGATGCGATCCGCGCCGCGCCCGGCTTCCCGCCCGCAGCCTGGCATGGCGCGCGTCACCTGATGATCGACGGCAAACTGAAAGCCGCGCAGGGCGTGCTTGAACTTGGCTGGAAAGCGCGCCCGCATCCGGCACTGGCGCAACTGGCCGGGCGGCTCGACGGGGATGATGCGTCAGAGGCTGCGCGCCGGCGGCTGGAGGCCCTGATTTCGGTCAATCCCGGCCATCGCGAGAGCCGGATCGTCAAGGCGGAACTCGCCATGGAGCGGGAAAAATGGCTCGATGCGGTGCGTGAACTGGCGCTGCTGATCGAAGAGAAACCCACCGCGCGGCTTTGCCTCCTGATGGAAAAGGCGCTGAAGGGATATGGCGATGACACCGAGGCGGCGCGCTGGTCGCGTATGGCTGCGACGGCAGCACGCGAGGCCGACTGGTCGGATATTGATCCGCGCGGTGCAGCGTTTGAACACGACGCCCGCGACTGGGCGCGTCTGGTCTATGCCTTTGGTGACACGGGCGAGCTGGTGCATCCGCGTCATGAGCGTTTTGACCGCGAACTGGCCGCCGGGCGCACGCCTGCGCTTGCTGCCCCCGATACGGGGCCCCCGGATGTGGTCACAGCGCGTCCCGCTGCGCCGCTGGCGCGCAAGGGCCCACCGCTCGATTATGTGAAGGATGAGTCGTAACACCAATCTGCGCGCATGCAGGGCCCGACCGCGCGCGCCTGATCTCAGATCGGTGCTTGCCGGCAGGTTTCGCGCGCGGTATGAGCCTGAGCTGCATCCCGCCCGGATGCCGTCGCCGCAATAGCTCAGCTGGTAGAGCATCGCATTCGTAATGCGGGGGTCGGGGGTT